>CAIXKV010000165.1 GCA_903920145.1 uncultured Rhodospirillales bacterium
CCTTGATGGTGACTCATCAAGGCTGCCCTCAGACGCCGGGCGGGCGCATCCGCGCCCTTGGCTTCGCGTCCACGAGGACGCGGGGCCGCCGTCGCGGCCCGATACCGGCGATGTGTCAGTGTCAGGGCTCGCCGGTATCATTCTATTGCTGCTTGATATTCAGCCGGATGGCCAGATGGACCTGATCTTTCAGATCATCGCCCACCATGCGATCCGTGATGGTCTTCAAAAGAGCCTGGATCCGGTCATAGCCCCAATTGGTAAAGACCTTCCCGTAAGTTCCCTGAAGATAAGCGTCCTGCAAGCGCGGAATCGAATTGATCATGCTGTCCTTTGCCTCCTGAGAATCGAACAGCAGATCGATGCCCACTGGCATGATCCGCGCGATATCGGCGGTTCCCGGCGTCAGTAACGGAACCATCACCACCATACGAATCACGTTACCAAGTTCATGAGGTTTGGGATCGGCGCGCGCCGAATCCCAAGGCAGCACCATAACCAGCCAACCGAGAAGCATGGCGGCGACAGCCGCCAACCGCATTCCGTCCGTCAATACCCGCATGTTAACTCCCGCTTGCCGCCGCCAACACCCAATCAACTGACCGCCGAGATTTCTTCTTCAGTCAAGGCGCCGGGCACGATGGTCAACGGAATCCGCAGACGATTGAACCCGGACGAAACCAGAGTGGAAATCAGCGGCCCCGGTCCCTCGGGCCCGGTTCCGGCGGCCAAAACCAAAATCGAAATCGAACGATCCTCGTCGATCAGGCGCAAGAGTTCCTGACTCCGTTGACCTTCGCGCAGATACAACACCGGCAAAGCCCCCGTGCGACGATAAACCTCTTTGGCGTACCGCTGGAGTGTTTGTTCGGCTTCGACCCGCCGCTCTTCACGCATCAGGTCTTCGACGGCCCGCCAGTTCTGAAATTCGGTCGGCTCCATCACCGCCAGCAGCGCCACTCGCCCTCCCGAATGACGAGCCCGCCGACATGCGTAGGCCAAAGCTAACGACAATTCCGCGCTGTCATCCACCACCACCAGGAAAATACGAACCACGGGGCTCGCTGCCGCTGTCTGCGCCGCTTCGGTCATCTTATTACAGCCTCCCCAACAACGAACCCGCCAACCAACCAATCAAAAAAGCCCCAATCACCGCAGCCAAACCATAAAGGGCCGGTTGGCGTTGAGCGACCTCGGAAATACCGGCACTGAGGCCGATCTTGTTGACGATCAGGGGCGTGGTCTGAGCACTAACCACATCACCATCCCGGATCAAAAACACCCCGACCGAATAGGCACCTGTTGCTACCGCCGCCGGAAAAGAAATGGTGGTTCGGAACAACCGCTGCCCCAAAAAAACAACCTGACCGTCGCCGGTCCCATACAGGCCGTCCCGCTGCTTTTCATGAATCAGCGCGGCCCGAAATGATGCCAACGATGCGGCTTCTACGACCTGATCCGCAGCAGGCACCAACGGCAAATGAGTCACCCCAATCCCATGGCGAGTCAGGACCGCAGGTGACGCCAACGATGCCAATGGGCTGCTCACCGCCACAGCGTAGTAGCTGGGCACCTGATCAAAGGCCACGCTTTGGCGGTTCATCCAGATCCCGCCAACAGACTCTTTCTTTCGCACCGTCACCCGGCCTTTGGGGCCGGTGACCACCACCGCCACCTCTCCAGGCCCATCGATGGCCCCAAACAGCACCACCTCGGTCCCGACGAAGCCGGTTGAAATGGCGATCAGGTGGCTGGACAAGTCCGCCACCAAAGCCTGAGCCGCCGCCGTCGCAGCCCCGCACGCCACCATCAACACAATAAGAAAAGCCGGGATGCCGCAACGACGCCCCCTTTCCAAAAGCCGAACGCCGTTCATCGCGGGGCCCCGATCGTGACCGAGTAGGGATCAACCGGGGTCTCCACCAACTGCACCGCCAATGCCGTCGCAACCCCCATCGCCAACATCGCCAACATCGCTCGCGCCCATTCCCCACGCAGTCGAGTGCCAACCCGGCTCCCCAACTGAGCACCAACCACCCCGCCCACCAACAGCAGCAGCGCCAACATCACATCAACGGTGTGATTGACGGTGGCCTGCATCAAAGTCACGACGGCGGTTGTGAAAACAATCTGGAACAGCGACGTCCCGGCAACCAACGCCGTTGGCATCCCCAGCAGATAGATCATGGCCGGAACCAACAGAAAGCCGCCGCCAATGCCCATCACCGCCACCAAAACACCGCCAACGGTTCCGATGGCAAAGGGCAGCAGGGCGCTGATATACAGCTTGGACCGTGGAAAGCGGGTCTTTAACGGCCAGCCATGCATCCAAGTGTGACGATGCAGCCGGCCCCGAACCATCGGCATCCGTCGCCGGACCATGGCCGCCACACTCTCGACCAGCATGGACGAGCCAACGGCTCCCAACAGCAGAACATAGAGAAGCGAAATGGTCAGGTCGATCTGCCCCAGGCGCTGAAGCTGTTCAAACAAGGCAATGCCCAACACACTGCCCAATCCGCCTCCAGCCAACAACACTAGCCCCATCTTGACATCGACATTATTGCGCCGCCAATGGCCCAAGACTCCTGAAACGCTGGCGGCGATGAGCTGGTTTGCTTGTGTTCCGACAGCGACGGCTGCCGGAACACCGACAAACATCAGCAACGGCGTGATCAGAAAACCGCCACCGACGCCAAACATCCCGGACAGGAAGCCGACCACCCCGCCCATGCCGACAATCGTCAAGGCATTTACCGACATCTCGGCGATCGGCAAATAGACTTCCATCGAAACTCCTGGAACAACCGCCCCCGAGCTTATCCCGCGCAGACTGTCCGGCCAAGAGCGATCAACATCAAGGGCTCGATCGAAGCCAGTGGCGCCGGACCCGGCCTTGGGATATGTGGGAGCCATAAACAGACTCCTCGTGCGGAAGGGACATGCGCACCATGGCTGGCAGCGTCAATAAGGTGATCTTGATTGGAAACGTCGGTCGGGATCCGGAAATCCGCACCCTCCAGAATGGCGGTCGGGTTGCCTCTTTCACCCTCGCGACTTCGGAAAGCTGGAAAGACCGAACCTCCGGAGAGCGGCGGGAAAAGACCGAATGGCACCGCATCGCGGTCTATAACGAGTCCTTGGTTGGCGTGATCGAGCGATTCGTCAAGAAAGGCTCGAAAGTCTACCTGGAAGGCGCCCTGGAAACCCGCAAGTGGAACGACCAGAGCGGTCAGGAAAAATACACCACCGAAGTTGTTCTCAAGCAATTCCGCAGCGAGCTGACTCTGCTGGATGGTCGAGGCGACAGCGGCGGCAGCGGTGCTCCTGACGGGTATGGCGCTCCTGCTGGTGATGGCTACGGCCGGAGCGGTGGGGGCAGTGGCGGTGGGGGGGGGGCCAGCGACGGTCGAAGCGGCAGCAGCAATCGAAGCGGGGCACCGGCGGCTCGTCCTCGGGACGACATCGACGACGACATTCCCTTCTAAACCAGCTCCAATGGCAACCAAAGCGGCCCGATGGCATATGCCAGAGGAGCCGCGCCGGGAGGGGGCATTGACACTCTCCCAGAGTAATCTTTATTGTTCAGACAGGTAGAGCCAATAGACCTTGAACACTCGACAAAAATCGTTCCCTTTCAAAGCATTGGCTTCGCCCGCCCGATCGGCACCAGATAGATGTAACGATACCGCCCAAGTGTTGTTGAGCAGTGAGGATCCCTATGAATGACATTCTCTCGCCGATCGAGTTAACTCCTGAATATCTTGTTGATGTCGCGAGTATTGATCGTGAACATCAATTTCTCATCGGGCTTTACAACGGGTTGGTGGCTTCGGTTCGCGACAGTAACGCCCGCGACATGTGGGATGACGCGTTTCAGAAGTTGGTGGCTTATGCCGACCAGCATTTCGCCAACGAAGAGCGGCTCATGATCGAGCGGCGCTTTCCCGGTTATGACAGCCACAAGCGCCAGCATGATAATTTCATCCAAAATCTCCACCATCTGGCCACGGATCGCACCAGCCAGGACGAAAAGCGGGCGCTTGAGCGGCTACTGGCCTTTGTCGGACAGTGGATTCGCGGCCATATCCTGGTCACCGACAAGCAGTTAGGCGAATTCGTAAAGCGTGATTAACGCCGACGAGCCCTAACAATGATACCATCGAGCCTTGATGGTGACACATCAAGGCTGCCCTCAGACGCCGGGCGGGCGCATCCGCGCCCTTGGCTTCGCGTCCACGAGGACGCGGGGCCACCGTCGCGGCCCGAGGACCGGCGATGTGTCAGTATCAGGGCTCGCCGGTATGACTCGTCGCGGTCTTCGGGCCGCGACCAGTAGCGTCCCGTGTGTCCATGTGCAAAAGCCAAGGGCGGGGGTGCCATCAAGGCTCGATGGGATCAGCCTTGGCAACCGCCGCCCGTCCGGATTCGGTTAACCGGCAAATTTTCCAGGTGGGTTTAATCGGGTTGTCGAACCAGGGTTCGACCCAACCGGCATCCCGGCAACTCCGAATCACCGCCTCGCTCACCCGCTGGCCGGATTGGTCGAACAACGGTAGCTTGCCGCCGGGTTGCGCCAATCCCCGACGAAGCCAAGCCAATTGAAGCGGGCTAGGCTTGCGTCCCCTGCGTCCCGTCTTGCTGGACTTCGACCGCGAAGAGAGCGATGTCATGACGTCTCCCGATGGCTGTGGCCGGGGCGTGGCATTTGCCTTGGATCCTCTATACCGCCGGTCCTTCGTGGGCTTGTGGCTCCGCGCGCCCACGCGCCCAAAGCCAAAGCCAAGGCGTCTAGGGGCAACCTTGATGTGTTCCCATCAAGGCTCGATGGTATGATCCCAACCCCACCTGAAAGGATTCGGCATGAGCGACACAAGCATTATCTTCGCCTATCTCACCGTCGGCTCTCCCGAAGAAGCCCGGCACATCGGACGGAGTCTGGTGGAGGAGCGATTGGCGGCCTGCGTCAACATCTTCGACGGCATGACCTCAATCTACCCCTGGCAAGATGCCATCGAAGAAGCCCGCGAAACCGTGATCATCGCCAAGACTCGCGGCGACCTGTTCGACGCCCTAGCGGCACGAGTCCGAGCCCTGCACAGTTACACCACCCCTTGCATTGTGGCATTGCCGACCGCTCGCATCGAAGCCAACTACTTGGCGTGGCTGCTGGCTGAAACCGGCCCGTCACCAACCTGACATAACCGACATGCGACGGTTATGGTTGCGGCTGGATCGGCAAACTGCCAACCAGGGCTCTCTCCGGCCCTGAGTCCAGCGACCGTGAACGAACCGTTAAGGAGCATCCCATGTCTGACCTGTCCGCCCGCCTGTCAATTGGGTTTTCCTGGACCGGCCACACCATGATGCATGTCCTGTCGATGCTGTTTCTAACGGTGGTTCTGGCCCTGGAATCAACGTGGCATATGAGCTACGACGAGCTGATCCGGCTTTGGACGCTGGGTTCGCTGATGATTGGAGTGGGCGCCCCCCTTGCCGGGTGGCTCGGGGATCGGTGGAGTGATTCCCGAATGATGGTGGCGTTCTTTCTGCTGACCGGCGGTGGCGCGGTTGCCGCTGGCTTGGCTGACGGGCCGGCTTCGCTAACGCTGGCACTCACCGCCCTAGGGTTGGGCGCCTCGATTTATCATCCGGTCGGCATGTCCTGGCTGATCAAAAATAGCGTCAATCAAGGCGCCGCCCTTGGAACCCAAGGGCTTTTCGGCAGTTTGGGGGTTGCCTCTGCGGCGGTGATCGCGGGAACCCTCACCGACCTGATCAGTTGGCGCGCCGCCTTTATCGTTCCCGGCATGGTGTGTATCGCCATCGGAATCGCGCTGGCCATCTGCATTGCCCTGGGCTTGATCTATGACCGCGAGATTGATCTGCGTCCCCAGCCCAAACAGAATCGCAGCGACGTCATCCGCGCCTTCCTGGTGCTCTCGGTGACCATGGCCGTGGGCGGTGTGCTCTGGAATTCCATGATGGTAGCCATGCCAAAATGGTTCGGCGAGCATCTGACCGCACTGGTGGGAGATAGCACCGTCGGCGTCGGCGGCTTGGTGACGGTGGTTTACCTGATCGGGGCCCTGCCCCAGCTTTGGGGGGGACGGCTTGCCGACCGGCTCCAGACCAAATATCTTTACGCTGGTTGCCTGCTGCTTCAGGTGCCGATGATGCTGGTTGCGGCGTCCCTGGCCGGAGCGCCGGTTCTGGCCCTGGCGCTGATGATCGTGTCCTGCCAGAATCTTCAGATTCCCGTAGAAAATCTGATGCTGGCCCGCTTCACACCCGGTCGTTACCGGGGGTTGGCCTATGGTGCCAAATTCATCTTGGCCTTTGGGGTGGGGCCGTTGGCGGTCCAATTGGTGGCGTGGTCCTATCGGTGGACCGGCGGTTTCGAAGGGCTGTTTCTGACCCTATCCGGGCTGGTTTTGACCGCGTTTTTGGCGGCCCTGCTGCTTCCCACCGACCGCGCCCTGAACGCGACCCAAACCGAGGCGCTGCCACCCGAGACACTGCCTGCTCACGCTGACTGAACACCCGGCGCGCTTTGATTCCGCCCCATCAAAGCGCGCCGGCTGATGTATCATCGGCCCGGCACGCTGGTATAAAAAGGGCTCGTGAGAAAATTTCTTGGGCGTTTCACCGAAGTTTCATTGACTCGGCTTGCCCAAGTCACTATAGAACCGAACCTTGTCAACCGAATCTAGACGTTAAAACGGAGTTGGGTTGTGAAACGCACCTTTCAGCCGAGCAAGATCGTGCGCAAGCGGCGGCACGGGTTCCGGGCACGGATGGCCACTGTCGGCGGTCGCCGTGTCCTGTCGAATCGCCGAGCCAAAGGCCGCAAGCGGTTGTCGGCGTAACAGGCCGTCTTTTTCTGCGGCGACCTGATGGATGGACGCCAGGACGCCGCAGTGACCAGCCACGAGGCGGCCCATGACCGAGACTCCCGGAGGCGACCCCCACGGATCGGGTACGGCCAGGGTTGGACGGCTAAAGCGCCGACCTGAGTTCCTGGCGGTTGCCGGGACTCGCCGCAAGTGGGTGGCGCCTGGATTGATCTTGCAAATTCGCCGGCACGACCAAAAGCAGCGACCGCCAGCCAACGGGCCGGCGGTGCGGTTTGGTTTGACCGCCAGCAAGAAGGTCGGCAACGCCGTGGCCCGGAATCGGGCGCGGCGGCGTTTGCGTGATGTTGCCTGCCAAGTGTTGGCTGCCCACGCCCTCTCTGGTCATGATTTCGTGGTCATTGCCCGAACCGGGACAATCACGCGAGATTTCGGCGACCTGAAAGCCGACTTGATCGCCGCTCTCCGGCGGCTCGGTGCTTGGTCTGCCGAGTTATCGCCGCCATGAGCCTCGCTGCTCATCTGTTGCGGGGGCTAATTTTGGGCTATCGCTGGACGGTGTCGCCTCTTTTGGGGCCGCGCTGCCGGTTTTTGCCCTCTTGTTCCGAGTACGCCCTGGAGGCGCTGGCGCGCCACGGGGCCGTTCGTGGTGGCTGGCTTACCCTGGCTCGACTCGGTCGCTGCCACCCCTGGGGTGGCTCCGGCTACGATCCGGTCCCGCCTGCCATAATTTCGCCCTGCCCTGGGCGCACATCGCACCCATCCTGACCCTACCAGGCACTCCCGAGGAGCCATGACCGAACAGCAAAATCTGCTCATCGCGATCGCCCTGTCGATTGCGATTCTGCTCGGCTTTCAGTTTTTCTACGAGATGCCGCGTCAGCAACAAGCCGAGCAACAGCGCCAGCAGCAGGCGCTCTCTCAGCCGCCGGCCACGGGCCAAGTGCCCGGAGACGTTGCGTCGAGCATTCCCGGTGCATCGGCGCCGGTTGGCGCGCCGGCCGCCCCCAAGGTGCGGACTCGAGAGGAACTGGTCGCGGAACAAGCTACCGCCAATCTGCGGATCAAGATCGCCACGCCGCGACTGGTGGGCAGTGTTGCCCGAACCGGGGCCCGTCTTGATGATCTGCAACTGGTGGATTATCGCGAAACCACCAATCCCAAGAGCCCGGAAATCGGTCTGTTGGCACCGACCGGCAGCGAACATCCTTATTACGCCGAATTCGGCTGGGTTCCTGCCGATCGCAGTGTTGCGGTTCCCGACCCGAACACAGTGTGGTCGGCGGCGTCCGACAGCCTGAGCCCCGACCGCCCCTTAACCCTCACCTGGGACAACGGCCATGGTTTGCTGTTCGAAAAGGTGGTGACGGTCGATACCAACTATATGTTCACCGTGACCGACCGTGTTCGGAACACCGGAACTCAGCCGGTAACGCTGCTCCCCTACGGCTTAGTCTCACGCCAGGGCACGCCGAATACCCAAGGTTTCTTCATTCTCCACGAAGGCCCGGTGGGCGTGCTGGACGGCACCTTGAAAGAAGTTAAATATAAAGACCTTCAAGATAAGCCGGCCATCCAAACCACCACCACGGGCGGCTGGATCGGCATTACCGATAAGTACTGGCTGGTCTCCCTGATCCCAGATCAGCAACAATCGGTTACCACGCGGTTCTTGTCGACCAAGCGAGATGGTGAGGATCGTTATCAGGTTGATATTCTGGGTGAGGCGATGACAGCCGCCCCAGGGGCCAGTATTGATACCGTTCGCCGGATGTTTGCAGGCGCCAAAGAAGTCAAACTACTTGATCGCTACTCTTCCGATCTTGGAATCAATAAATTTGACCTGGCCGTTGACTTTGGCTGGTTCTATTTCTTGACCAAGCCGTTCTTCTATTGCTTAGATTTCCTGAAGGATATTTTTGGAAACTTCGGGATTGCGATTTTAGTGTTCACAGTTATGGTGAAGGCGCTGTTCTTCCCGCTGGCGAACCAATCTTATCGCTCCATGAGTAAGATGAAGCAGCTTCAACCACAGGTCGCTGCCATCCGTGAGCGGTGTGGTGACAATAAAGAGCGCCTGAACCAAGAGATGATGGCTCTCTATAAGCGCGAAAAGGCCAACCCGATCGCGGGCTGCTTGCCAATTCTGATCCAAATTCCAGTGTTCTTTGCGCTTTACAAGGTGTTGTTTGTCACCATTGAAATGCGCCAAGCGCCGTTCTTTGGCTGGATTCAGGATTTATCGGCCCCCGACCCGACCACCTTGTTCAACCTTTTTGGCCTGATCCCATGGACCCCGCCCCATATGCTGATGATTGGCATCTGGCCGCTGATCATGGGCATGACCATGTGGTTCCAACAAAGACTGAACCCAACGCCGCCCGATCCGGTGCAGCAGAAGATTTTCGCGGTGTTGCCGTTCCTCTTCACCTTCATGCTGGCCAGTTTCCCGGCAGGATTGGTGATCTACTGGGCTTGGAACAACTCTCTCTCGATCGCCCAGCAATGGCTGATCATGCATAAAATGGGCGTGAAAGTGTAAACTAAGATACTCTTTAGCAAACCAATCGGCTGGGAGCATCACTCCCGGCCGATTGGTCAAAGCGTAACGCATGCTGTAAGTTTTATTGTTTTGGTGCCAACCTGTGCGAGGGCCTCTGTTGTGACTTTAATCCCCGAGGATCTTGAAGTTGGTCGCCTTTTGTTTGCCGCTGAATGTCGCTTTGTCTGGGGGGCGGCCACCCTTGATCAGTTGCCGGAGGCTGACCTGCCGGAAATTACGTTCTCCGGGCGCTCCAATGTCGGAAAATCAAGCCTAATCAATGCATTGACCGGGCGTAAGACCTTGGCCCGCACATCTGACACGCCAGGACGGACTCAACAGCTTAATTTTTTCAATCTGGGCGAGCGTTTGCAATTGGTGGACCTGCCCGGTTATGGCTATGCCCGCGAATCGCGGACCAAGGTTGATGCCTGGACCGAACTGGTGCGGCGCTACCTGAAGGGGCGAGTCAGTTTGCGCCGGGTGTGTCTGCTGATCGATTGCCGGCACGGCCCCAAGCCTTCGGATGAAACCATGATGACCTTGCTGAACGGCGCGGCGGTACCGTTTCAGGTGATTTTGACCAAGGCCGATAAATTAAAGCCAGAAGCCCTGGACGTCGTGCGGGCCGCGACTGCTGAAATCCTCAAGCGCCACCCGGCGGCCTTCCCCGAAAGCCACGCGACCAGTTCTGAAACCGGCCAAGGCATCCCGGAATTGCGCGCCAGTCTGGCGGCACTGGCAAGGATGCCCGGTTCCGAGTGATGGTGAAAGAGGCACGGGCTCTTTTACCCCGCTTTCATGGCACGGATGAAGAAACGGGTAAAATCGCCCTTTGCAGCCGCCTCCGTTTTCGCTAAAAGGCGCCCATGATCGAGCCGCACAAATCATCGCCGCCGCCAACCTCGCGCGAAGAGTGGTTGGCTAAGGCCCGCACCCTCTCCGAGGCCCTTCCCTATATGCGCCAGTACTCCGGGCGCACATTCGTCATCAAATATGGCGGCCACGCCATGGGCGACGAAGCCTTGGGTCAGAGCTTTGCTCGAGACATTGTGCTTCTCAAGCAGGTCGGCATTAACCCGGTGGTGGTCCATGGTGGGGGACCGCAGATCGGCCAAATGCTCAAGCGGCTTCAGATCAAAAGCGAATTCGTGGACGGCCTGCGGATCACCGACCAGGAAACCGTCGAAATCGTCGAGATGGTCCTATCTGGAGCGATCAATAAGCAGATTGTCTCGTTGATCAACGACGCGGGTGGCAAAGCTATCGGCCTGTCCGGCAAAGATGGGCATCTGATGCAGGCCCGAAAATTGCGCCGAACTCAGCGGGACCAGGACAGTGCGATTGAAAATGCCCTGGACCTTGGCTTCGTAGGCGAGCCTCAGCACATCAACCCGGAACTCCTGGAGTTGTTCGAGAAGTCGGACATTATCCCGGTGATCGCCCCCATCGGCCATGGACGAGATGGCGAGACCTTCAATATCAATGCCGATACAGCGGCTGGTGCCATCGCCGGAGCCCTAGGCGCGGCTCGGCTGTTCTTGCTGACCGATGTCGCCGGAGTGCTGGACAAAGATAAGAGCCTGATCCCAGAAATGTCCTTGGAACACGCTCGGATGCTGATGGGCGACGGGACCGCTTCGGGCGGCATGATCCCCAAAATTGAAACCTGTATCGCGGCGGTAGAACAAGGGGTTGAAGCGGCGGTGATTTTAGACGGTCGGGTTCCCCACGCCCTGCTGCTGGAAATCTTCACCGAAGGCGGCGCCGGCACACTGATTCGCCGCGACTGATCCTTGATCCAATGCGGGAACGGGGGTCTAATGGCGGCTCGGTGATTGGTGCCGAAACCACATCCGGGGGAGGTATCGCGTGAACGATCCGCGCAAGACTCTGCTCCAGCAAGTCGCCGCGCTCCGTAAAGCAATCGACCCCAAAGTGCTGGACCGCGCCAAGCTCGCCGCCGAAGGTAAGGAGCCTTACGATAAGGAGGCCGCGCGAGCTGCGGTCAATACCTTTCTGGCTGCAAAGAACCGGCAGGATGGCGGAGCTTTTCAGCGCAAATTAGCCGCTGCACTCAAGGCTGGCGGTGGAATCACCCCCGCGACGTCCCCCCCGACTTCGAACCGTCCGCTGGCCAAAGGGCCACCGGCCAAGGGCAAACCCGGTCGATCCTGACAGGACCGCTTGTGAGCACGGGGCTACGGCCTCGTGGGCACGTTCTGTGGCACGTCTGCGCGAAACCATACGCGGAGGGCGTGGACGCGCCCCCGCACCCTTCAAGTTGGCGATGATAGCCCCAACATCAACGGGATGCGGCCTCCGCGATACAGGCGAGCCACAGCGTTATACGCGACATGCTCCAAGCCGTGTTTGTCGTCAACCCGATAACGGTCATAGCCCTGCTCGCGATTGCCCGTTAATCCCAAGCTGAGTTCGGACAGGGGAAAGCCGTTGAATTCGCGCCCGATCAACTTTTGCAGATATTTATCGGCTTTGGCCACAAAGCCCGCCGTCGAGACCATCTCGGTTCCGCCGTCCCGAATGGGCCGCTCAAAGGCACCAATGAAGATCTGGCCGGGGGCGATTTTCGGCATCAATCGCGCCAAGGTAATCGTAACGTCGCCGACGATATAATCATAGCCACGGGGAGATAGTCCTTCGATCTGATAATACGCATAATGCCGACCGACGGAAAACACCGAACGCAGCAACGGCACCAAACCATGGCGATCCTGAGAGCGATCCATCTCATTCTCCGCCAAAACCATCAACATTAAGATCAATAAAGAAATTTCGGCTACCGGCCCAATCGCCCGATTCCAAACATAAAAACCGTCTCCTGTCGTTGATCGCGCCAACTCTACCGGCATACCCCAGTCCCGCATGCGCCGATGAGCCATATTGATACAGTATTCTAATGAGTTTAACTGGCCAATTTGTTGAATAGAACTTAGTTTCGAAAATCCGACAATATCAAATAATATGACACCACGATAGAGGGTTTCTGAAATAGAATAACGCCGAATCAATCCATCCACCGTCTGCCAGGGAACGGCGTTTTCTTGAGGACCAATGCGCAACGAAAACATAATTTGGATCGGTTCGACGGCAAGGCCAGCACATAATTCTAAGAATGCTGCTTCATCTTTGTAGCGTGAACCATGCAGCAAATCAGGACGAACCGACAGATGATATAACAAGTCGCGCACGGGAATAACCAATGCCTTGAGACCATTCTTAGCCGGTGTCCAGGCCAAAACGGCATTCCGCCCCAACTGCCAGATTGGATTCAGATGAATATCCAATTGACGAAGAGTGTCTGCGGCGGCTTGGGTAATCTTTTTATTGATATCAACCACTGGCATTTCCCTGTGCCGAAACACCCCAATGCGTCCATGCTGGTCCTACTGACGGGCTGCCGTTCCCGTGAGGGGCCAATCGGTACGTATCTCTCTTCTCCCATCCAGGAGCCTAAACGATGCCGCTCGCCAAAGGGGCCGCTGTTGTGGTGCTGTCGTTGGCCCTTCACCACGCCCACGCTTCCCAATCCGCCAGAACCGACGCTTCTGGACGCCCTCTAGTCTGCGACCCCGTCGTCGCCGCCGAAGCCCGTCCCTTAGACTCGCGGGCCGCTGAGGAACGCTGTCCACACCCCTTTACAGTTATTCCAGAGCAACCCTGAACAGCAGCCGCCAAAGGGGGTGCGATTACCCGCCTAGGTTGGTGATCTCAACTCGACGATTGATCGAGGCGCCTGGATCACTGCGATTCAGTAGCTCACGCGAGCCCTTACCAACCGCCTCCAACCTCTCACGGCTAATATTAAAGTGAGAGGATAAATACGCCTTCACCGCTTCAGCCCGCAATTCCGACAGCTTTAGATTACGGCTAGCAGAACCAACGCCGTCAGTATGGCCCGTAATGCGGAATTTAACACCGGCAACATCGGGCGTTGCCAACACCGTACCGATCCGGTCAAGGATTCGCGCGGCCTCTTCCGTCAACTGAGTCGAGCCGAATTCAAAATTGATCTGAAACGCCGCCGATCGACTCGGGAAGTCCGGCCGTTGTCCCGGCCCCGAATTGCCGATTTGAAGTCCCCGCGACACCCTATCGGGGGCCAGTGCTGGACATTCGGGCTTGGCGATCCCCAGCGCCTGAGAAATATCGCAGGGGCTGGCGTTGCTGTCCAACGGGATAGCATCCCCCGCCGATGCGCCGCCCTCCCCCATGACAAGCATCACAACGGCATAGCAGACCGGCAATACGGATTTCACGACTCGCATGTTAGCCCTCGTTCGGTAAGGACGCGCCTCCGCTGGCCCGTCCTGGATCTGGATGGCCTTGGCCTATCCGGGGCTTCCCCTGGAACCGCGCGGCTTGCGTTCCGGTCTCTCCCGGAACACGCCGCCCTTGTCGCCTGATATATCCCCGGACGCCTTTTGCTGAAAGAGCCGATGCCTACTCCTCGCGGCTTTTTCCGACCATCGTCTGCAAGTCTTGACGGCGAAGGATTGACGCCATATGTCGAACGTCACACCCTCTCCAGCCTAGCGAACCCATGGCACGCCTCCCTTTGATCTTCGCCCCCGATCCCCGACTGAAAAAAGTGGCAACGCCAGTCAGCAGCGTCGATGCGCCGCTTGTCGGCTTGATCGACGATATGTTGGAAACCATGTATGCTGCCAACGGCATCGGTCTGGCGGCACCCCAGGTGGGCGAGCTCCAGCGGGTGATCGTAGTCGATATTGCCGGCAAAAATGAGCCGCCGCAGCCCTTCGGCTTGGTCAATCCCGAAATCATTTGGGCTGACGATACGCTGACCACCTATAACGAGGGCTGCCTGTCCCTACCCGAGCAGTATTCGGACGTGGTCAGGCCGCAGGCGGTGCGGGTCCGCTATTTGGACCGGCATAACCAACCCCAGGAGGTCCAGGCCGACGGCCTGTTGGCGACCGTTTTACAGCACGAGATCGACCACCTGAATGGCCTGTTGTTCGTCGATCACATCTCGCTCTTGAAGCGGAACATGATCCTGCGCCGCCTGAAGAAATGGAAGAAAGCCGGGGACGATGTCTGAGCGGCGGTTGCGCCTAGCCTTCATGGGAACGCCTGATTTCGCGGTTCCCAGCCTGGCGGCCCTGTTGGAAGCCGGGCATCATGTGGTGGCAGTCTACTGCCAGCCACCCCGCCCTGCCGGACGCGGCCATCATCTCCAACCCTCGCCGATCCAGCGATTTGCAGATTCCCAGGGAATTCCGGTCTTCACGCCCCAGTCGCTGAAGTCCCCCGAGGTTCAAACCGAATTTGCCGCCCTGAACCTCGACGCTACCGTGGTCGCCGCTTACGGTCTGATCCTGCCGCCGGCGGTGCTGGCCGCGCCCCGATTGGGCTGCCTGAATGTCCACGCCTCGTTGCTGCCACGCTGGCGAGGAGCCGCGCCCATTCAGCGGGCCCTGCTGGCTGGCGATGCCGAAACGGGCGTCACCATCATGAGAATGGATCGGGGCCTCGATACCGGCCCGATGCTGCTGTGGGACAAGATCGCCATCACGGCCACCACCACCGCCAGTTCCCTGCACGACGCTTTGGCGACTTTGGGGGCCCGCCTGATCGTCGAGGCCCTGACCGGGGTTGCCGAAAACCGGCTGACGCCCATTCCCCAATCGGCGGACGGCGTGACCTACGCCGCCAAGCTGGAGCGTCACGAAGGGCGACTCGACTGGAAGCAACCGGCTGCCGAGCTGGAGCGCCGGGTTCGGGCTCTAAATCCATGGCCGGGGGTTTGGTTCGAAGCCGCCGGGGAGCGAATCAAGGTTCTTGGTGCCGAACAGGTCTCGGGGATCGGCGGTGAACCGGGAACCGTGCTTGATGATCGGCTAACCTTAGCTTGCGGCACCGACGCCTTGCGCCTGACTCTGGTTCAAAAGAGCGGGCGAGCGGCGGTCGATGGGGCAGCGTTCTTACGAGGCTTTGCGACGAAAGCCCTTGCTCCTCAGGCTGTTGCCCCTGGACTTCAGGTTTCGTGATCATCCCATGACCCGGTGGAAGCTGACCCTGGAATATGATGGGCGGGCCTTTGTCGGCTGGCAACGCCAAGACAATGGGCCCTCGGTCCAGCAAACTCTTGAAGAAGCGATTCAGCGATTCAGCGGAACCGAAGTCCGAGTCCATGGCGCCGGACGCACCGACGCCGGGGTTCACGCTCTGGCCCAAGTTGCCCATTTCGATTTGGACAAAGACACCACGGCCGAAACCGTCCATGGCGCGCTTAATGCCCATGTCCGCCCCTGGCCAGTGGCCATCCTGGCCGCCGAACCCGTTACCGAGGCCTTCCACGCGCGGTTTTCGGCCACAGGCCGTCGCTACCTTTACCACATCGTCAACCGCCGGGCGCCATTGGCCCTGGACCGGGGCCGCGCTTGGCAGGTGGTGCGACCGCTGGATGCCGAAGCCATGAACGAAGCCGCCCAAGTGCTACTGGGTCGTCACGACTTCACCACCTTCCGGGCCAGTCTGTGCCAAGCCAGCTCCCCGATCAGAACCCTTGACCGTCTCCGAGTCGAGCGCGACGGCAACGACGTTCGAATTACCGCCGCCGCCCGTTCATTCCTGCACCATCAAGTGCGCAACATCGTCGGCAGTTTAGTGCTCGTCGGAACCGCTCGGTGGACGACAGCAACACTCCAAGAGGCCTTGGAGGCCCGTGACCGCGCACGGGGCGGCCCCACCGCCCCGCCCGACGGCCTATACTTTACCGGCGTCAGTTACGCCTGATACCGGCGCCTCCCCAATCAGAACGGCCAATAATGGCGCTCGTACCAGTAGTTGCCCACGGTCGCGCCGAGAATTACGCCAACCACGGTGATGATCCCGCCATCCAGGAGCGCATCAGCCAGCACACCCGCGACCACGCCGCCACCGACGATGGCGCCAAGCTGTTGGGGCGGTAAGCTCTGGACCTTGGACAGCAGATCCCCCGGAGCATTCATGACATCATCAGCGGAGACCTGAAGCGTCTGAGCCCCTGCCAGGGCCGGCATCGCCAGCAGACTGACGGCCAACACGAACACCCGTACCAGTTTTTCCATGGTCTTTCTCCACGTTGCCAGGCCCTCGACGCCACAGCGCCAATACGGGCGGAAATTGCCGACGTTCCTCACGCCGTCTTTCTCTCTGATACCATAGAGCGGTGCTGAACGGAAATTACGACGCAAAAAATAATCGCCTTACCGCATACTATCGGCACTGCCTGATATCAGCATTGACAACAGCATATCGATCAGAACCAATCCTGCAGCGGTCAATCCGGGAATCTCAAGCGTCAATTTGGTGGTAAACCATTGGTAAATCAGTATGGCTAAGGTCACCAAGAACTCCAGGGACTCGCTTAAATCTACTGGTAGAACGCCACTTTGAGCGATCATGACCGTCGGCAGATAAACCATCATCTGCACCACCGACGACCAATTATAAACGCTTAAAAACAAGGGATAGCGGGGGCCCCGGTCCAACAGACGCGAAACCTCGTCCATCACCAAGGCGTAAGCGGTCCAGCTACACACGTAAGCGATCGCTTCGACCACCATCAGGGTTGGCCAGGATGCTCCCTCCCCGTCCTCCGCCGGACGGACCAAGATCAGAAGAATGTAGATTGGCAACACCACCAAAGCCGCCGTGAAGGATCGCAAGGCGGCGGCGGCGCTAGGGTCAAAGAAAGTCAACCCCGAGACATCGAAGCGGGCCAATCGCAGGGCACCGAACAGGGCATAAACTATCTCGCGGAAAGTCGGCATGCCTTAAAACCCCGTCCCGGCAAAGAAATCGTCCAGCACAAGACGATAAATCTCGGTCAAACGATGTAAATCGACCACCGCTACGGCTTCATCAACCTTATGCATGGTCTCACCCACCAGCCCGAATTCCACCACCGGGCATAGATCCTTCAGAAATCGGGCATCCGATGTGCCGCCACTGGTCGATAGCTCTGGCCGCATCCCGGTCACCCGCGCCACCGCCTCGGCCACCAGCGTACTGAACGCACCGGGCTCGGTCAGAAAGGCATCGCCGCTCAAAGTCAAATCCAACCGATAGGCCCCCCCCACCGCGTCAAAGCGGCGACGCAACCAGTCCTCCAAAGATTGGGCGGTATGGAGCGTATTGAAGCGGATGTTGAACGCCGCCGAAGCGGTCGCAGGAATCACGTTGCTGGTGGGATTGCCGACATCGATGGACGTCAAGACCAGACTCGAGGGCGGAAAATGAGCGGTGCCTTCATCCAACAGACAATCGATCAGCGAATCCAGCATCCGAACCAGTCGCGGCAACGGATTATCGGCCAAATGGGGGTAGGCCACATGCCCTTGAACGCCCTGCACCGTCAACCGGCCACTCAGGCTTCCGCGCCGGCCAATTTTCATGGCCTCGCCCAGCCGCCGAGGATTGGTGGGTTCGCCGACCAGACACACATCGGGTCGCTCACCCCGTTCGGCCAACCAAGGCAACAAGGCTTGGGTGCCATTGACCGCATCGCCCTCTTCGTCACCCGTGATCAGCAAGCCAATCGACCCTCCCGGCGCCCCCCCCTCAGCCACCAGAGCCGATACCGCCGCGACGAAGGCGGCAATCGCCCCCTTCATGTCCACCGCACCCCGACCGATCAGGCGAGCCTCGGCCTCCTCACCCCGGATTTCGCCGCTAAACGGGTCTAAAGACCACGCGCGGACATCGCCGGGCGCCACCACATCGGTATGCCCGGCAAAGCAGAAATACGGCGGTGCTGTGCCCAAACGAGCATACAGATTATCCACCGCCGTCGTGCCTGGCGCCTGGATTGGCACCCGATGGCATTCGAATCCCAATGGCTCCAGAACTGCCGTCAGAACATCAAGCGCTCCAGCATTGGCCGGGGTCACACTGGGGCACCGGATCAACGCCTGGGCTAGCGCCACCGGATCCATCGGCGCCTGTCGGGCCGGGGTTTGAGGAGACATGGCGATCAATCGCGCAGCAGCTCGTTGATCGAGGTCTTGGACCGGGTTTTCTCGTCGACCCGCTTGACGATCACCGCGCAATAGAGACTGGGGCCGGGCGTACCGTCAGGCAGGGGTCGACCAGGCAAGGCGCCAGGCACCACCACTGAATAGGCGGGAACCCGACCGTAATAAATCTCGCCGGTTGCGCGGTCGATGATCCGCGTGGATGCCCCCAGATAGACTCCCATGGACAGCACCGCGCCGCGTTCGACAATGACGCCCTCGGCAACTTCAGAGCGGGCACCGATAAAGCACTCATCTTCGATGATCACCGGCTCGGCCTGCAACGGCTCCAAAACGCCGCCAATTCCAACGCCTCCCGAAATGTGAACATTGCGGCCAATCTGGGCGCAGGAACCGATGGTCGCCCACGTATCCACCATAGTGCCACTGCCAACATGGGCGCCAACATTGACAAAGCTGGGCATTAACACCACGCCGGGCGCAATGTGCGCCGAATGCCGCACCACGGCTCCCGGTACCGCCCGAAATCCAGCGGCCTGCCAGCGGGCATCATCCCAGTTGGCAAATTTGGATGGCACCTTATCGAACCAGCCAGCGCCGCCAGGACCACCGACGATCGGGGCGCTGTCGGTCAGGCGGAACGACAACAGCACCGCCTTTTTCAGCCATTGATTGACCCGCCACCCTTCTCCGACGGGTTCGGCCACCCGCAACGCCCCGGCATCCAGTGCCGCCAGCGCCTCGCTCACCGCCGCTCGCACCGAGCCCCCAGTGGTCGCGTTCAAGCCCTCGCGTTGGTCCCAGGCGGCGTCAAGGGCACGTTCAAGTTCGGCATAACTCATCGCGGCACATCCCGGCAGTCTATTAATATGGCATGGAGAACGGCTGACCCTGACGGACAAACGAACCGATCAGCCTGCCGCAGCATCGTCCAGTGGTGCGGGCATTGTCAACTCGGCGACAGCCGGCCCAGCAACCCCTTCCAACCAACGGGCCAGATCATCGACCACATGGTGAATATGGGTGGTGTCACCGTTGACGGGTTGGGCCCAGGCCGCATCAGTGCGCAACCACACCGTAACCATCCCCAAGGCGGCGGCAGGCACCAGATTGCCAGCCATATCCTCGACCATACAGGCCCGCACCGGATCGATGCCGCATCGATGGAGCAACCGAACATAGGGGCGTGGGTCGGGTTTCGGCAGAAAATCGGAAGCGATGATATCCTGAATCGCTTCGAAATGATCGGCGATCCCCAGGCGAGCCAGCACCCGCTCGGCGTGAGCCTGGGATCCATTGGTAAAGACGATTTTACGACCGGGCAACCGTCCAAGCGCCCGATCCAAGACGGAATCGGGAACGATCGCCGACAGATCGATGGTGTGAACATATTCGAGGAACGCCAACGGATCGATGGCATGCTCGACCATCAGGCCCCGCAACGTGGTGCCGTACTCGCGGAAAAGCCGCTTTTGGCATCGCCGGGCCTCTTCCAGAGTCAGGTTAAAATCACGCGCGATGTACGCCGTCATCCGCCGTTCGATAGCCGGAAACAGAGTACTCGCCGCCGAATAAAGCGTATTATCGAGATCGAAGATCCAGGCATCCACCGTTGCCAGCCGATCAGGCTGGACCGGAAGGGAAAAGAGATCGGGGCTTGCCGGACTGTCGGGGCGATCAAGATCATTGTGCATGGCTCAACAATAGGGCACGACGATCCAGGCCCGCAAGCTTGGCGACCCTCTCCTTGCCCAAAAGCCAAGCCATCCGGTTGACAGACGCATTTTTATCTGCATTTTAACCGTGAGACAGAACGTCCATCCGGGTTTGATCGTGTCCCTGCCCACTGCCTTTCCAAGCGATCTCCTTTTCCAAACTTCGAGCACTTTGACCACGGACACCGCGCCCGCCGATTCTCCCGACCTCGCTCCGGACTCCGCCTCAGAGCTAGCCCCAGGCTTGGCCCCGGACTTAGCCATGATGATCACCGGCTACCCTGAGCCGGCGGTGCTGGTCTCTACGGAAAGGGCGAAAGGGGTGGAGGGGGTGGTGTTGGCCATGAACACCTGGGCGCAAGCCCTGTTGGCCACCGACCCCAGTTGGTGGCAAAGCGTGGCTCTATGGCGCGACAGCGCCCAAGCTGGCTTGGCGGAGCCACGCTCGACCCAGCATTTAGGGCCGGACGGGCCAATTTTTTATGACTGGCAGGCCATCCCATTGCCGCAGGCCCGGCTCTTGCTGTTGGGCCGCGACGTCACTCTGGAACGCCGGCTTCGGCAAACTTTGACCGAATCCCGCCAGCGTTACAAAGATCTGGTGGAAATTTCCTCGGATTTTGCCTGGGAAACCGACCAGGAGGGTCGGTTTGTCTTCGTCTCACAGCGGGAACGGGGCGTATTGGGATTTTCGGTCGATTCGCTGATTGGTCTGCACCCGCGATCCTTGATGATCCACGATGACCTAGACATGCCCTTGGCCTTTGAATCGCGACGCCCAATTGATCGCGCCGAATTGTGGCTGCACACCGCCGATGGCTCTCCAGCCTGCGTCCAGACCTCCGTCAAGCCTCTGATCGACGGCCATGGCCTGTGGCGCGGTGCGCGCGGCGTTTGTCGGGAAATCACCGAACAAGTGAACCGTAGCGCCGAATTGAGCCGAATCCGCAATCGAGAAACCGTGTTGAATCACATTTCTCATACGCTCCGGGACCAGCTCGACGCCGCTAAAGCCCTGGAAGTGGCAGCCTTCGAATCCACTCGGGCCCTGGAAGCCATCGGCTGCGCCATTCACCGGATCGATGAAGACGGCAGCCCATCTCTGGCTGCCGCTTTTGGCGATAACATGGAGGGCCGCTTGGCGGGTGGTCGACTGTCGGCCCTGCTGGAGGCGGTTGCCGTCGCCGAAGAGGCGGTCGAACGGCAATTCGGCGACCTGTCCCTGCTCGCCTGCCATACCCGGTTCCGCCAAGTGGTCAATGGCACCGTCTGCGTCTGGCGCGGCGCTGCGTCTGCGCCCTGGGATGACGACGCCCGCACGCTGATTGGTGGCGTGGCAGATCGGATCGGGATCACCCACGCCCACCTTGCCTATCAGGAACGCCTGCGTCAGCTCTCGGAGCGCGACAGCCTGACCGGCCTGTTTAACCGCCGAACTTTTCTGGAACGGCTGGAAGAGATGCTATCCTGGCGTGATTTCGGCACGTCGTCACTTCTTTACATTGACCTCGATAATTTCAAGGCCGTGAACGATCTTCACGGCCACCATCAGGGCGACGAGGTTCTGGGAGCGGTATCGGTGTTGATTGATGCCGGCATTCGGCCCGGAGATCTCGCCGGGCGCATGGGCGGCGACGAATTCGTACTGTGGCTGGCCCGCACCAACGAACAAACGGCGGTCACAGTGGTTCGACGCCTGCTGGCGGGGGTTGAATCACTCCGACCTTTGTCGGCAGGGCCTGACCACCCCCTCGGCATGTCCATCGGGATCGCCGTTCACCACCCTGGCCTCGGCGAAACCGCCCCTGCCCTGATCGAGCGCGCCGATGCCGCCATGTATCAGGCGAAACTGCATGGCAAAGGAGGATATTGCCTGGCGCCAGCCCGTGGCAACCCGGCCTTGCCACCCGAGGAGAGCGCGCCATGAGCGAACCCGCATCCCCGCCCAACACTCCTCCTGTTGCCCTAGCCGCCGACGCTGATAGCCCCATCGATTACGAAACCGCCAAAACCATGGCCCGAAGCCGTGACCAAGCGGTTCGCCAACGGCTGGCGGCGCGAAATGATATCCGGCCAGAGCTACTGTACTATCTTGCCAACGACCAAGCCGTGGAAGTTCGGCGCGAGATCGCCGCCAATGCCCGCACCCCCCGCCAAGCCGATCTGCTGCTGGCCAGCGACAAGGATTCCCACGTCCGCACCGGGCTGGCGCGAAAGATCGCCCGCCTTGCGCCCAATCTGCCGCCGGAACGGTTGGACCAGATCGAGCGTATGACGCTGGATATTCTGGAAACGCTGGCCCGCGATCAGGCCACCGAGGTTCGACGTATTCTGGCCGACGAACTCAAAGACGTCGCCACCGCCCCGGCCACGGTCATCAATCTGCTGGCCCGTGACGTTGAACTCAGTGTGTGCGGGCCGGTCCTACGCAATTCGCCAATCCTCTCGGACGAGGATTTGCTGGAGATCATTCTGGGGCAGTCGCCTGACGGGGCCCTTTCAGCCATCGCCGATCGGGCCAATGTCGGTGCAACGGTGGTAGACGCCATCGCTGCCAGCAATGACGCCAGCGCCATCGCGGTTTTGCTGATTAATCCCAGCGCTCAAATTCGCGAAGAAACCCTGGATCGCATCATTGATCGCGCCGCCGATAACGAGCCCTGGCATGGGCCGCTGGTTCGACGGCCCCGGCTGCCGGCTCGAGCCGCAGCGCGCTTGGCCACATTCGTCGCCGATTCTCTGCTTCAGGTCTTGCGGACCCGAACCGATCTGGGACCGGATGCGGCTCGGCAGGTTGCCGAAAGCGTCCGTCATCGCTTGACCCGCCACCCCTTGGGCATGACCGACTCCGGCGAAGTCGACCCGCCTTGGGCTGCCGCCCCGGCCCCAGTCTCCACCGCCCCAATGGCAGGGCCGGTAGACCCGCCCTGGGCCACCGCCTCCCTTGCTGCGGCCCTGCCCTCCTCACCGTCGCCCCCCTCCTCACCGGGAAAGCCCGTTGATCCCCCTTGGGCCAAAGCCTCCCCGGACCTGATCGACGCACTCGAGCCCTCCAACGGAGGACAGCGAACCAACGGCAGAAGCGGGGAAAAGCCAGTCGATCGGGCCACCCGCCTTCACGACGACGGCCAGCTTGACGAAATGACCATCATGGACGCCTTGTCCGAGGGGGATCGCCTGTTCGTAACCACGGCTCTGGCCAAACGCGCTGGAACCACCGTGGCTATCGTCGACCGCGTGCTGGCCACGCATGGCGCCCGCCCGGTCACGGCCCTGGTCTGGCGGGCCGGCTTGTCCATGCGAACCGCCCGCCAAATCCAATTGCGCCTAGCCCAAATCCCCCCTAAAGACGTTTTAAACCCCCGCAACGGAACCGATTATCCCCTGGCCGAAGCCGATATGCGCTGGCAGTTGGATTATTTCGGTATTCTTTGACATGGCGCAGCATTCAGGTGGTACGGGACGAAAACGGTAAGCCCGCAACGCATTGGAGAACCGCGCCGGGATTTATACCCTCGAGCCTTGATGTTGACTCATCAAGGCTGCCCTCAGACGCCGGGCGGGCGCATCCGCGCCCTTGGCTTCGCGCGCATGGGCGCGCGGGGCCGTCGTCGCGGCCCGATACCGGCAGTGTGTCATTGTTATAGC
>CAIXKV010000166.1 GCA_903920145.1 uncultured Rhodospirillales bacterium
AAAACTGCTTTTCCGTATTCGGTGCGACAGTTTGACGCACATGGGCGCGCGGGGCCGCCGTCGCGGCCCGAGGACCGGCAGGGTGTCATCGTTATAGCTCGCCGGTATCATTGTTATGGCCCACAGGTATCTCAGGGCTGAAAATTCACGCATCCCGTAGCGTCGCCTGGACCGCTTGTGGTACCAGTCGGCCCGACGGAGAAAAGGGCCCTTGCCTTTTTTGTCGTTCTCCCCCTCCGTCGCTTCGCAGGGACGCTGCGGAGCCGAGCCGACCGCGATCAGGAGTGTTCCCTTCATGGACCCCAAAAGCCAACAGCCCTTGCGCGTTATCCTGGCACAACCCCGAGGATTTTGCGCAGGCGTCGAGCGGGCGATCGAAATCGTCGAGCGGGCCTTGCGTATTTACGGCCAGCCGGTCCATGTTCGTCACGAGATCGTTCACAACAAGCGCGTGGTTGAGGAGCTGAAGGCGCGAGGTGCGCGGTTCGTCGAGACCGTGGACGATATTCCTCCCGGCGCCGTCACCATTTTCAGCGCCCATGGCGTCGCCCGCACCGTTGAAACCGAAGCGGCCCTCCGTCAGTTGCACGTCATTGATGCGACATGCCCTTTGGTCACCAAGGTTCACAAAGAGGGCCAGCGTTACGCCAACAGCGGCTATGACGTCGTCCTGATCGGCCATCCCGGACACCCCGAAGTCGAGGGGACCATGGGGCAGATCGACGGGACCGTTCATATTGTCTCTTCGGTGGTGGATGTGAACATACTCGCCCCCGCTCACCCCGAGCGGTTGGCCTATGTCACCCAAACCACCCTCAGCGTCGATGATACCCGCGAAATCATTGCAGCCCTCAAGCTCCGCTTTCCGTCCATCGTTGGCCCCGACGTGAAAGACATCTGTTACGCCACCCAAAACCGCCAGAGCGCGGTTCGGCAATTGGTCGGCATGGTTGATCTCATTCTGGTGGTGGGCGCGCATAACAGCTCGAACTCCAATCGGCTACGGGAAATTGGCACCGAAATGTCAAAGCCAAGCTATTTGGTGGAAGACGCCACGGCGCTGCAACCCGAATGGCTGGACAATATCACCACCGTCGGCATCACCGCCGGAGCCTCGGCCCCCGAAGAGGTGGTGCAGGAGTTGGTGCGGCGAATCGCCGAAATCCGGCCTATCCAGGTCGAACTCCTTGATGGAATCGAGGAAAATGTTCATTTCAAGCTGCCGCCCGAGTTGGATAACGCGGAAGCATCGACCTGAAACCCCAACGGGTTGGATAGAGATCGAGGACGGTAAGCGCCCCTCGACCTAGACGATCGGTGGGCTTGGGCATTTGGCTGCGACCGGCAGCCCCGCGCGTCTGTGCGCGCAAAGCCAAGGGTACGGACGGGTACCTGCCCGGCGTAAGGGCAGCTTTGATGTGTCAACATGAAAGCCCGATGGTATAAGGCCCCTAGTCTGGGGTCCAGACGCGGATGAGGGAGGACGGCGGTATGGGTGTTCCGTTAAGACAACAGGTTGCCATCGGCGCCTATATCGTCAAACAGAAGCTGCTAGGACGCGCACGATACCCTCTGGTGTTGATGCTGGAACCGCTCTTTCGCTGTAACCTCGCCTGTGCGGGCTGCGGCAAGATCGATTACCCTGATGCGGTGCTGAATCGCCGTCTGAGTGTCCGCGAGTGCCTGGATGCAGCGGCGGAGTGCGGGGCTCCGGTGGTTTCGATTCCCGGCGGCGAGCCGTTGCTGCACAAGGAGATCGGCGACATCGTTGCGGGTCTGGTGGCTCAACGCCGCTATGTCTATCTCTGCACCAACGCTCTGCTGCTTGAAAAGAAGCTGGACCTGTTTACGCCGAGTTCTTACCTCTCCTTCTCGGTTCATCTGGATGGACTGCGCGAGCATCATGACCGCTCGGTCTGTCAGGATGGGGTCTTTGATCGGGCTGTGGCAGGCATTCGGGCGGCTTTGGCGCGGGGCTTCCGGGTCAATTGCGCCGCGACTTTTTATGACGGCGTGCCGGCTGCCGACATCGCCGCCTTTTTGGATTTCGTCCGTGACTTAGGCGTTGAAGGTGTCACCATCGCGCCCGGCTATGCCTACGAACGCGCCCCCGATCAGCAACATTTCCTCAACCGTCGCAAAACTAAAGAACTGTTCCGCGATGTGTTCCGCATGGGGCGGGGCCGCAAGTGGCGGATCACCCATTCCAGCCTCTATCTGGACTTTCTGGCTGGCAATCAAGATTACCGCTGCACCCCCTGGGGCAACCCGACTCGGAATGTCTTTGGCTGGCAACGCCCCTGTTACTTGCTGAACGAGGGCGTCACCAGCACGTTTAAGGCGCTGATGGCCGAGACCCATTGGGATGATTACGGCACAGGCCGCTACGAAAAATGCGCCAACTGCATGGCTCATTGCGGTTACGAGCCCACCGCTGCCGCCGACGCGGTCGCCCATCCGCTTAAAACGGCCTGGGTGGCGTTGCGCGGGGTCAAGACTTCGGGTGAAATGGCCCCGGAGATTCCGTTGGCTGACCAGCGCCCTGCGCAACAGGTGTTTGATCAGGTGGTGTCCGAGGCGGTCGGGGCATTAGCCGAGCAGGAACGCCGCCGGGCCTAAGCACTGAACCGCCCGACTTAGCGCAGAGAGACCGGCTTGACTGTCTGCGGCCAACCGCAGCAGGGCCGGGAGGGTCCATGGCGCTGCCAACAGCCGCAGCGCCACCGCAAGGGGGCGGGCGTCTCCGTCCGGACCCAAGCCCGCCAGAGCCGGCCCTGGAATGGCACGATCGGCAGGATCGGCGATGGCCCGCAGAACCAGCAGCGGGAGCCCGTGCTCCCGCGCCACCGCCGCCACCACATGGCTTTCCATATCCACCGCCACCGGGTCCGTAGCGTGGGCCAATGCGGCCTTAGCGGCGGCTGTGGTTACGGCATGATCCGAACCCACCAGCCGCACCCCGTCAACAATCGCTAGGCCCCTGGCATGCGCTAGCGCCACCACCCGGTGATACCAAGCCGGGTCAACCTCGTAGACCGGCCCAGAGAGCTGACCCGGAGTCGGCGGCCCAACCACAGTTTTAGGTAGGATCAGGGTTCCCGGCTCCAGACCCGGACTCAGTGCCCCAGCAATGCCGAAGCTCACCAGCGCGGTCGCACCTTCGGCCACCATTCGCTCGGCTCGCTCTCGGGCTAATTGCGGTCGGGCACCGGAACACACCACGCGAACGGGCATGGCGGCCAAGCAGGCGGCTTCGGTGGTCATGCCGACCACCACCGCAACTTTAGTCATGGAATCCTACTCATCGACGGTTCGTTGATAGGCTTAGGAGGCCTCGCCCCCATAGGCGCTAGGACAGGGCCATTCCCTTGGCTTTTGCAGGGCTCCGCCTGCACCCGCAAGAGGGATACAGCCCTTTTGACCACGAGACGTCACAGGCTAAAGGGCTGACTGGCCCTTTGCGGGCGTGGGCAGAGTCCACGAAAAGCCTTATCTGAGCGGCCCTATATGAGACCTAGAGCAAACCCCCCTCAATGGGGCGCCAGGAACCGCTCATCTTCCCAGCGTGACTTCATGATCCAGTCGTAAATCTCCAACTGCCCTTGCTCTTCGTCATAGGCCATCACGAAGTCTCCCTCGCGATACACCGCCGAACATTGGGCTGGCCCACTGCCGCTACAGGACAGGCAGAGCAAATCCTCGTCGACCTTGTACTCGCATAAGGTGCTGTAGCCCTTGATACCGCCATGGAAATTAAGCCAACGCCCCCGGCCATCGGCGTCAAAGGCCAACAGTCGCTGGTATTCTTTGCCGAACGGCCCGGCCAACACGGCGCTACTCCAGGATTTACCGCGCAACAACGCGTTGATTTCGGCACTGCTCAAGCGTACCAACGACGCTGGCAGGGTTTGTTTTTCGGTCAAAGATTTCAACACTTCGGCACCGCGCTTCATCAAAGGCCCCGAGACCATCGAACAGCCGGCACAATTGACAAAAGCCTCGTCACCCCGATTGGCCATTCCCCACGGATCATCGCCCGAGGGGATGCTAAAGGTTTTGCCTTGCCCCATGGTCCGCTGGGCCGCCCCTGCCGACGATTGAGCCTCGGACTCGGGCGTGGCGGTTGGCACGGGAGGCGTAGTTTGCGCTTTCGGAGATGTGGCGCCCCATAAAACCAGCCCGACCACACCAACAACAGTCACCATCCTACGCATCGCTTCAGCCTCCGCCCTGATCAAAAAATTTGGCCCAACCCCATATATTTTCCCATCCGGCATCAGCGGGTTGACCGACGGTACCCTGGCCAACGGCAGCCGGAACTGTCAATCAGAAAGCGTCAGGACTTAGGAAAGACCCTTTGCCGAGACTGCAAGAGGGGTCAATTCAGGCGACCCCGAGGAGCAGCCAACGCCTCTTCCAATTGCTCTGCGATCGCCGATGCCACCGGACTGGCTTGATGATTGATGAGTCGCCAAGCCCCATCTTCTTTGATGAAGATATTGGTGGCCGCCAGCAAGGCGCCATTGATGATCTCTAAACAAACCACTTGGCCAAAATCGCCATAGATCAGCGGATATTCTTCGTAGCAACGAATCGAAGGCGGTTGCGCTCCCCGTAGAATCTCGTTCCAGCTTTGTAGAACCCGATCGCGACCAACCAACGGCGGCCAGCCGGGATGAACACAGGCAACCGGCGCTGTCACCGCCCATAACGTCGCCATGGCTGAAACATCTCTATCCCCGACAATGCGATAGAAATCCCGATTGGCCGCAAGCAATCCTCGCGCCTCGGCTGACGACGATTTCGGGCCGCGCCCATCCTCAACCACTCTTGCGACCTCCCCTTTTTGGAACCCTCGGAAGAACAAACGCCGAGTCCGTCCCTGGCATTGTAGCACGACAGCATCCTGTCCGGGGCCCGAACCCTCTCGACAGCCAGAATGGTTGCTATAGAATGAACAGAGAACGGAGGCCCCCTCACCTCCCCCCGTTGGCCCGTTTGATCTCGGCGCCCTTTGGAAATGGCCTCTTTGATACCGGCGAGCTATAACGATGACACACTGCCGGTCCTCGGGCCGCGACGACGGCCCCGCGCGCCCATGCGCGCCCAAGGGCGCGGATGCGCCCGCCCGGCGTCTGAGGGCAGCCTTGATCAGTCAACATCAAGGCTCGATGGTATGACCCCTCCAGGAGCCTCGCCATGTCCCCACCCGCGCCGCCGTTGGATTCCGATCGCCAAGCATGCCTGTTCGACACCCTGCCGGAGATCGAACCGCGCCACCGCCGGAGCCGAGGCCGCCGTTCAGCGAAGCTGCTGGCTCCAGACCCGATTCCGCCGGTCCCCATCGCCGCCCCAATCGAGGCCCCCGCTCTTGAATCGTCAGCCCCCGCTAGCCGGGACATGGCGGAACCCCAGCGCCTGGACCCTGCAACACTGAGCCATCCTGAACTCTCTGATCTGGTCGCCGCGCTGAACGAATCCAGTCTGGGATTTCTCCTGGTTGAAGTCACACAGGAGGTCAAACGACGACTAGCGCCGGACCCCTCTGAGCCAGACTCTTGCGAGGATGAAGACGCCTTATCCCCCCAACGCCGACCTCATCCGCAGTTGATACGGGCTCTGCGCACCGTCCTGATGGAATTGACAGAGAATGACACCGGCTGATACCGGCGAGCCCTGATACTGACACATCGCCGGTATCGGGCCGCGACGGCGGCCCCGCGTCCTCGTGGACGCGAAGCCAAGGGCGCGGATGCGCCCGCCCGGCGTCTGAGGGCAGCCTTGATGAGTCACCATCAAGG
>CAIXKV010000167.1 GCA_903920145.1 uncultured Rhodospirillales bacterium
AGGAGGCCTTGGTGACAAGCGCTGGCGAGGGCATGACCCAACAGGGTATGGGCGCGGCCGGCGGCGCTGGGGTCGCGCAGCGGGTTGTTGCGCCAGGACGAGCCGCCGGTGGTTCAGCGCCCGCGCTCGTCTCTTGGTTCATCGGGATTGTAGCGTGAATTTATGTTGCTTGACAAAGCGGTAGACATGGCTGTTCTTCCTCCGCTGCGGTTTGGCCGCAGGAGTGTGGTTTCAAGTTGTGATGGTCGATGGAGGTTGAAACACCGACGGCTGGACCACCGTCAAGGCGTGCGAGTTTCCTATTACAGGCACTCGATCACCACCGCACACTTCCAAACGGCTTGGCTGGAAAAAGCGACAGGCTTGCTTGATGTTCTCGTTCCAAGAGTAGACTGCGACAGGGGCGTAACGGGCCGCCCGTTGGCACGACAGAAACCCGGCCCCAAGCCGTGCTCGAACGACGGTACCGACCCTCCCGAGAGTTAGGGACTATGTCCCTTGAATTCTGGCGCATGCGTTGGCATCGACAAGGCACTCAATTCGGCGGCGGAGCCCGGCGCGGATGCTCGGCAAAGAACTTGGTCAACATCTCTTTAGGAATGCGGACGACGTTGGACCACCGACGATCTATTATTGGGTACCCGCTTCTAGTTGTAACCTGAAAGCAAATATCGCGAGGCGATTCCCGAATATCGTAATTGATGATAATCGGTTCATCAGAAATAGGTTTTTCATCATGGGCAAAAGAGCTAAACGCAGTATGATAGTGGTAGGGACCGGCTGAGTTGTCTTTATCTTTTTCATGATCATCAACACGTCTCCATCTTTTGTCGTAACGGTATAAACTAAGTCCACCAAGTCCTCTGACGTCCATATCCATTTGGTCACAGAAATGAAAAATCACGTCTACAAAATGCTCTTTGACAAAATTTGAGTAGTTGATATCTGTGACGACTTCAACGTCAATCATTTCTCCCTTTCCCATTTCCTCAAATTTGCTGCTGCTGTAGGGCCCACCCTCAAATTTTAAGCCTACGAGGCGGACGTCATCCGGGTCGTCATACCGTGTCATGCAGGCAGACAGCGACCAGAGCAACAGAGCGTATAGCCATTTTATGGTAACTTCCAGCACAGTTTCCAGCAGAAGAGATACAGGAAAAGAACCTCTTCCGCTGGGGACCGTACCATTTTATCGATAGAAAGACAACCTTCTAGTTAATTTTCTCTCAGGAGAACTTTCCTTGCGTCAGCATGGTTGATATCGGCATTATAATGGTGGTGGGCGTAATCCTTGGGCCTACTGTTCCAAGCGCCTCCAAGACCAGCTATCAAATTGCCATAGGCACCTTCTTCTGCCCTCGTGGCTTTGTCTGGATTGGCATTGATATTGACCCAGTTCCCCGAATTTTGCCTAACTTTTCCCATATCCAGCGAGGGCTGAGGTCCGCTATCACGACGACGCCTGTCAGGCAGAATGTGCACGGATAACGCAATAAGGCTTATAGCCGTCTTATGCCAACCTCCGACAAACTTTCCGTGAGAGGGATGCCTAAAAGGCACCCCTCTTGTCGAGAGGCTATTATTTTGCCAACAGGAACTAAACCTGTTTACAGCGGAAGAAGTTCCTGGAGACCGCCATAGTCACTGTTGGCATTGTAATGGTGGTCAGCGTAATCCTCAAGATCATGGGCCTGGTCGCCAGATCACGAAACTTTCCTGATCATAGGCGCTGATGGCGATCTCCTCGATATGGTCTACAAAGTCCGAGATGACTGTCGCGCTGACCTCCCGATTCAAGAACCGCTTTTCATCGACAGGGCAGCTCAGGACGAATACTAAAGTATGGAAACCATACGCCAACTGGATGGTGCCCATAACCGACTGTTCATCAAACTCCTCACCGTTGATGAACCAATACACGACTGAGTCATAAAAAAACTTCAGGTCTTCGTCGCGGTAGTCGACGACATATTTACTCGTCGGCGGATTGAGTGTGTCTTGAACGACCATGGATGATCCCTGGTGGCGACGAGAGAGGATGTCTCGGACCAGGACTCCATCAGTGGAGGAGATGCGGACAAGACCGCCTTCATGGAAACTCGTTGCACGCTTTAGACTGGTTCCCTCGGGCACCAGGGCAACTACCTGTCCTTGCCGGATCGGCAGTTGAGCAGCTCTGGTCGCCAACCCACCCCAACCGGTTAGGGTCTCTTCCACAAAACGAAGGCCAGCTTCGCCTACGTTTAACTCAATGATCTTTTCCATGTCACGCCTCGATGTCGGAGTTGTAAGGAGCAGTCGGATCGATGTCGATCGATTTTTTCGGCTCTAGCGTACCGTCACGATACCATCGGTATCCCTTATCGGCATTTGGTGACCTCGGTGGTGGCATCCAATCCCAATGCGGCTTTATGGCATCTCCTGGATGGTCAAAATCCGGGTGAAGACTCTCACCAGTTTTGGGGTTCCACCAGCTCCCTTGAGGACCACCGGGCTTACTGCCCGGTCGACCCTGCCATATCCAATCGGGACCGGGCGGCTTGGTAGGATCGATGGGGGGATCGGGCAGGGAGGGACGATCTAAAGGCGGATAGTTTTGTTGTGCCCTCGGTATCTTGGGCGACGGCGGGCGAAGTGGAGGCTCGTCAAGCATGGCTGGTGGTTCTTCAAGGAAGAATTCTTGCGCCTGTTGCCAACCCAGGGCTAAATTTCCGGCTTTTTCCGCCCGCTGCTCCAACTCTTCCCGCACCCGAGTCCAGCGGTGAGCGCCGATGTCCTTGATGGCGGCGGTCAGGGGGCGACTGGCATCGACCATCTGGCCGAAGGTCTGGGCCGTGACCGAACCGGCGGCGGCTTGGCGCAGGCGGCGCACCGTGGCGAGGTCGTCGACCAGGCCATGGGTGAAGCATTCCCGGAAACTCTCGTCGTTGAGGTTGGATGCGGCGTTCCAGGCGGCGAGCGCCTTGCTGAAGCGTTTCG
>CAIXKV010000168.1 GCA_903920145.1 uncultured Rhodospirillales bacterium
CCTTGATGGTGACTCATCAAGGCTGCCCTCAGACGCCGGGCGGGCGCATCCGCGCCCTTGGCTTCGCGTCCACGAGGACGCGGGGCCGCCGTCGCGGCCCGATACCGGCAGTGTGTCATCGTTATAGCTCGCCGGTATTATCCCTGTGTCAGCTCTGCCGCGATTCGCGCGGCAGCAGCAGCGGGGTTTTTGTCTTGGGTGATCGGCCGTCCAATCACCAGATAGTCGGCACCGGCGGCCCGCGCTTGAGCCGGCGTCATAACCCGCTTCTGGTCGCCGTGCAGACTGGCTGCGGGGCGAATGCCGGGAACCATGATCACAAAATCAGGGCGGGTTTGATCGCGCACCAGCGCAATCTCGTGGGGTGAGCAAACCACGCCATCCAAGCCGGCATCCTCGGCCAGTGCCGCTAATCGGGCGACCTGGGCCGCGACCGGCGGTTCCTGGCCTACCGTGAACAGTTCCCGGTCGGTGAGGCTGGTCAGAACTGTGACTCCCAGTAGTCGGGGGCGGGGCACACCAAGACGGGCGGCTTCGCTGGTGGCGGTTTCGGAGGCAGCTTTCATCATGGCGGCACCGCCACTGATATGGACCGTTAAAAAGGTCGGGACCAAGGCGACCGCTGCTCGCACCGCGCCGGCGGCGGTGTTCGGAATATCGTGGAATTTCAGGTCCAAAAACAGCGGCAGTGCGGTTTGGCCGACCACAGCCCGCACCCCGGCAGGGCCGTGGGCGGCGAAGAATTCCAGTCCCAGCTTGATCCCCCCCACGGCGCCGGTCAATTGCCGCGCCAGTCGCTGGGCCAACTCCAGATCGGTGGTGTCTACGGCACAGAACAGGCAAGAACCGGGATGGCTCACGAACGTATCCTCCTCAAGAGTCTGCGCCATCAAAACCAGAAACCGGCTTCGGCGGCAAGGGGAAGGCTGTTTTTTGGGAGGTGATCGGACCTTGCGCCGGTGTCGGCGAAACCTCGATGGTTTCGATCATTCCTGGGATTGCTCTGGCGTTACGAAACCGCTATCGTCTCTCTCGCAATCGCAGAGTCTTTGAAAGCACGCTTCCACCAAGAGGCGTCGCAACCAGAGTGCAGTGAATCAAATACTGTATTCTGTCGAGATTACCAGGGGAGTATCGCATGCAACAGTGGAAAATACTCGGTGGCGCGGTCACGTTGAGTCTTGGTCTGGTCGTCACAGCAGTCTTTTCGGGGGCGGCTGTGGCTCAACAGGTACCGGCGTCCGTGGTCGCTCAGGCAGCGCCTGCGGCGGTTCCCGCTCCGGTGGTTGCTGTGGCTCCTGCTTCCAGCCCAGCCGTTGCGGCGGCCAAGCCAGCGGCTGAACGGAAGGTGGTGCGTGCGCGGGACTTGATGACTCCAGCCGAGCGGCAGGCTTATCGCCAAGCGTTGCGGTCGGCAGCCACCCAGGAAGTGCGGATTCAGATTCGCGATCGGATGCGGGAAGAGCTGCGTCGGCGCGCCCTTGAGCGTGGCGTTGAACTCGCCGGGTGGGGCGGCGAGCGCGAAGGTGCCGAAGGGGGGCGGGAACGTGAGGGCGGGAACCGCGTCTCCTTGCCGCCGCGCGAGCCCTGATACCCGATCATAAGGCCGATTAAGTCAGGGAGGCTGCGCTCAGGATAGCGCAGCCTCCCTGGGTCTTGCAGGGCGCTGCCCCATAGGCGCTCCCAGGGCGTTCGCGGCTTCGATCCGCTTGGGCCGGCCATAGGTTCCAGTGATATGCCCTGTCTGGATGTATTTAAACATCAGGTGGCTGGCGTTTATGTAGGTTTCAATGTCGATCCGATAGGAAAGCAGACTCTTATACGAAAGATATGTAAAAAATCATATCGTGACGACTAATATTATAATTGATAGTAATCATTTTCTTAAATTTTGGAAACATATAGGTGATGCTGATAATAAAATTCGGTATATGGACTATTTTATATTTTATGAGTTTAATTTAGATGCGACGCTCCATGTTTATATCTACTGCCCATTTTTTGGGGATTGCAACCAGTTTGTCCACGAATGGGAGAAGCTCATCTTCAACAATTTGCGTATTCATTGGTAAGCTGGCAAAGCATCCGGAGTGCGGCATAAGAAATCGACGTAGCCACGGGGAAATCGGGTGAGAGAATCAGTGGTACGTGACTGATTTCATTGGGCACATCTGGCAGGAACGAGCGACGGGCTTTGCCGCAGAACTCATACCATCGGGCCTTGATGGTGACTCATCAAGGCTGCCCTCAGACGCCGGGCGGGCGCATCCGCGCCCTTGGCTTCGCGTCCACGAGGGCGCGGGGCCGCCGTCGCGGCCCGAGGACCGGCGATGTGTCAGTATCAGGGCTCGCCGGTATCAGACGCCGGGCGGGCGCCGCAGACGTGTCAACGTCCAAGGCCATTGGTATGAGCGCCTTGTTGATTATGGCACCTCTCCCTGTCCGCCGTCGATCAGGGGCGCCGAAAGGTCAGCCCGGCGGCCATTGACGCCGGGGTTGGCGGGAGGGGAGGCGGGCACGATCGGCCCGCTGAGGGCGTCCAGCACCGATAACCAGCCCAGCGTCACAATCGGCGCCAGGGCCTGTCCCACATAGCAAGCACTGGAGGCTACGAACGCCGTGGCCGCCGCCGCTTCCAGGACAGCGCGGGGGGTCAGGACGCCGCGCAAGGCGGCTCCCAAGGCTGCCGGCCCGCCCATGCCGGCAAGGATTCCAGCCCCGGCGGCGGACGTTACGACGGCACAACCGATGCCACCGACCTCGCTGTCGGTGAAAGGGGAGGCCAGTTGGTCAAAGACCGGCGGGCTGCGCGGAGCCTGAGCCGCAACCGGACCTGCCAGCAGCAAGGCCGTCAAGGCCATCGGGAATGCCGCGAGTGCGGAGCGGTCAAAGGCCATGGCGGAAGACCCAGGAGAAGAGGAGCGGGGAACAGCAGAACACTCTGGCGGGGATCCCCGGAGGCACAGCCTCCACGAAAGGGGCCTGGGGTCTTCGTAACGCCCGCCAGTGATCCTGACCAGAACCCCGCCACCCTAGCCGATGAACCGTTGCCCTGCAAGGCTGAGGCGATCTCTGGGACGTCTGGGTTGTTTTTTGGCGGGTTATTTTTTGGCCGGTCGGCGGAGATCGATTTCAACGCCGGGGTCTCCGGTGAATTCGACCAGGATATTTTCATCGCGCACAATATACTGACAGGCCAAGCGGTAGGGTGGCGGCAAATCATTGACTTCGGCTTGCTCCAGGCGTTCCCGAGTCAGCTTGCCGTTAACGCTGAGGGTCAGCTTTTCCTTTTCCGAAAGAGATATGGCCAGCGGTTTCTTATCGTCGAGATAGGTCACCTTGACCAGACAGGAGCCGCATTCGCCATCTTGGCATTGGAACGGAATCGGAATGCCATGTTTCTTGGCAATGGCCAGCAGCGTGCCGGTATCGCCAGCCGTGCCGTAGACCGTGATGTCTTTTCCCATGTTCAGGCCGCTGAACGTAATGTTGGCCATGGAGCCCCTCCAAGATCGGTTGTGAAGACGCCAAACCGCCACACCGGAAAGGGGGTGGCGTCGTTCTCCAGGCCGATCAAGCAAAGTCGGTGCCAGACAGGATTTCGGGCCGGAAGGGGCAATTTTCAGAGCCGGCACGCGGCTAGATCGGCGCAATGTCGGGTGTTGAACCCGCAGATGTCCGACACTCGACAACGATCACGGCCCCATGGGGGCTACCGGCTGGGAACCGGCGGCGTCTGGGAATAGTCGTAGAAGCCACGGCCCGTCTTCCGGCCCAGCCAGCCGGCTTCGACATATTTGACCAGTAACGGACAGGGCCGGTATTTGCTGTCGGCCAAGCCTTCATAAAGCACTTGCATCACCGACAGGACGGTGTCGAGGCCAATAAAGTCCGCGAGTTGCAGCGGCCCCATGGGGTGATGGGCGCCAAGACGTAAGGCCAAATCAATGGCGCTAACCGAGCCGACGCCTTCATACAGGGTATAAACCGCCTCATTGATCATCGGCAGCAGAATGCGGTTGACGATAAAGGCCGGAAAATCTTCGGCCACCGCCGCGATTTTGCCCAGCTTAAGCACCACGTCCTTGGCCTGGGTGAACGTGTCCTGATCGGTTGCGATGCCGCGAATGATTTCCACCAGTTCCATCACCGGAACCGGATTCATAAAATGCATCCCAAGGCATTTTTGAGGCCGGTCGGTCACCGCAGCCAGCCGGGTGATCGAAATCGACGAGGTGTTGGTGGCGATCATCGCCGACGGTTTCAGGTGGGCGCACAGCTTTTTAAGAATATCGCGCTTGATTGTCTCGTTTTCGGCGACCGCTTCAATCACCAGATCGCAGTCGCCGAAAATCTGATAGTCCAGCCCGGTAACGATGCGGGCCAAAGCCACATCGCGTTCTTCAATCGTGATCTTGCCTTTACTCACCTGGCGGGCGAAGTTAGCCTGAAGCTTGGCCAAGGCTGCCGTCAATAAGCCTTCTTCGAGGTCAAGTATTTTGACCTGATAGCCAGCCGTAGCCGCAACCTGAGCGATCCCGGTGCCCATTTGGCCGGCGCCGACGATGCCGATGGTCTCTATCATGGCCTTCTTCTCCCGCGCGGGTGTGGGGGCGATCAGCCGGCCTTTTCCAACGCTTGGAGCAGGTCAGGAACCGCCTTGAACAGATCAGCGACCAAGCCATAGTCGGCGACCTGAAAGATCGGAGCTTCTTCGTCCTTATTGATCGCGACGATCACCTTAGAGTCTTTCATCCCGGCCAAATGCTGGATAGCCCCGGAAATGCCGACCGCGATATACAGCTCGGGTGCAACGATTTTGCCGGTTTGACCGATTTGCGTGTCGTTGGCGACAAAGCCCGCGTCCACCGCCGCCCGTGAGGCGCCAATGGCGCCGCCCAGATGATCGGCCAATCGCTCCAGCATCTTGAAATTGGCCGACGACTGCAAGCCCCGGCCTCCCGCGACCACCACCCGCGCGGTGGTCAATTCGGGCCGTTCCGACTTTGACAGTTCTTGGCCGACGAAGGCCGACAGACCAGAATCACCGGCACCCGCAACGGCGTCAATCGGAGCCGCAGCCCCGCCAGTTGCCACCGCCTCAAACGCGGTCCCGCGAATGGTCAGGACTTTGATAGGGTCGGCGGATTGCACCGTCGCGATGGCATTGCCGGCATAGATAGGCCGGGTGAAGGTATCGGGGCCGACAACGCCGATGATCTCAGAGACCATGGCGACATCCAGCAGCGCCGCCACCCGTGGCAGCAGGTTCTTACCAAAAGACGTCGCTGGCGCCAGGATGTGACTGACCGCCGTTTCTTTGGCCAAGCGAACCACCAGCAGAGCCAAGCTCTCGGCGCCGCCATGAGCGTACTCGGCGGCGTCGGCATGCAGCACCTTGGCGACGCCCACCAGCGAGGCGGCAGCGCCGGCCACAGAGGCCGAGCCCGAGCCTGCCACCAGCAGGTGAACATCGCCCCCCAACCGGGCCGCAGCCCCCAGGGTGGTCAGGGTCGACGCCTTAAGGGCAATATTATCGTGTTCGGCGATTACCAGGATGGCCATGTCAGATCACCCGCGCTTCGTTTCTAAGCTTCTCCACCAACGCTTCGACCGAGGCCACCTTGACCCCACCTTTGCGCTTCGGCGGTTCTTCGACTTTGAGAGTCTTGAGGCGCGGCGCCAAATCCACACCAAGATCGGCGGGAGTCAGAGCGGCGATCGGCTTCTTCTTGGCCTTCATGATATTGGGCAGCGAGGCATAACGCGGCTCGTTCATCCGCAAGTCCACCGTCACCACCGCCGGCAAGGTTAGGCGCACCGTTTCCAGGCCGCCATCAACTTCCCGTGTCACCGTGACGCCGCCATCGGACACCACCAGCTTTGACGCAAAGGTGCCCTGGGACCAGCCCAACAGCGCCGCCAGCATCTGGCCGGTTTGGTTGCAATCGTCATCGATGGCTTGTTTGCCCATCAGGATCAGATCAGGCTTTTCCCGCGCAACGATGGCAGCCAACGCCTTAGCAACGGCCAAGGGTTGCAGCTCCTGGTCGGTGACGACGTGAATCCCCCGATCGGCGCCCATGGCCAAGGCGGTACGGATGGTTTCCTGGCTGGCCTGAACGCCCAGACTGGCGGCAATGACTTCTGTCGCCGTGCCTGCTTCCTTCAGCCGAACCGACTCTTCAACGGCGATTTCGTCGAAGGGATTCATCGACATCTTGACGTTGGCAGTCTCGACGCCCGAGCCGTCCGGCTTGACGCGAATCTTGACGTTGTAATCAATAACCCGTTTTACGGGAACAAGAATCTTCATCGCTTTACCTTTGCGCCAGGTCGGGGGCCGACAAAGCCCGGAAAGTCGATCGACGGCGGGCCGAGCGCCCAATCGCTCGACCAATAGCCGGCACCATAAGATCTGTCACCTGCACTGTCAATTAGGCAGGCTTGGCGAGTGGAGGCGGAGGAGGTCTAGGAGATGCTTAGTGACGAAGCCATCGGGCACTTCGTTGACGCTCTTTTGGAACAGACGAACGGCGGTACGGGTGGTTGGGCCGATCAGCGAGTCGGGGGTGCCAGGATTCAGGCCTAGGGTGGCCAACCGCTGCTGCAATTCGATGCGCTCGGTACGAGTGAGCATGGCTTCCTGACGGGGCCAAGAGGCGGCGATTGGCGGACCGCCGGAAATCCGGTCGGACAACAGCGCCACCGACAGGGCGTAGCTGACCGATGGGTTGTAGCGCATGATAACCCGGAAATTCTCAAGCACCAGGAAGGCTGGACCGGCATGACCCGCCGGAGCTAGGATCGAGGCCGGGGCTTCACCGCTCAGGGGAGGGCCATTAACCGGAGCCACGCCCAGACGGCCCCAGTCCGCAACCGTTTTGGTGATGGTTAGCTCGGCCTGATCCCAGGGGAAATCGGCGGGCAAACGCACCTCGCGCCCCCAGGATTCTCCGGGGCGCCAGCCGATGCCGGCGACGAAATGGGCGGTTGAGGCGAAGATGTCGGGGAGGCTGTTCCAGATATCGCGGCGGCCATCATGGTCGTAATCAAGAGCGTGTTGCAGGAAAATGGTCGGGATGAATTGGGTTTGACCCATGGCCCCGGCCCAGGAGCCGCGCATTTGATCCAGCGAGATATCGCCTTTTTCGAGGATATGGAGCGCCGCCAGCAACTCGCCTCGGAAGAACGCCGCGCGTCGACCGTGATAGGCTAGGGTGGTTAGGGCGTTGATTACCGAAAAGGTGCCAGGATCCCGGCCATAGTCGCTTTCAATCCCCCAGAATGCCACCAAGATTGACGCGGGCACGCCAAATTCGGCGGAAACCCGCGCGAGCAGATCGGCATTCACCGTCATCCGCTCGTATCCTTGATGAATCCGCTGATCGGAGACTTCAGAGTCCAGATAGCTCCATATCGGGCGAGAAAATTCGGGCTGGGAAGTATCCAGCTCCAACACTCGATCCAAGAGATGGACCTGGGCGAAGGCTCGATCGAGGGTGGCCGGTGAAATTCCCTGCTGTCGGGCCTCGGCGCGCAGGTCGTTCAACCAGTCCTGGAAGGTGGCGGCGTGCGCAGGCGGGGCCGCTGCGGTCGGGGGGGGTGTTTCGGGAGCCGTGGCCAGAGGGGTGCCCGAAGCACAGGCGGCCAGGAACATCATGACCGAAAGGAGCCCGATCTTGATCGGGGAGGCGGGCACCTGATCGAGCCGGTGTCTTCGGACGTTGGGATCCTGAGGGGTCGCGACCATGGCTGTTTTGTGCTCCTTGCCGGACACTGTAAAGACCGGCGGTCAAGACGGCTCATACACCATCGAGCCTTGAGCTGAGAACTTATCAAGGCTGCTCCAGACGCGCTGGGCGGGCGCAGCCCGAGGATCGGTATTGTGTCGGGACCATGGCTCGGGAGTATCACCAAGCTCTTGTCGCCTGTCGACGGTGGGAAGTCAATTGTGCCCAAGGGGCGTGACGCTTCGTCCATCTTGACCGATTACAAGGACCGTTCACGGGAGTATAACGCTGGCGAGCCATGACAATGGCAGTCTTTTGGGATGGGCGGGCGGTTGGTGCCGATGGTTCGGGAAAGCATGTCAATTGAGGGGGGGGCGGCCAATCGCGATGATGGCCGCGCACGGGGCGGGCGGTTGCGCTTGGGCGTCAATATCGACCACGTGGCGACTCTGCGGAATGCTCGGGCTGGCTCTCGTCCCGAGCCGCTGCGGGCGGCCCGGCTGGCGGCGGCGGCAGGGGCGGACGGCATTACCGCCCATTTGCGCGAAGATCGGCGCCATATCGGTGACGAGGACATTGAGCGGTTGCGGCGGGAGATTGATCTGCCGCTCAATCTGGAAATGGCCGCCACCGACGAGATGTTGGCTATTGCCCTGCGTCATCGCCCTCATGCCGTTTGCTTGGTGCCCGAGAAGCGGACTGAAGTGACCACCGAAGGCGGCCTGGATGTCATCGGCGGGCGTGCTCACCTTGCGCCTTTCGTGGCCGCCTTGGGACAGGCGGGAATCCGGGTGTCGCTGTTTATCGAGCCAGACCCGGCGCAGCTTGATGCCGCTCATCGGCTGGGAGCGCCGGTGGTCGAACTTCACACCGGCTCTTATTGCGATGCCCCCTTCGGTCCCGAGCGCGATCATCGGCTGGAGCGGTTGCGGCGGGCGGCGGCCCATGCCCAAGCGCTTGGCCTGGAGTGCCACGCTGGCCATGGCCTGTGTTTCGAAACCGTGACCCCGGTGGCGGCTATTCCCACCATCAGGGAACTCAACATCGGACACTTCCTGATTGGTGAGGCGATCTTCATCGGGCTGGAGGCCGCGATCCGGCAGATGTTGGCGTTGATGGCGGCGGCCCGGACGCCGACAGTGGTGCCGACCCCGATCTCGGCGCCACTGTCGGAGGTGGAGTTTCGTTCATGATTCTTGGAATCGGCGGCGACCTAGTTGACATTCGGCGCATTGAGCAGATCTTAGAGCGATTCGGGGATCGCTTCATCCAACGCCTGTTTACCGAAACCGAACAACGGCGCTCGGAGATTCGGTCTGGTGGGGCCGGACGCGGGGCCGGGCGGGTTGCCAGTTACGCGAAACGCTTTGCTGCCAAGGAAGCAGGCGCCAAGGCTCTGGGGACCGGCTTCGGGCATGGCGTCTTTTGGCGTGATCTGGGAGTGACCAACACGCCCGAAGGGAAGCCGACCTTAGAATTCACCGGAGGGGCGCTCGAACGGTTGAACGCCCTGACGCCGACGGGCATGATTGCCCAAATCGACTTGACACTGACGGACGACTATCCTTTAGCCCAAGCTTTCGTCATCATCAGCGCGGTTCCTGATCGCGCTCCCGCAACCATCGCTCAGTCCACGGTTCCAGCCTCATGACTCTTTTCCGTCCCTCCTCGCGGACCACGGCCACAGACCCATCGCCGCACTACGCCGCCCACCAACACACCGAAGGGTGGGGGGAGACGGTGCGGACCTTCATCTATGCCGTGATCATCGCCTTTGGTGTTCGCACCTTCGCTTATGAGCCGTTCAATATCCCCTCGGGCTCGATGATTCCGACGTTGCTGGTCGGCGATTATCTGTTCGTTTCCAAATTCTCTTACGGCTACAGCAAATATACCGTTGCTTTTGGCATGCCGTTGTTTGATGGGCGCTTTTTAGGTCATGCGCCGGCTCGGGGCGATGTTGCGGTGTTCAAGCTGCCGCGCGACAACAAGACCGATTATATCAAGCGGATCATCGGCTTGCCGGGAGATCGGATCCAGATGATTCGGGGCGTGCTGAATGTAAATGGCGAGCCGGTCAAGCTGGAGCGGATTCAAGATGTGGTTGATACCAACCACATGCTGCATCAAGCGCGGATCGCACAATTTTTGGAGACGTTGCCCGGCGGTAAAGTTCACCCCATTCGCAAAGAAAGCGATAATGGCGGAGAGAACAACCCCCGTGATCCCAACCCGGTCACAGTCGGCGGAGAGGGGCGGTATGACAACACACCGATCTACGTCGTGCCGCCCAAGCATTATTTCATGATGGGCGATAACCGCGACAACTCCAGTGACAGTCGGGTGTCGCCTTTGGAGGGGGGGGTGGGGTTTGTGCCCGAGGAAAATTTGGTCGGGCGGGCCGAGTTCATTTTCTTCTCGCTGGATCATGAGACGCCTTTCTGGCAGCTCTGGCGTTGGCCGCTCGAACTCCGGTTGAGCCGTTTGTTCCAGGGGGTGAATTGATCAGGGGCGCCCGGTGACCGGGGCGCGCGTGAAGGCGACCCCGGTGATCCCGCCGGCTCCGATTGAGCTGGCGGGGTTGGAGTCTGCTCTGGGGCACGCGTTTGCTGCCCCTGGGTTGCTGGTCGATGCTTTGACCCATCCCAGTCTGGCCGGGGTGAGCCGGACGGTGGTCAGCCGGGGTGAGCGGGTGCCGGGGCAGGCTTATGAGCGTTTGGAGTTTCTCGGCGATCGGGTGTTGGGGCTGGCGGTCGCCGAATGGCTGTTGGAACGGTTTCCAGAAGAGCGTGAGGGTAATTTGGCCCGTCGCCATGCCTCTTTGGTGCGGCGTGAGGCTCTGGCGGTGGTCGCCGACGCCATTAGCCTTGGCCATCATTTACGGCTATCGCCAGGCGAACAGGAATGTGGCGGTCGGGCCAATCTGACTATTTTGGCCGATGCCTGCGAAGCGGTGATTGGGGCGCTATATCTGGACGGGGGCTGGGAGGTGGCGCGGCGTTTCGTGCGTCAAGCCTGGGAAATCCAAATTGATGCGACTCATGCTCCGCCCCAAGACGGGAAGACCGCGCTTCAGGAATGGGCGCAGGGACAGGGTAAGCCGTTGCCCGTCTATGAAATTGTCCGGCGGAGTGGCCCGGCTCACGAACCCGAATTCGAAGTGGCGGTACGGGTTGAGGGCTATCCGCCTGTTCATGGCACCGGTCGCAGCCGGCGTCTTGCCGAAACCATCGCTGCGCGCGGCTTGCTGCGCCAATTGGGACATGCTGTGGAATGAGTGTTGTGCCGGAAGACCTTGATTTATTGCCAGGCGCCGAAGTTGAGGGCGAGGATCGACGCTGTGGTTTCATCGCGTTGCTTGGGTCTCCCAACGCTGGCAAGTCGACGTTGCTCAATACGTTGGTGGGAAGCAAACTTTCGATCGTCAGTCCTAAAGTTCAGACCACCCGTCGTCGGGTTTTGGGGATTGCCGAGGTCGGGACCAGTCAGCTTATCTTTGTCGATACGCCGGGCATTTTTGTGCCTCGGGTTCGCCTGGAGCGGGCCATGGTTGCAGCGGCTTGGCAAGGAGCCGGAGACGCCGATGCGATCGTGGTGCTGGTGGATGCCTCGCATGGTACGGTGGATGATGACAGCCGAGGCTTGATGGCTCGGTTGGAAGCCGAACATCGGACGGCGATTCTGGCTTTGAACAAAATCGATCTGATCAAGCGGGATCGGTTGTTGGCGTTGGCCGCATCGTTGAATCAGGGCGGGTTGTTTACCGATACCTTTATGATTTCAGCTCTGACCGGCGATGGCGTTGCGGATTTGCGGGCGACTTTGGCGGCTCGGGTGCCTCCAGGGGCGTGGCATTTTCCAGCCGATCAGTTGTCCGATATGCCGATGCGCTTGCTGGCCGCAGAGATCACGCGGGAAAAGTTGTTTTTACAACTCTATCAAGAGCTTCCCTATTCGGCGACCGTCGAGACCGAAACATGGGAAGAATTCTCTGACGGGAGCGTTCGGATGGCCCAGGTCATCTTTGTCGAGCGCGATAGCCAGAGAGCCATTGTTATTGGTAAGGGCGGACAGCGTTTGCGCAAGATCGGAGAGGCTAGTCGTCACGAGTTGGAAGAGATGATGGAGCGGCGGGTTCATCTCAAGTTGTTTGTTAAGGTTCGCGAAGACTGGACCGACGATCCCGAGCGATACCGCGAAATGGGGTTGGATTTCTCGTCGTAGACATCAAGCCTTATACCATCGGGCCTTGATGTTGGCGCTGGACGGGCGTCTCCGCGCCCTTCCTGTGCCGATATGAGCCGGGGGCGTCTGGACGCAGGCACCAGGGTGCAGACGAAAAGGAGGCCGATGGATGAAGGCGAAATTCGGAAAAGGGTTCGCAAAGGCGATGGCGGGCGTTGGGGCCGCCGCTGCTGCCGCGACGGGGGCCACGGGCTGGGCGGGTGAGGCTCAGTCCGGGGCAAATGTGGTGACGGTAACCAGTTCAGGGGGGGCCGGGGCGACGGTGTCGGTGACAGGGGTGTCGTCGTCGACGAAGAGCACAGGGCCGGGGAACACCGGGAGCGTTGTGGTTGTTGGCCGTCAAGTCTGGATCGACGGCGAGGCGATTCCTGAAGAGACCGAACATTATGTGTCGGCCAGCGGTCGGCAATACCGGATTCACCGTGAAAATGGCCGGGTTTCGGTCAATAGTGATACCGGCAAGCCGTGAGTTGGGCTTTTCGTGGGTTCTGCCCATACCCGCACAGGGCCCATCGGCCCTTTAGACCCGCGACGGTTTCGCCGTACTGTTATACCATCGGGCTTTGATGGTGATTCATCAAGGCTGCCCTCAGACGCCGGGCGGGCGCATCCGTGCCCGCCCGGCGTCTGAGGGCGCTGCGGACGTGTCAACGTCCAAGGCCGTTGGTATTAAGAAAAAGGCCTGCCCTGTTTCCTGGAGGATGCAGAGCGGGCCTTTTTTCGGCTTCGTGCGAGGATCAATGTTCCAAGCCATCGGGCTTGTGGCCAGAGGTTGATTGGTAAAGCTCGGCACCGGATTCCAAGAAGCGGGAACTCATTTCGGCCATGCCTTGGGCGGCATCCCGGACGTCCTGGGTTAGGCTCATGGAACAGAACTTAGGACCGCACATGGAGCAGAAATGAGCAAGTTTTGCGCCTTCGGCGGGGAGCGTTTGATCGTGAAACTGGCGAGCAGTTTCTGGGTCCAGTGATAGGTTGAACTGATCGCGCCAGCGAAACTCAAAGCGCGCTCGGGACAAGGCATCGTCCCGAGCGCGGGCGGCTGGGTGTCCTTTGGCCAAATCAGCGGCATGGGCTGCGATCTTGTAAGCGATCACACCTTGGCGAACGTCGTCTTTGTCGGGTAGGCCAAGATGCTCTTTGGGTGTGACGTAGCATAGCATCGAAGTTCCGAACCAACCGATCATGGCCGCACCAATGGCGCTGGTGATGTGGTCGTAACCGGGGGCAATATCGGTGGTCAACGGCCCGAGGGTATAAAAAGGCGCTTCGTGACAGACGGCCAATTGACGAGTCATATTTTCTTGGATTTTATGCATCGGCACATGGCCGGGCCCTTCGATCATCACTTGGACATCGTGACGCCAAGCAATGGTGGTCAGTTCCCCCAGCGTTTCTAACTCAGCAAATTGGGCCTCATCATTGGCGTCGGCAATCGAGCCGGGACGCAGGCCATCACCCAAGGAGAAGCCAACGTCATAGGCCCGCATGATTTCGCAGATATCTTCGAAATGAGTCAGCAGGAAATTTTCCTGGTGATGGGCTAGGCACCATTTGGCCATGATCGCTCCGCCCCGCGAAACGATTCCAGTGGTTCGCCGCAGTGTCAGCGGGATATGCGCCAGTCGAACTCCGGCGTGGATGGTGAAATAATCAACCCCCTGTTCGGCCTGTTCAATCAGGGTATCGCGGAAAATTTCCCAGGTGAGGGCTTCGGGGCGACCACCGACTTTTTCCAAGGCCTGATAGATTGGCACCGTACCGATTGGAACCGGGGCATTTCGGATGATCCATTCTCGCGTGGTGTGAATGTTGCGGCCCGTCGACAGGTCCATCACGGTGTCGCTGCCCCAGCGGATCGCCCATACCATCTTTTCGACTTCTTCCTCGATGGTTGAGGACACAGCCGAATTGCCGATGTTGGCATTGATCTTGACCAGGAAATTCCGACCGATGATCATCGGTTCGGCTTCAGGGTGATTGATATTGGCGGGAATGATTGCTCGACCGCGCGCGATTTCATCCCGGACGAACTCTGGAGTGACAGAATCGGGGAGGTTCGCACCGTAGCTTGTGCCGTCTCGTGTTTTGGTCGTCCGTGCGGCCTCACGATTCAGAGTCTCGCGGATAGCGACATATTCCATTTCGGGAGTGATGAGGCCGGCCCGAGCATAGGCCATCTGAGTCACAGCCCGACCAGCTTTGGCTCGCAGAGGCCGACGGCGACTGGTTTCGGGAAATTCCGCTAAATTGGCCGGACCAGCGGCGGAGCCGCGACCATCATCTTCTGGACGAATCGCTCGACCATCATAGGATTCCACATCATCCCGACCAAGAATCCAGGCGCGACGCAAAGGTGGCAGTCCGGCACGGATATCAATCGCCGCAGCGGGATCGGTATAGGGGCCGGACGCATCGTAGACCCGCAAAGGCGCTTCGTTAGAGGACGCTTCCAAAGCGATCTCGCGCATGGCCACTCGCACATCGGGGTAACGCTCGCCCGTCAGGTAGACCTTGCGCGAAGCGGGCAGGGGCCCAGTGGTGACAGTGAAGGCGGGGTCAAGTCCGAGCCCTGTTCCCGTCACAGTTCCTTCCGGCGGCATATGGGAGTCCTCCCTTTGATAACAAGGCGTTCGGTCACTGGGGGCCGAGGTCACGACCCGATCAGCCCCAATTGCGGGCTTGAGGGATCGGCATGAAGGCGCTTGGGAATACGACCGGCTTGACGGGCGCCTCGGCCTGCCTCAACCCCAGCCCGCATGGCGGCGGCCATAGCCACCGGATGGCGGGCTTTGGCGATGGCGGTATTCAACAGCACGCCGGCGCACCCCAACTCCAGGGCCAGCGCGGCATCCGAGGCGGTACCAATGCCTGCATCCAGGATTACCGGCACGGCGCTTTGGGTGCAAATCAGCTCGATGGCACGAGGGTTGCTGATTCCCAATCCCGAGCCGATCGGGGCCCCTAGCGGCATAACCGCAGCACAGCCGAGATCCGCCAGCTTGCGGCAGGTCACTGGATCGTCATTACAGTAGGGCAGAACCACGAAACCATCGGCCACCAGTTCAGAGGCGGCCTTCAGCAGTTCTTCCACGTCAGGGTAAAGCGTTTCGCGGTCGCCGATAACTTCCAGTTTAACCCAGTCGGTCTCTAGGGATTCCCGAGCCAAGCGCGCGGTCAGAACCGCGTCACGAGCGGTCGCGCAGCCGGCAGTATTCGGCAGCAACAGATAGCGATTTCCCAGGACGTCAACCAAGCTCTCGGAATAGCCGCTCAGGCTGATGCGCCGGATCGATACTGTGACCACTTCGGCGCCGCTGGCGGTAATGGCGTCTAGCATGACCTGTTGGTTGGGATACCCGGCGCTGCCGATTAATAATCGCGATCTTAGGTGACGGCCACCAATGTTTAAACGATCGGTCATGGATTGACTCGTGAAAAAGAGGAAACTTGCGGAGCCGTCACCATGGCGGACTCGAGTCCAGTGTGCCAGCCTGGCGCCTTTGCGGGCGCAGGGCGGAACCCTGCGAGGGCCAAAAAACGGCGCTATCCGGGCGCCCACGAGCTTGCCGGGGGGATCGACTATCCACCCTGCAACGGCTGTACGATTTCAACCTCAGCCCCCGCTATCACCATCGTTTCAGGCCAAGCCCGACGCGGTACCAACGCGCCGTTCATGGCGACCGCCAGTCCCCGCCGTTGAGGATCGAGATCAAGGCTGACAATCAACTGGGTTACGCTGATGTCCGCGTCCAGAGGGTGCTCGTGACCATTGAGGCGAATGGTTATACTCATGTCCGTGCCGCCAATCCCGATAAGGCTGCCGATTCGGGACTCCGGAATCGGTTGGGAAGGAACGGCTGAATGGCTGTCACCGTCTTTCCGGTCAATATGTACTGGCTGATTGCTTCCACCGTTGCTGGAGTCAGCAAAATACCGTTGCGGTGATGCCCGGTGGCCATCACCAAACCATCCACGGCGGTTGGTCCTAAAATGGGAGCATCGTCCCGGCTGCCTGGTCGGAAGCCTACTACGATCTCATCCAACACCAACTCTTCGATGCCCGGCAAGGCCCGCCAGGCTCCCTCCAGCAGACTGAAGACTCCGCCAGCGGTCGGGCGGGTGTCGAAGCCGCGCTCTTCGGTGGTGGCTCCGATCAGCAACCGGCCATCCCGTCGAGGAATGACGTAAGCCTTAGGCGCCCAAAGAACATGGCGCAGCAAGGGCTCGGCTGGATTCATCTTTAAGACCAGCAATTGCCCTCGGATGGGGCGCACCGGAGGGCGTTCGGCTTCTGGTAGGCCGGGCAGATCCCGTGACCATGCTCCGGCAGCCACGACCACCACGTCGGCCGGATGAAATGTGTCGCCCACTTGGACGCCGATCACCTTGCCTTCGGCGATTTCGATTCCCTTGACCTCGGCGTGCTCGCGCAGCTCCCCCCCGGCTTTGAGTAGGGCCGGTTTCAGGGCAGTGACCAAGGCCCGATTATCCACCTGATGGTCGTGGCGACAATAGACGGCGGCGGTGGTTCCGGCGTTCAGGTAGGGCTCGCGTCGTCGGGCTTCGCTGCCCGCCAACCATTCCAACTCGATTCCCAGGCTGCGCTGGAATTCATAATTGAAGCGCAACTGTTCCAGGTCGTCACGAGTCAGGGCGACAACCATCGTTCCTTCGTCACGATAGCCGATGTCCTGGCCGGTTTCGGCCTGAAGGGCGTAACGGAAATCTGGCCATAGGCGTTGGCTCCAGGCTGCCAATTGCCACAGCGTTTCTTCCCCCGGCTCGGTCTCAACCCCGGCGGCCAGCATACCGCCCGCAGCCCAACTGGCCGAGCGTCCAGCTTCACCCCGGTCAAACACCGTGACCTTGCAGCCAGCGCGGGCTAGTCGCCAGCCAATGCCCAACCCGATGGCACCAGCCCCGATCACCGCCACGCGCGAACCGTCATTTGCCCCAAGAGATTGGGCCCCAAGAGATTGGGATTGACTCACCTTAACGCTCCCTTCGCCGGCATTACCCGAGCAGGTTCAATGGGTTTAATCTCAGCCGCTTCCCATTCGACGGGCGGCACCCCAGCTACGGTCCCAACCATAACAAAAGCGTTACACGGCGGGAAAGGGTTTTTCGCGGCGTTGGATCAGGAAGACCCGCCTTCCCACCCGGCTTTCCCATGTGAGCAAAGCCAAACTCTTGGTGATTTAAGGCGCCGCTCGCGATATCTCTACATCCGAACGCGCTTTTTTCGTCGGGACTTTTTTCGTCGGGAAAAGAGGCGGCCCTCGGTGTCACCGGCTTGGCTGAACCACCCAAGAAGATTTCGCGATGAATGAATATCCCAAAGCTCGTCATGCCTTCGGCGTCGATCCCCGGCGTCCTGAATTTTACAGCCTGCGGCAGGCCCGTTACGAGGCCATGGCCCAGGATATCAGCGAATGGGCCGGGCAGGCGGCTCGATCCGGTCGCACCTTGTCGGTCCTGGATGTCGGTTGCAGCAATGGAACGTTGAGCCGTTATCTGGAAGTCAAACCGAATTTCGAGCACATCGTGCTGTCCGGGACCGAGTTCGTAGATCGGGGGCTCTATAAACCGGAAATGTACCACGAATTCTTCATGGGCGACCTGACCGCCGGGCATCCCGAAATTCGCTCGGATGCTTATGATGTGGTGGTTTGTGAGCAAGTTCTAGAGCATTTAGGGCAATTGGATGTTGCCATGAAGACCCTGGAGCGAGTGTTAAAGCCCGGTGGCCGTCTGATCGTCGGAGTCCCGATCTTTTTACCGCCTTTTCCATTCTTCCGAAATTGCCTTTTGAAGATTTCTCGGATTTTTAATCCAGAGAAAAGTTGGAGTCATTTGCAGACATTTTCTTATTGGTCGTTCCTTAGCCGGATGCGATCCGTTACCAAACTCCGGCTGATTGATACTAGAGGTTTTCGTATCATCTCGGGCGGTGTGCTCAGAAAATGGGAAAACCATCGCTGGTGGTGGCAATTTAATTGTAAATTAGGAAAAATTTTGCCGGCTGCCTGTATCGAGTTCCAGGCAGTTATGGAAAAACCGGAGGTCAGTGTTTCTCAATGATGAAACAGATTCTGGCCAGTGTCTTGAATTCTCAAGGCACTGTTCTTGCTATAATGATTTTGGCGGCGTTTGTGCTTCCAACCATAGGGCTATATTCAGGCGGATCCTACACCGCAATGGTGGCGGCGGTCAGTCTGGCGGTGTTGGTGTCGTCGCGTGTGGCGCGTCATCGATGCCGTCTTCGGCTGGATCTGCGTCTCATCAGCCTGATTGCCGCCTATCTGGTGGTGGGGTGGTTCGCCATACTGTGGTCGGTGGTACCGGCGGCAACGGAAAAGACGGCGTTGGAAATGACGCTGTTGGCCGTTGTCTTGGTGCCAATGGTTTCGGTCTTGAAGCTTGATCTTAACCTTGATCTCGTTTTCAAGATATTGACTGTTGCCATTTTTTGTGGTGTTGCTTTTGTCACAGTGGATATCGCTATTTATGAATGGTATGGAGCTGGTGCGGCACCCGATCATTACACTGTTCATCGGGTGGTGAAATACAACCGGGGTGTCAGCTATCTGGAAATGATGCTATGGCCGATGCTGGCTTATTACTGGCTCCGGGGCGCGAAAAGGACGGCTTTGAGTCTGGCTGGGGCGGTGACCTTGCTAACGGTGGTGTCCGCCTCCTTGACCGCGAAAATCGCCTTGCTGACTGGGTTTGCTGTGCTGGCCGTGTCGCTGGTGGCGACGGACGGGGTTTTTGTGACCATGGGGGCGCTGGTGGTGGTGCTGGGATTGGCCATGCCGGCTTTGCTCAAAGGGGCTTCGGCACTGTTGTTGGGCGAATCTCTGCCTTTAATCAAGCTCTCTGGTATTCATCGGTTGGAATTTTGGGACTATATGGCCGATCGGGTATGGGATAAGCCATTATTCGGGTGGGGCCTGCAAAGTGTTCCGGTTTTGCCAATTCATCCCGACGAATTAGCTCGCTATCATGTTGTGACGGCAAGTGGCATCGGCCATGCTCATAATTTATGGCTGCAAGTCTGGATCGAAACAGGTTTGGTTGGAGCCATTCTTGTTCTTGCCTTTGCTTTATATGCCCTCCGCAAAACAATGTCGGTGCCGGTAATGTTGCGGCCTTTTTCGTTGGCTGGATATGCGACAGTTCTTGCTTTAACAATATCAACTTATAACCTTGCCGCAGATTCTTGGTGGGCGGCCATTGCCTGGTTCGTCTTTTTGTTGACTCTGGTTGCGAAGAGTCAGCGAACCGAAATCACTGGGGGTGATAGCGTCGAGCCTCGGTGTTGACCCATCAAGGCCCGATGGTATCAATCCTGTTTGCCCATGATGTTTTCCCATTGACAGGGCGGGGCGGGGCCTATAATCAGGGGGCGACGCCGCAGTGGACCCCGGCTTCGGGGTGAGCGGTTCTTTCCCGTCCTTATGGAGGGGAGGGAGGGGTGGCCCTGGGCCATTCAGTTGGACGTTTGTTGCCGAAAGTATCGGTGACATCCAGGGGGTCGGAGCGTAGCGCAGCCTGGTAGCGCATCAGTCTGGGGGACTGGGGGTCGCTGGTTCGAATCCAGTCGCTCCGACCAAATAAACTTAAAACAGTGACGGCTTGCCGGTAAGCTCCAGGAGGTTCTGGGGCTTGTACGGCTATTCTTGTGCTATGGCTAGGCTGGTTCGTATCGCGATACCGGCGCTGTGTCAGTGTTTGGCCGCCGGTGTGAGAGCGGCCTTGAGGGGGCACCGTTAAGGCTTGATGGGATGGTTTATGAACGCTGCCGTTTGAAAGCAATTGATCGCTTGATCTATGCCGCTTGGTGTTTCAAGAGAGACGGTCGTCCGAGAATCCCAATATAAGATTAAAACAATGTGACATGACCAATTTATAACTTTAGTTAATAAGATATCTATAGGGTATTTGTTGCATAGTTTGGGCATCGCTCTCGTTTCCCGCAAAAAAATATCTCATCAGATGCAAGGTCACGGTTCTTGCTCGTGCTATTGATATTTCATACCATCGAGTCTTGATGTTGACCCATCAAGTCTGCCCCAGACGCCGGAGGGTGGGCGGGGTCGCGCCCTTGGCTTTGCATTCACGAGGACGCGGGACCGCCGTCGCGGCCCAAGGATGGTCGATGGGTTCGCATCAAGGCTCGCCGGTCTATCGAAAAGGGGCCCGGAGTCGTTTTAATCTGATCCATCATTACACCAGACCCTCATAAGGAGCAATACGATGTACTCTGGTTGCGAAAAATGGCAATGCTCGTGACAGAAACGTGCCATCGTCATGTCCCTTTGGTTGCGGTCATTGATGGCAACGACCAGAATCGCGGCCAAGTAGCGGATGCTCTCATATCCTTTTATCGGGTAGTCCAGTATTCCGACGCTGACCGTGCGCTTTCTGGGGTGCGTCGGGAAATTCCTGATATCGCGTTGATCGATGACCAGATTCCTGGTGGGGGTGGTTATAATTTAATGAAAGCGATGCGCCGGGAACGAGGTTTGGAAAATATTCCAGTGATTCTTACTGCTCATCACGATGAAGGGCAATCCATTGCCTTAACAAAAGGATTAGGGTCGTGCATTTTATTATTAAAGCCATATCGAAGAAGTAAATTAATTGTTACAATAAGCTCACTGTTAAATAAATTTATCGAGGAAAATTGGTCAAAATTACCATCAAGGCCTCGTGCTGCTTTAAATGAAACTATATCTGTATTTAATAGCATTTCAGATGCTATTGATAGTGGTGATGGTATTAATTTCCAAGTTGTTAATGAGGCCTGCACACCATTGGTTGAGGCCATTGAAAATAATGAATTTAAAAGCATTCTTGGTGGTGTCAAAGATCATGATAATTATACGTTTGCGCACTCTTTAAAAATTGCAACATTATTATCATTATTTGGAAAGGCGATTGGTTTGAGCTATAATGATCAATTATTGTTGGCTGGCGGTGGTTTGCTTCATGATGTCGGAAAAATGACCATTCCTCATGATATTCTGAATAAACCAGGGCGCTTGCATGCTGATGAGTTTGAAATCATGAAGGGGCATGTGCCCGCGACTTTGGCCATGCTTGAGATTAATAATAGTATTCCCAAGGGTGCTATTATCATCGCGGCGCAGCATCACGAGAAATTAGATGGTACGGGTTATCCAAAAGGGTTAAAAGGTAAGGAATTGAATGAATTGGCCCGGATGTCCTCGATCGTCGATGTTTTTGGTGCTCTTACGGATCGGCGTGTCTATAAACCCTCAATGCCAGCCGAACGCGCCTTCGAGATCATGACTGAGCAGATGCCAGACCATCTTGATCAAAATTTGCTGAAGATGTTCAAGGGGATGATGCTTGATGCGATTCGGGATGTCTAATGCCGGCTGCTCGTGACAGGGAGATCGTATCCGGGATGGTTGCGGTATTGTTAGGGTTGGGAAGTAACCTCGGGGATCGGGCCGGACATTTGGCGGGGGCGGTGGCAGCGTTGGGCGAGGTGGTGAATATCACCGCGCTGTCAGCCCTGTACCAGAGCAATCCCATGTACGTTACCGACCAACCGCCGTTTTTGAACTTGGCCTTGGCGGCGCAAACCCGGCTGACTCCCGAAGCCCTGCTAAGGGAGGTTAAGGCATTGGAGACCGCGTTGGGACGGACGCCGGGGCTGCGATTTGGACCACGGGTGGTGGATATTGATATCTTGTTTTACGGTGACACCCTGCTGACTCAGCCGGCATTGGAAATTCCCCATCCACGGTTGGCCGAGCGCGCCTTTGTGTTGCGGCCATTGGTCGACATTGCAGCGGATAAAATTCACCCCGGTCTGGGACGGACGATGGCTGAGTTGCTGGCGGCCCTGCCGGAAGGGGGGGATGTGATTCGGTTGAGCGAACCGTCCCCCACCGATTGGTTGGCAGCGACGCGCTTATGATCGGTCATGGTGTTTGGCAGCGATTGTTCCTATGGTTGGGCGGCCTGTTCAAAAACGCGAGGGTCTTACGGTGATCGATTCTGTTCCTGCCGGTGTCACCACGTACCGGATTTTGCTCCGGGATCTGGTGGTCCTGGCTTCGATCGGCGTTCATGACCACGAACATCGACAGCCGCAGTCGGTGCGGATCAATGTTGATCTCACGGTGCATCATCCCGGTCCGGGGTTTCGCGACGAGATCGCAGCAGTGCTGTCCTATGAGGGATTGGTTGACGGTATTCGCCGCTTGGCGAGGGCCGGTCATATTAAGTTGATTGAAACTTTGGCCGAGCGTATTGCCGATCTATGCTTGATGGATGAACGTGTTCTTGGCGCCGAAATCCAGGTTGAAAAGCTGGAAGTCTTTCCAGATGCCGCCTCGGTAGGGGTGGTGATGTCCCGGCGGCGGTAAAACAGAACTGCGTCAGACCATCAAGCTATACAATGATACCGGCGAGCTATAACGATGACATACTGCCGGTATCGGGCCGCGACGACGGCCCCGCGCGCCCATGCGCGCGAAGCCAAGGGCGCGGATGCGCCCGCCCGGCGTCGGAGGGCAGCCGTGATGAGTCAACATCAAGGCTCGAGGGTATAATAAGCTTCGCTTCCCACCCTGAAGGACTGTGAGTGTTCCGATCCTGCGTGACGTCATGGGGTCGAGGGGCCGCTCATGCCTTTTCGTGCACGCTATAGTGCGGCGCAAAAAACACTGGCCATGTCCTGGATGTCGAGCTAATGTTGGTTACGCTTGTGAAATCACTTAATTAAACCGTATCATATTGTACAATTCTAGGGGGGAGTGATGGGCATGGCGACCAAGACGTGGCGGAAGACTCTGGCCGTGATGGCGGCCAGCGTTGGGTTGGGTTGGGCGGTTGGGGCTCAGGCGAGCGACGTGACGCTGTTGAATGTCTCGTATGATCCTACCCGAGAGTTATATGCAGCGATCAACAAAGCGTTTTCCGCCAAATGGCAGGGCCAGACCGGCGATGAGGTTCGGATTAACCAATCTCATGGGGGGTCTGGCAAACAGGCTCGGGGGGTAATCGATGGCCTTGAAGCCGATGTGGTGACGTTGGCTCTGGGGTACGATATCGATGCCATCGCCGAGTCGGGATTAATTGCGCCAGACTGGCGGCACCGGCTCCCCGACAACGCCACTCCGTTCACGTCCACCGTTGTTTTCTTGGTTCGTTCGGGAAATCCTAAGCAGATTCATGATTGGAGCGATTTGATTCGCCCCGGCATTCAAGTGATCACTCCTAACCCCAAGACATCCGGGGGAGCCCGATGGAATTATTTGGCGGCATGGGCTTATGCTCGGGCCGCGCATAACGGCAGTGATGCCGAAGCCAAGGACTTTGTTAGCAAACTTTACCAGAATGTGCCCGTTCTTGACAGTGGTGCTCGGGGCGCGACCATCACTTTCACCCAACGTGGGATTGGTGATGTTTTGTTGGCTTGGGAAAGCGAAGCTTTTTTGGCTCGCCAACAATTAGATTCAGACCTTGAAATTGTCTATCCGTCGTCCAGTATTCTGGCCGAGCCGCCGGTTTCGGTGGTTGATCAGGTGGTTGACCGCCATCATACCCGCAAATTAGCTGAAGCCTATTTGGCCTTCCTGTACACGCCCGAAGCTCAGGCCATTGCCGCCGAGAATTTCTATCGGCCACGCTCGCCGGATGTGGCCGCGAAGTACAAGGACCGCTTTCCCGCCATCAAGCTGTTCACCATCGACGATGTTTTCGGAGGCTGGGCTGTTGCTCAGAAAACCCATTTTTCTGATGGCGGTGTCTTCGACCAAATTTTCCGGCCCCACCCATAGGGCCTGAGGCGGCGGGGCTTGCTGGCATCGCCGCCTGAATATGAGCCGTTGTGGCGGTTCCTGTCGGGACGCTACAGGGCGGAATGTCTCCCCGAGCGCGCTCCATGAGGTTGCCATAGTGATGTCGGGTGATAACATATACGCTGGTGTTTCTGGCGCAGTGGCGGCTCGGCGCTTGGGTTGGGGTTGGTTTGCCAACGCCCAAGGTGTAGCGCGGCGCGTTTGGGCGCGGACAACGGCAAGGGATCAGGGGGGCATGATTATCCGCTATTCAGTGCTTCCTGGTTTCGGTTTGACTCTTGGCCTGACCTTGAGCTGGTTGGGCCTGATCGTTTTGCTTCCCTTAGCGGGATTGGTGATTCATGCCGCCGATCTTGGCTGGAGCGGCTTTTGGGACGTGGTCACCACGCCTCGGGTGATGGCGGCGTTTCGGGTGAGTGTCACCACGGCCTTGGCGGCGGCTCTGGTCAATTTGGTGTTCGGATTGCTGGTGGCCTGGGTCTTGGTGCGGTATCGATTCGCGGGCCAGAAGCTGGTGGATGCCTTGGTGGATTTGCCCTTTGCTTTGCCAACGGCGGTTGCCGGCATTGCGCTTTCGGCGCTTTACAGCGCCCATGGTTGGATTGGCTCGGTGCTGACGCCGTTGGGCATCAACGTAGCCTTTACGCCACTGGGAATCGTGGTGGCACTAACCTTTATTGGCTTGCCTTTCGTGGTCCGCACTGTGGAACCCGTGCTTCAGGAATTGCCGCCCGAAGAAGAAGAGGCCGCGATCAGTTTGGGTGCCAGCCGGTTGCAGACGTTCCTGCGGGTGATTTTACCGGCCTTGACTCCAGCTCTGTTGACGGGGTTCGCTTTGGCCTTTGCACGAGGATTAGGTGAATATGGTTCGGTCATTTTTATTGCCGGTAACATGCCGGAAGTTTCAGAAATCGTGCCGTTGCTGATCATCATCAAGCTGGAGCAATTTGATTATCACGGTGCCACAGCCATCGGCGCATTGATGTTGTTACTCTCCTTTGTGTTGTTGTTCGTGATCAACTTACTGCAAGCTTGGATGAGGGCTCGCCATGCGCACTAGGGTCAATGGTTCGAGCGCGACGCTTGAACGTCCAGCCCTGCGCGATCCTGCCTGGGTCCGGTGGGCGCTGATCGGCTTGGCTTTGGGCTTTTTGGTGCTGTTTGTGGTGCTGCCGTTAATTACGGTTTTTGCCCAAGCCCTGCATCGAGGGATCAGCGCCTATTTCGATGCCTTGGCGGAACCTGATGCTCTTTCGGCGATTCGTCTGACCCTGTTGGTGGCGGCGATCGCGGTGCCGGTGAATTTGGTGTTCGGGGTGGTGGCAGCCTGGGCCATCACTAAATTCGAATTTTCCGGCAAGAGCTTGCTAATCACCTTGATTGATTTGCCATTTTCGGTCTCGCCAGTGATCTCTGGCATGGTCTATGTGTTGCTGTTCGGCTTGCATGGCTGGTTTGGGCCCTGGTTACGGGATCACGACCTTCAGGTAGTCTTTGCGCTTCCTGGGTTGGTCCTTGCCACCATGTTTGTGACGTTTCCTTTTGTGGCTCGAGAGCTGATTCCCTTGATGCAGGAACAGGGCATTGAAGAAGAAGAAGCTGCCGTATCCTTGGGCGCTTGCGGGTGGCAGATTTTCTGGCGGGTGACGCTACCCAATATCCGCTGGGGATTGTTGTATGGCACATTGTTGTGCAACGCTCGGGCAATGGGTGAATTTGGTGCGGTTTCTGTGGTGTCAGGGCATATTCGTGGCTTAACCAATACCATGCCCCTCCATGTGGAGATTCTTTATAATGAATATAATTTTGTTGGTGCCTTCGCCGTTGCGTCGTTGTTGGCTTTGTTGGCCTTGGTAACATTGGTGGCGAAGTCGGCTCTTGAGTGGAAGTGGGGCGAAAGTCTCGCGGGCTCTAGACATTAGGTACGGATGACGGCAAGAGAGCAGGCGCGGGAGGAGAAGGGCCATGACCATTCGGGTTTCGGGAATTTGCAAGCGGTTCGGATCATTTGTAGCCTTGGATCGGGTGGATCTAGAGATTCGCACTGGCGAATTGTTGGCGTTGTTGGGGCCGTCGGGCTCTGGTAAGACCACGCTGTTACGCATCCTGGGAGGGTTAGAGCGTCCTGACCAGGGATCCTTGACATTTTTTGGCGAGGCCGCTTTGGGCCTGACTCCGCGTGATCGTCAGGTAGGCTTTGTGTTCCAGCATTATTCGCTGTTCCGGCATATGACGGTGTTTAACAATGTCGCGTTCGGCCTAGACGTTCTGGCGCGCAAGGATCGTCCGTCGCGCGCGGCCATTACGGAAAAAGTGACGGAGTTGCTCCGTATGGTCCAGTTGGAGCCTTTGGCCGATCGTTATCCCAGCCAGCTTTCCGGCGGTCAGCGCCAGCGGGTGGCGTTGGCGCGGGCTCTGGCTATCGAACCGCGCGTGTTGTTGCTGGATGAACCCTTTGGAGCCTTGGATGCCAAGGTTCGCAAAGAGTTGCGTCGTTGGCTGCGTCGTCTGCATGATGAGATGCACATTACCAGCGTCTTCGTGACTCATGATCAGGAAGAAGCGTTGGAGTTGGCCGATCGGGTGGTGGTGATGAATCGCGGGCGGATCGAGCAGGTGGGGATTCCATCTCAGGTTTATAACGATCCGGCTTCGCCTTTTGTCTATGATTTCCTGGGCAATGTGAATCGGTTCGACTGCGTAATCGAAGCTGGCGTGGCACGGATCGCCGGTTTGGAAATGGCTTTTCCAGCGGTGGGGATGACAGCAGGGCCGGCCGTTGCATTCTTTCGTCCCCATGACATTGAATTGACCCGCCTGGAGGCTTTTGCGAAGGAGGAGGCCGTGTCCGCCGAGGGGGCCTCGCGGGCTCAGGTTCGCCATATTTACGCCATCGGTCCTTCGGCTCGAATCGAATTGGATTGCGCCGGGCATTCGGTGGAAGTGGTGATGGATCAGGATCGCCTGCGCGGTTTGGGGGTTAATGGCGGCGACTGGTGCGGCGTGAAGTTGGGGCGCGGACGGTTATTCCGGGCGGGAGTCGTGGCCGCGACGTCGATCGATCAACGATAATGTTAGAAAGGGGAAAGGGGGCTTTGTCTTGGCCCTGGTGGCATCCGGAGGCTCTGGAAAAACGGCGGCGCCATCTGGAGGGCCGGGGGCGGGTGGGCGCGGCGGTTCGGCGGTTTATGGCCGAACAGGACATGATCGAGGTGGAGACCCCGGCGCTTCAGGTCTCTCCGGGGCAGGAACCCCACCTTCTGGCCTTTACGACTGAATTGCAGGATCCCGATCCAGACCTGTCGCATCGGCTTTATCTGCATACCAGTCCCGAATTTTCCATGAAGAAGCTGTTAGTGGCTGGGGTGCCGCGCCTGTATCAGATGGCGCGTGTCTTTCGCAACGGCGAGCGGTCGGAGACTCATCATCCCGAATTTACCATGCTTGAGTGGTACCGTGCCGGAGTCGGCTATCGGACCTTGATGGCTGATTGTGTGGCCTTGGTACGGGCGGCGGCCCTGGCGGCAGGCTGCCGGGCGTTCGAGTTTCGCGGTGTTGTTTGCGATCCCTTTGCCGAATGGCAGATTTTAACGGTGGCCGAGGCGTTTCGTATCCATGCTGGCCTGGATTTGTTGGCCACGGTTCGTGATTCCGCCGATCCCGATCCTGACCCGGCGCCACTGGCGGCGGCGGCGGCGGCGGTTGGCATTCAGGCTCATGCTGGCGATCGGTGGGAAGATGTGTTTTTCCGGGTGATGTTCGAGCGGATTGAGCCTGTATTGGGGGTTGGTGTACCGACCGTTCTGACGGATTATCCGGTGGCGTTGGCGGCGCTGGCTCGGCCTAAGCCCGAAGACCCGCGTTTGGCCGAACGGTTTGAGCTTTATGCCTGTGGTCTGGAGTTAGCCAATGCTTTCGGTGAATTAACAGATCCTTTGGCACAGCGGGCTCGGTTCGAAACGGATGGTGCCTTACAATACCGACTTTATGGCCGTCAGGTACCGATAGACGAGGATTTTTTGGCCGCCTTGGCATTCGGTTTGCCTGAAAGTAGCGGGATTGCTCTTGGTTTCGATCGTCTGGTGATGCTGTGTACCGGGGCCGCCCATATCGAGGATGTACTGTGGTGTCCTGTGGCCCAGCCGATGGCTCGTTCGAGAGGTCGTTGATCCGGTATGAAACCAACCGTTACCAATGTCTCGGGAATGAGTCATCTCAAGGACATTTGCGATTCGTAGTCTTGCCGATGTCACGGGGGGACGTGGGATCTTATACCATCGGGCCTTGATGGTGACTCATCAAGGCTGCCCTCAGACGCCGGGCGGGCGCATCCGCGCCCTTGGCTTCGCGTCCACGAGGACGCGGGGCCGCCGTCGCGGCCCGATACCGGCAGTGTGTCATCGTTATAGCTC
>CAIXKV010000169.1 GCA_903920145.1 uncultured Rhodospirillales bacterium
CGCCCATGCGCGCGAAGCCAAGGGCGCGGATGCGCCCGCCCGGCGTCTGAGGGCAGCCTTGATGAGTCACCATCAAGGCTCGATGGTTATGATACCGGCGAGCCCTGATACTGACACATCGCCGGTATCGGGCCGCGACGGCGGCCCCGCGCGCCCATGCGCGCGAAGCCAAGGGCGCGGATGCGCCCGCCCGGCGTCTGAGGGCAGCCTTGATGAGTCATCATCAAGGCTCGATGGTATGACTCGCTCTGTGACTCCTGGTAGCGAGGCACGAGTCGGATGTCGGCAGCAGCTTATCTTTACAGAGGCGGCGGGTTTGACGGGCAAACTCAAGATGCGCGAAGTTCACCGCCCGCTCGGTACGTCCCGCTTCGATATCGACAAGGCCAGACTTGCAACCCACCCCTGAATGTACGGTCGTACCCAGCGGATCGAAAAGGATATTGGGCGGGTCGGATCAGGGGCTCGCGGCGTTGTCGGCGAGTTCCTTGGTGCGTCCCGTACTGGCGCCGGGGCCAGGGGGGAGGCTGATGGTGACGGTGGTTCCGGTTCCTAGGAGACTTTCAATCGTCACGCTGCCATCGTGAATTTCAACCAAGCCTTTGGTTAACGACAGCCCGAGGCCAGTGCCAGCGGTTTCGCGATTGTAGCGGTTGTCAATTTGCTCAAAGGGCAGAAACAGGCGATCCAATTGTTCAGGAGGAATGCCGGGGCCGGTATCGGTCACTGAAATGGCGATGCCGCCATCGGGGCGGGCGCTCGCATGAATGATGATTTGACCTTCCGGGGGCGTGAATTTCAAGGCATTAGATAAGATATTTAAAATAATCTGCTTAAAGGCTCGCTCGTCAGCATACAGCAATGGTAAGTCTTGATCAAAATTAACAGTTAAATGTACATTTTGACGGGCGGATTTATCACGAATCAACCGGATAATCGATGTCAATGTGTAGCGAAGTTCCTGCCAGTGGGGTTCGATTTCCATGCGATGGGCTTCGATTTTTGACAGGTCAAGGATATCATTGATTAATTCCAGTAAATGAGACCCAGATTCGAAAATATCTCCAGCATATTCACGATAGCGTTCAATTGCGGTCAAGCCAAAGGCCGCGTCTCGGATAATCTCGGAAAATCCCAGAATAGTGTTCAGTGGGGTCCGTAGCTCGTGGCTCATGATCGCCAGAAAGGCCGATTTGGCCCGACTGGTTTCTTCGGCAGCCAATCGGGCCTGCTCTAAGCCCAGTTCAATTTTTAACCGCTCGGTCGCGTCGCGCACCACCACCACCGCGCCGGTCACGACATTGCCCGTTGCCAAAGGGGCCGCCGTATAATCCACCGGCAAGGTTGAGCCATCAGGACGGCGCAAGAGGTCATTGCGAACCGTCTGTGGCTCGCTGCTATGGCAGGCGGCCCAAATCAATCCTTCACCAAGGGTTGAATCATCGGCTCCGGCCCCGCGACGTAACAGGAGGTCCGAAGCCGAACGTCCAATCATCTCGCTTCGGGGCCGGGCGGACAAGCGCTCCATGGCTGCATTGGCGAAGGTAATGCGGCCACTGGTGTCAATGCCAAAGATGCCTTCGGCTACCGAACGCAGAATTTGCTCCAATCGGTCGTTAAGGTGCTGGATACGGACTTGATGGCGTCGCTGTTCTGTGATGTCAGTGGTGGCGCCCACGAGTCTGGCAGGCCGCCCCCGTCCATCCAGGACCACCCGTCCACGATCCAAGACCCACCGATAAAATCCATCACGGTGTTGAAGCCGATGAATATTTTCATAGATCGGGGTCTTGGCGGTTAAATGAAGTTCAATATCAGTGAGGGCCTTTTCCAAATCGTCCGAATGAACTCTGCGGTACCATTCATCCCGACTTTCCGAGATTTCGGCATCCTGCCAACCCAACATCTGTTTCCAGCGCGGCGAGTATGTACAGCGACCCGTGATCAGGTCATAATCCCAAATGCCGTCATTGGTTCCGGAAACGGCCAAGCGGAACCGCTCTTCACTCTCACGCAAGGCATTGAGTGTCGCTTGGTGTCCTGCAATTTCGGCTTCCAGTCGATGGTTCTGAATCACCAATTGCTCGGCAATATGAGCAATATCTTGTCGGGTGCGAGCCAATTCAAGGAATATTCGAACTTTTGATAGTAGAATAACTTCATCAATGGGTTTTTCAATGTAATCCACCGCTCCGACATCGTAGGCCAGAGTCCGGTGGGTATTGTCTTTGTAAGCGGCGGTTAAGAAGATAATCGGGACGCGTTGGGTTCGTTCCTCGCCCCGAAGGAGCTCGGCTAAGTCGTATCCGCTCATGTCCGGCATCTGGACATCGAGCAGCATGAGTGCAAAGTCGTGATCAAGGGTTCGTGCTAGGGCCTGATTGCCGCTATCAGCCGAGATCACCACGGCGTCAACTTTGGCAAGCAACGTCTTTAGCGCCAGCAAATTTGCCGGTCGGTCGTCGACAATCAGAATTTTGGGTCGTTCTAAACACATACCGGGCACCGGGGCGCGGCCATGTTCAGAGGGGGGGCCGCCGCTGGCGCCCAAGGTGATGAGATTGGATCCGGACGTCAAGCTACTCTGATTGCGAATGATATCGTTCCGTAGAATAAGAGCGACGCTGAGACCATGCCGGGCGCGAGGTATGATGGCAGAGGTGTTCTGCTATGATATTTTTTGAGGAGGCCGGGCGATAGCATCAAAGGACGGGAAAATTTTGATAGAATAATTATTATTTGTAATCTAAATAAAATTGATTAATTATCAATCTTATTTCTAAATGGATGTTGTCGTTACCAATGATCATGACCGAGTCCAGAGTCTCGTAGCGCGGAATCGATATATTTGCAATCGAATGACTTAATTATGCGAATTTAATACAGCCTTAGCGGTATAAAAATTTATTTTTATACGATAAATGACGAATTTGATAATCTCTAATGAGATAAATTTTCCCTTGATCGCAACGTCATGTGGTTTTTGCGGTTGTCTACCCGCTTACGGAACAGTGACGTGGCTGGTCACGACGAGCGTCGGAATCACGGCCGGCTGATCGACGAAAGCGCCTCATCTTCTGTGCCGCCCCGAACGCGGGTTGAGTAGGCTCCGAGTGTATGTGCCTTTATCAGGGTAATGGTCTTTAAAAAGCAATATGAAACCATGATCTATGATTATAAAATCGGTCAAACGGCATATCTTTATATGCAGAAAAATTCGGTTAAGCTAGACAATCGGCCTCTTCCGACAAGATCGTAGGATTAAGGTCATGCCAGATGTGATTCCAACGGCCTCGATTTTCAAGCAGATCCCTTGCAATGATTGGGCCTTCTTTCAACTCGCCGTCCATATTGACGATGAAGCGCCGGGATATTACTACTGGTCTCGAGAAAACGACGGGGAACGATCATGGACGGTGAGTCTTGCGTCAATCCACGGACCTCGGTATGCGCCGAAGGTTCTCTGCTGTCTTTCGCCGAATCGGAGCTGGTGGTCCAGTGACAAGAGCCCGCAGCGCGGCTTTGCGCAGCCGCAATTTCGAAATGGGGGGTCGGCGAACGTCGGCTCGTCTTGAATCGCCGCTTTGGCAGGCGTTTGATGAAATCTGCGCTGATCATGGCGTTAACCGGGCTGGTTTGGCTCGGATGATCGATGCTCGCCGAGTCAGCGGCACTGGATTGACCAGTGCCTTACGGATTTTTCTGCTGAGTTATTACCGGGCTGCGGCTCGGAAAGAGACTCGGTCGCCAACCGACGAAGCCTTTTTGGATTTGATCGCGGCGCTGGATCATGTTGGCCCGTCCGGCGAAAAGCCCTCGGTGAGTCCCGAAAAACCCTGACATCCCTGACCCTGCTCGTGGTCCTAATCGCGCGTCGTCGTGTCGCCCAGGGTTTCGAGGTCGAGGGCCGCCGCGAGCAGGGCACGCGTATACGCCTCGCGCGGGGTGGTGAAGAGGGATTCCGTTGGTCCGTGCTCGATCACATGCCCGTCCTTCATCACGATGACCTCGTTGGAGAGCGCCCGGATGACCTTGAGGTCGTGGCTGATGAACAGGTAGGCGAGGCCGTGGCGGGCCTGGAGGTCGCGGAGCAGTTCAATAATCTGGGTCTGCACCGACATATCCAGGGCCGAGGTCGGTTCATCCAGCACCACCAAACGGGGTTTCAAGACCATGGCACGGGCAATGGCCACCCGTTGTCGCTGGCCGCCGGAAAATTCGTGGGGATAACGATAGCGCGTGGCGGTATCCAGTCCGACTTCGTCCAGGGCCGTGAGGATCAACCTTTCGCGTTCGGCCAAGCTTTGGTTCGGGTGGTGAATTTTCAGCCCTTCAGCGATGATGTCTCCAATGGATAAGCGGGGGCTCAGACTGCCGAATGGGTCTTGAAAAACAATCTGCATCTGTCGGCGCAAGGGCCGCAACCGCCGACTCGACCAGTCTTGAATTTCGGTTCCATCAAAACGGATGATGCCTTCGCTATGGGTCAACCGGAGCAAAGCCATGCCCAGAGTGGTCTTGCCCGAGCCGGATTCTCCAACCACCCCCAGGGTCTGACCCGCCCGGACTTGCAGCGAGATGCCGTCTACGGCGCGAATATGATCGACCGTTCGGCGAAACAGGCCCTTCCGAATGGGAAAGTGAACCTTGATATGCTCGGCGGCCAGAACTTCGGGAGCATCGGGGCGGGGTGGGGCCGGGCGCCCTTTGGGCTCGGATGCCAACAGCCGTTGGGTATAGGGGTGAGCCGGACGTTCGAATAAGTCGGCGACGGTTGCCTGTTCGACGATCTCGCCGTCATTCATCACGCAGACCCGGTTAGCCATTTTTCGGACAACGCCAAGGTCATGGGTGATCAACAGCAACGCCATGTTGAAACGCCGCTGTAAGTCTTTGAGCAGGTCCAGGATTTGTGCCTGAATGGTGACATCAAGAGCCGTGGTCGGTTCGTCGGCGATCAACAGATCCGGCTCGTTGGCTAAGGCCATAGCGATCATAACGCGCTGGCGTTGCCCTCCCGAAAGCTCATGAGGATAGGCGCCTAGTCGCTGTTCGGCTTCGGCTAGGCCCACCAAATGCAAGAGTTCCAGGGTTCGGCGGTTGGCCTGAGACCGACTTAACCCCTTGTGGACCATCGACGTTTCCGACACCTGACGACCGATGGTGTGCAGAGGGTTAAGGGAGGTCATCGGTTCCTGGAACACCATGGCGATCCGGTTGCCACGGACGCTCCGTAAAAGCGGCTCCGGGGCGCCCAACAGCTCGGTCTCACGAAAACGAATACTGCCCTCTTTGAGATGGCGCGCCAGCGGGTAAGGCAAAAGTTGCAGAATCGATAACGCCGTTACGGACTTACCAGACCCGGATTCCCCCACCAGAGCCAGCGTTTCTCCCGACTTCAGAGTAAATGAAATCTTCCGCACCGCCGAAATTTCGGCACCTGACAGTTTAAAAATCACAGATAAATCGCGAACTGAGAGTAAATCTGTCATAATAGCTCCGAAAAGCGCAGAAAGCCCGGCAGAACCCGTTCATGCCGCTGAAGCGCCCAAACCCAAGGCGTCAACACATCACCCACCAACAGGATACGCGAGCCCCCCAGTCACGTAAACCAATCCCCACAGTTTTCGGACCAGACAGACGCGAGGGAACGACACGGTGATGTCGGCATTCGTGCAACGTCTGATGTGCCGTGAATTATACACTACGGGTGCAGCACTACGGGTGCAGCGGTATACCGGATGGCGGCCAAAATGACGCCGGTAGCCACGACCCAGTGCCCCAGTCGCTCGATATCGACTTGGGTAGCGGTTCGGGCTTCGGCCAAGGCAATCCTCACCGAGAGTCAGGTACGGTATCCCAGAATTCCGTAACCCCCAATTTAGTGCACTGTCACCGTAATCCTGTCACCGTAATCCACCCTTACCCTGCTCCAAATAAAATGAGCGTTAACCTGGATTCCGAGCCGTGGCCTGTCAATGGCTTGACACGCTATAGATATCCGATCAACCTAGTGGTGCTAGCAAGCGTCCGTCCGCGCGGGCTCACGGGATATGCCGTCCGGACGCTTATGAGGAAACAGATGACCCATCGTTACAAGGCAATTTCCCTTTTTTCCGGCGCAATGGGGTTGGATATCGGATTGGAACAAACAGGCCGGTTCGATGTACTAGCTTGTGTAGAGATAGAACCATCGTTTTGCGATACAATTCGGAAAAACCACGCGGCTGGGCGTCTCCACAGTTCGCTGAAGATCTTTCAAGGGAGCGTATCTAATATTGACCCTAATGATGTCCTTGCTGCCGTTGGCTTGAAGAAGGGTGAGGTTGATATTCTTGTCGGAGGCCCGCCCTGTCAGTCATTTAGCACTGCTGGGCGGCGTCGGACTATTCAGGATCCGCGCGGTACCCTTCTTTGGCAGTTTCTGCGTTGGATTGAGGTAATACAGCCAAAGTTTTTCTTAATGGAGAACGTGCGAGGACTTCTTTCGGCGGCTTTATCGCACCGTCCTATCGCCGAACGACCCGAGAAGGGGGGCGCACCTCTTTCGCAAGATGAACAGCCCGGGTCCGTCGTCAGGGCGTTCGCCAATGAACTGCAGAACCTCAATGGGTATTCATACCATATGGATATATTTGAGGTAAACGCCGTTAATTATGGGGCTCCTCAATTAAGGGAGCGAGCATTGTTCATTGGCAACCGATTCAATTCCTCGGTTGAGTTTTCGGAGCCAACGCATGGAATTAACGATACTGAAGATGGACAAATACTTTTTGATTGGAATGTGAAAAAAAAGCTTCAACCATGGGCAACGCTCGGAGACGCAATTCGTGGCCTGACTGAAATAAATCCAGTCATTATGGATTTTAGTTCGAGAAAAAAATCTTATCTTGCGAAAGTTCCTCAAGGATCAAACTGGCGAAGCCTTTCGATTGAGGATCAAATGAAATCGATGGGACGTGCCTGGCATGCGAAAGGCGGTCGTTCTGGATGGTGGAGGAGGCTGTCCTATGATTTGCCATGTCCAACCCTCGTCACAATGCCAAATCACGCATCCACTTCTTTGTGCCATCCGACCGAGGTTAGGGCTCTTACCCTCCGAGAATACTTGCGCATACAGGAGTTTCCTTCAGATTGGGAGGTTTTTGGTAAGACCCCCGAGCAATACGCTCAGATAGGTAACGCCGTGCCAGTTCGTCTGGGCAGGGTCGCCGGTGACGTAATTGCAAAAGAAATGGACGCGCTCTCCAAAAATCGGTGGGTAGAAAAGAAAAGTAAGCTGGATTCCTATCGGGTTATATACATACAGTCCCACATTCGCACGCGTCAGTGGTTCAAGAACGGGAAAACGTTTATTTGGGAAGATGATGGCGAATGTGGTAATGCAACATATTCTGCCCCTGTAACCAAAAAGCGTGTTAGCCGAATTCGTTGAGGATAAAATGCCGAAACAACAACCACGTCAGAGCAAGCCACCTCAACGGCCAAATGGCCTATTTGACATATTAAAGTCGAGAAGGCACGTTTTTTTGCAAGGACAAATTGCCGACGAGTTTTCTCAGGTAGATAAGCAACGAGTTGATCGCTTATCGGACGTGCTTTGCTCATATATAAGCAATAACCTTCCTAGATCTTTTGAGAGCCGCGATGGATTGTCAGATTATCGCACCAATCCTTATGTGCTGATGACAGCGGCAAGTACAGTTGGGCTTCGCGATCATCATTCTTTTGGAAAGTTTCTGTTTGATAGCAAGCTCTACATGGGCCTAGAAACTTCTTTTGGGAAGTCGGTTGAAGCAGCTTTTGTTAGCCCTTATCCCATAAATTCTACCAACAAATGGGACGATCCCCCGGAAAAGCTGCGCGAATTTGCGGCACTTACGGGATTGTCGCGTGAGGAAAAGGCAAATACACGCAGCAACTCAATTTGGAGAGAGATAGATAAATCGGTTGTAATTGGCAAAAAGCGGTTTCTCACGTCTATTAAGAGTGGACCAAATACAATAAATGATACCCAGGTGCAAGGGATGGCTGACGCTATTTTGAAAAACCACAAGATGTGGCTTTCACAATCGAAAGCTGGTGCCCAGGGTATTGAAGAAATTGATGTGGTTATTGGTTTGACGTATGGAACTGATAAAACAACAAATAATAAGGAGAATCAAATTCTGGCAAAACTCATTGGTGGCGGGTTTGAGGAGGAAGATCGGCACAAATGGCCAGGCATTCTTATTGATAGCGAGACACGATCTGTGCGTGTCTATAGGCGAATTGGGATGGACTTTTGGGATTTCATTGGCAGCCCGGACAATCCGGGCTCGTCGTCGTTTTTATTCCTTGAAATACTTTTGTCGCTATCTCGCGGGCTTAGCAAATGTATTGAGGGGGCTGATCTTGAAACGAGAATTGCGTTAAAAATGAACCACCTTGCCGATGCGTTGCGAAAGATGACCTTTAACAGAAGGACGCTTCCAGATTGGATGGGGGGGTTCGGTGAGGCAGAGTTGTTTTGGTTTACCACAGCACTTTCGGCATTTTATGACGAGGGAATATGAGCGATCCAGTATATCGCTTTGCTTTGGGTGAGATGCCAAAATTGTCTGCAAATAGAACTCCTTGAAAGGCGCGTTGTTGCTCGTTAGCGAGCCGCTGTTGGGCGCGTGTCCAAAATGTGTAAACCCGGACTTGGCAGTGGGCTCACCCGTGGCCGCCAGCGAATCGGATCAGCACGAATGCGGCGCCGAACAGGGAAACGATCATGGCTGCGATGGTCCATATGGACGGCACGCGGGCTGACAATTCGATCAACCGGCCATCAATGCGCGCCACATCCTGCTGAAGCTTGGCGATATCCTTGCGCTGCTCCCTTTGCTCCGATTCCATCCTCTGGGTGCGCTCGTCCAGTTTCGACAGCACAGGTTCCAGTCGCCGGAGGACGTCCAGAGCCTCGTCGTTTGTGTTGCCGGCCGGGGGCTTGGGGGCGGGGGTTGCCATGCCTCGATCATAGCTCATTTGGGGACGGGTGGCGAGTCTGGCCTTGTCGTCGTGCGTGGTGTTCGACAGGCTACCTGTCAGTTTTGGGCTGCGTGTCCGCAATCGGCGCTGGTCGAGTGTGCATGTCATGCTGGGGAGCGAAGATGGCGTGACTACCGTCGCCCCGGTGTTGGATCGCTATCCGCGCTTTGCCGACCTCATCGCGACCGGTCCCGACCCAGAGGCGCTCGACCGCTTGCGTCATGCTGAAAGCATCGGCCGTCCACTCGGTGACGATGCGTTCATCGCAAAGCTGGAGGCCCTGTCCAACCGCTCGCTCAAACCAGCCAAGCGCGGGCCAAAGCCAAATAAAAAGATGCCTTAGTTGGAAATTTAATGCACTGTCACCGTAACCTACTGTCACCGTAACCCGTAACCCTGGTATGAACCGCGAGTGAACGAGACACACGATGCTGGCGGCGGGCTGGTAGCAAGGTGCGATGTGTTGGTAAGGTTGATTTGGGAGGTAAGACGATGAATATCTCAAAAATCACAATTACTTTGGTCGTGATTACATTTGTAAGCGGATGCGCCACAAGATGGGTCAAACCTGGCGGAACGACTGATGAGTTCGAGGCGACAAAAGCAAGTTGTATATCAAGGGCGTATGCGCGCTTCCCACCGATGGAGCATCAGGTTCAGTTGGGCAATGGATACACGACGCCCTCATATACTAACTGCTATGGAAATGGTTACGGAGGCGGGTATAATGCGAACTGTACGACTACTGGAGGTCAGTATGTTCCACCAGCAACGATGACGGTAGACAGTAATCAACAGGCCCGCAATCAGGATGTCCGGTCCTGTTTTTTTGAAAATGGGTGGACACCTGAAAGAAATTAGGGATTACGATTACGGTGACAGTGCAGTTATTAACAGCGATACTCCGGCAAGCTAGGCTTGGGCATGGCTCGTCTTGCTCGCCTTATCGTCCCTGGGATACCACATCACGTGACGCAACGTGGGAATGGTCGTGGGCAGACGTTTTTTGGCGACGCCGATTACGCTCTTTATCGCGATCTGTTGGCGACAAACTGCAAGGCAGCCAATGTTGAGGTGTGGGCTTGGGTGCTGATGCCCAATCATGTGCATCTGATCCTCACGCCGTCCGACGAGGATGGTCTCAGGCGTGCCCTGGCGGCGGTTCATCGCCGCTATGCCGGACACGTCCATGAACGGCTTCGACGAACCGGGCATTTCTGGCAGGGCCGGTTTGGCTCGGTGGCGTTGGATGAGGCACACCTTTGCGCGGCCTTGCGCTACGTCGCCCTCAACCCGGTTCGCGCCGGCCTTGTCGATCAAGCGCGGGATTGGCGCTGGTCGAGTGTGCATGCCATGCTGGGGAGCGAAGATGGCGTGACTACCGTCGCTCCGGTGTTGGATCGCTATCCGCGCTTTGCCGACCTCATCGCGACCGGTCCCGACCCAGAGGCGTTCGACCGCTTGCGTCATGCTGAAAGCATCGCCCGTCCACTCGGTGACGATGCGTTCATCGCAAAGCTGGAGGCCCTGTCCAACCGCTCGCTCAAACCAGCCAAGCGCGGGCCAAAGCCAAATAAAAAGATGCCTTAGTTGGAAATTTAATGCACTGTCACCGTAACCTTGTCACCGTAACCTTGTCACCGTAACCCTGTCACCGTAACCCTAATGCACTGTCACCGTAACCCGTAACCCGATCCCCGCTCATCTCAGCAGATCGAAATAGCGGTAGCCGGGCAGGCCGTGGTCTTCGGCCTCGCTGTCCACGTCATCGATGGCTTCGGGGGTGTTTTGCCGTTCGGCGAAGACCACCGCATTGTGTTTCTTCCATCTGGCCTTCAGCTTGGGGTTCTTGCGGGCGATGGTGTAAAATGGATAGCTACACATCCGCCGATAGGCGCTCGCCATAACGAAGCATGCCGTGTTCATGAATTCATGTGGATGATAGCTTGTTATCGTCTGGAGTTCTTCCTGACCAAGTTCGTAGAGTGAGGTGGACCCTGCTGTTTGGACAGCGGTGGGGCGGAGTTAAGAGAGAGTCCCGCCGGGGTTCTGTGCGCCGATCAGCCGCGAAGCGGGTGGAGCGCTTGTTGAGGCTACCATCTCTTTTCCATTAGTCAAATCAATTCC
>CAIXKV010000170.1 GCA_903920145.1 uncultured Rhodospirillales bacterium
CCTTGATGGTGACTCATCAAGGCTGCCCTCAGACGCCGGGCGGGCGCATCCGCGCCCTTGGCTTCGCGTCCACGAGGACGCGGGGCCGCCGTCGCGGCCCGATACCGGCAGTGTGTCATCGTTATAGCTCGCCGGTATTATAGATCCTGCTCCTATATGTTATGGTGGGTCCGCCCATATCGATTTGGCTGGCTTACGATTCGCTGTGGGCGGAAGCCGGAGGTTATGGCCCGCAAATCGGGCACATCCAAGGGGCCGGGGCGGTTTTCGCAACGCACGGCTTGGCGCAAGAGGCAAAAACGATGTCCATCGACACCACTATCACGAACAGGCTTGGTCGGTCATGGGGACGCCTGATGGTTGTGGCCATACTGGCTGGCGCGCTTGTGGCATCGTCCTGGCCTGGGTCTGTCCGTGCGGACGAGCGAGACCATTGGCATGGCGATGATCGGGATCATTGGCGCGGAGACGACCACGATCATTGGCGCGGTGATGCTCCGCGTTTTCATGAATTTGATCTCGATCACTGGCGAAGCGCCCACTGGTGGCATGGCCCGCATGAGGGGCGTGACGGCTGGTGGTGGGTGCTTGACGGCGTTTGGTATTGGTACCCGGCGCCGGTTTATCCGTATCCCGACCCCTATCGTCCTCCCGTGGTTGTGGCCCCGAGTGCACCGCCCTCTGGCCCTTTGTGGTATTATTGCCGGAATCCGCAAGGCTATTATCCTTACGTGGCTACGTGCGCCGTGCCGTGGCAGCCCGTGACGCCGACTCGGTGAAGCGCCGCCCGTGAGAGAGGCCGAACAGTGTTGTTTCGGTGTCTCTCAGTAGGGCCTTTTCATGAACAGATTGGCGGGTGGGCGCATCTGCGCCCTTGGCTTCGCGTCCACGAAGACACGAGCCCGCCATCGCGGCCCGATACCGGCGCTGTATCAGTGTTATTCGCCGGTATCGTTCGGGTTGCTCTCCGGTGCCGGGCTGGAATTTAGTGTGTTTTGCCGTTCTGGATATGGAAAGAGACGTCGTGTCATGTTAAGGGCCATTCAGAATGTTGGAATCTGCAACCGCCTAGCGGCAGGTTTTTCTATCGTTGTTGTTTTGGCTTTAGCGGTTGGGTTGTTATCATTTCATGCCTTGCAGACATTATCGGGCTTGACAACAGAATTGTTCGATCATCCGATGACCGTTACGAATGCGGCCTTGGAAGCTGATGCTGAGATCATTTCTATTCGAGAGAAAATGCTCGAATTGGTGGTTGCCGATGCCCCTGAAGCGATCGACGATAAAGTTAAAGCCGTTTCGGCCCTCGAGCTGGATGTTTATCATAACTTAAGTATTTTGAGAGAACGGTATCTTGGGAATCATGACGACCTGGACGCAATTGCTCGCGGATTGCAAAAATGGTCAATGATTCGTGAAAATATTGTTGCCTTAAAGAAGGTTGGTAATCGTGTTGAGGCTGAGGCCTTGGCCAAAGGCATTGGCGCGCGCCAAACCACTGAAATTCGAGACAATATGGCCGGAGTTATCCGATTTGCCCGCAATAAAGCCCAGGAATTTATGCGCTCGGCGGGTAGCCGTCGGGATGATACCATGGCAGGGTTGATCTTTATTTTGATTGGAGTGGTTCTTGGATCTATTTTGATCGCGAGTTTTATTACACTTAGTATCAATCGTCCGCTCAGTCAGTTGCGCGAGCGCATGGCTCGTTTAGCCGAAGGAGATTTTACTATTGATGTGCCTTATCTAGAGGTGGCAAGTGAAATTGGTGCTATGGCACGGGCGCTCCAGGTGTTTAAGGGCACCAGCCATGCTATGGCAGATCGTAATTGGGTGAAGTCCAAAGCTGCCGAAATTGCCCAGCGAGTTCTAGCAGCGTCGTCGGTCCGGGTTTTGGCGCGTGACGTCATTCAGACTTTAACACCCTTGCTTGAAGGGGGGCACGGCGTATTTTATGTGATCAATGAGGAACAAAAGCGCCTGGAATTAATGGGTAGTTATGCCTTTACGGAGCGTAAACATCTATCAGATAGCTTTGCTTTTGGTGAAGGAATTGCTGGTCAATCGGTCATTGAGCGTTCTCCGATTCTTTTGACCGATGTTCCTGCTGATTATATTCGTATTCGTTCAGCATTAGGAGAAGCTCGCCCTTCTATGGTTCTGGCCATGCCGATCTTGAGCGGTGAGGCGGTGGTGGGTGTTATCGAAATTGCGACCTTTAAAGCATTTACCGAGGCGCAACATGCTCTGATTGTTGATTTAATGCCAATGATTGCATTGCAAATTGAAATTTTAGAACGTCGATCAAAAATGCAATTTCTTTTAGAGCAAAGCCAACGTCAAGCTGAAACCTTGCGGGCTTCAGAAGAGGAGCTTCAGACTCAGAGTGAGGAATTGCGGACAAGCAATGAAGAATTACAGGTAAAAGCATCACAATTATCACAGCAAACAGATGAGTTAAGAGCATCAGAAGAAGAATTGAGGACGCAACGTGAGGCATTGCAGGCTATTAATCACGAATTAACTGAAAAAGGAAAGGCTTTAGAGTTATCGCGCGCTGAATCTGAAGCTAAAGCGCGTCAATTAGGGCAAGCTAGTCGTTATAAATCAGAATTTTTAGCTAATATGTCACATGAATTAAGAACTCCACTAAATAGTTTGCTCATTCTTGCGAAATCATTAGCGGATGACCAAAATGCAAATTTGACAGTGGATCAAATTGAAGCAGCGCAAGTGATTCATGACAGTGGCAGTCAATTATTACGATTGATTAATGATATTCTGGATTTGTCTAAAATCGAATCTGGACGTGTCGAAATTATGAGCGATACCGTGACGCTGGATACTTTAATTGAGCCGATCGAACGGCAATTGCGGCCTATGGCGGATGTTAAGGGGTTGGTTTTTAAGATTGAATGTGCTGAGGATTTACCGAAGGAAATTTGCACCGATATTGGTAAAGTTGAGCAAATCGTGACTAATTTACTCTCAAACGCCTTAAAATTCACCGAGCGAGGTCGTGTCATCTGCCGAGTTCAACGATCGTCCAGTGTTCAGGCCGAAGCCGTTGGGTTAGATCCGGCGACAACGATTGCTGTGGCGATTACCGATACGGGTATCGGGATTCCCGAAGATAAAAGAGAGCATATTTTTCTGCCCTTTGAACAGGTCGATGGAACCACCAGTCGTCGCTATGGCGGTACCGGTTTAGGGCTGGCTATTTCAAAGAAATTGGCGCGGTTGATCGGCGGCGATATTACGATAGAGAGCCAAGTTGGGGTTGGTAGTACCTTCACCCTGATCTTACCGATACAGCCGTCCCATGACGAATTGAGGCCGATAAAGCAGCCTGCTCTACGAGCGCTGTCGGCTTCGGTCCCTTCGATCTCTGTTGTTCCTTCGCCAAACCTTCCGGCAGCTTCAGTAGGCGATGATCCTGCCAGCCTCGGTCCTGGTGATCGTGTGATCTTGATTGTTGAAGACGATCAAAGATTTGCCCGTATTTTGGCGGATACGGCCCGACGGCGTGGGTTCAAAGGCGTTGTTGCTATGGATGGTAGCACTGGATTACATCTTGCGCGTGAATTATCTCCAACAGGAATTATTCTTGATATTAGCTTGCCGGGAATGGACGGTTGGGCTGTTATGGATCGCCTGAAAGAGGATAGTGCTACCCGCCACATCCCGGTTCATTTTATTTCTGCCACAGAAGGACGTCCACGAGGGTTGGGGATGGGGGCGGTTGGATACTTGATCAAGCCCGTGACCCGCGAGCAGATCGATGTAGCGTTAGATCGGATCGGTCATTTTTCAACCCACGAATCCCGGCGGCTTTTGGTGGTGGATGACGATCCTGGATCCAGAATGGCCATTGCCAGATTGATTGGTGGCGACAATGTTTTAATTACGACTGCTGATACTGGGAAAATGGCATTAGAATTGTTGAAAAAAGAGACGTTTGATTGCGTTGTTCTTGACTTAGGATTGCCAGATATTCCCGGCACCGAGCTTTTGGCGCAAGTGGCGCGGGATTCGACGATGATCATGCCGCCCGTGGTAATTTATTCGGCGAAGGAGCTGTCTTCGGAAGAAACAATGGAATTACGACATTATACTGACAGTATTGTCATTAAAGGTGCGCGTTCTCCCGAGCGTTTGTTGGATGAAGTCACCTTATTTTTACATAGTGTGCAATCGGCTTTGCCTGAAGAAGGGCAAAAAGTTTTGCGTCGCTTACATGATTCTGAACGCAGTTTTGCCAATAAGACGGTTTTGATTGTTGAGGATGATATGCGCAATGCTTTTGCATTGTCGCGGGTTCTGAATGGTCGTGGGCTGACGGTCTTGATGGCCCAAGATGGCCGCAAGGCGCTGAAACATTTGGCAGACAAACCTCAGATTGATATTGTTCTGATGGATATTATGATGCCGGAGATGGACGGTTATCAGACCATGCGTGAAATTAGAAAACAACCACGCTTTCTAAATCTGCCAATTATTGCCCTGACCGCAAAAGCTATGGCCGATGATCGTGAGAAGTGTTTGGGGGCAGGGGCTAATGATTATCTGACAAAGCCGATTGACATTGATCGCCTATTGTCCATGATGAGGGTGTGGCTGCATCAGTGAGCAAGGTTCATGAAGGACAGTGAAATTGATGACATTGGCGTTGATCTCTTTGTCGAGGCTCTTTACCGTCGACATGGCTACGATTTCCGAAATTATGCCAAAGCCTCTCTGAAGCGAAGAGTTCGAGAACTCGCTAGGAGCTTTGGTTTTGATCATATTTCAGACATGATTCCCCGTTTACTTCATGACCTCGACTTTATGGAGCAGGTTGTCCCGAAATTATCAGTGCCCGTCACCGAGATGTTTCGTGATCCAGCGGTTTTTTTTGCGTTGAGACGGCAAGTTTTGCCAATTTTAGCGTCCTACCCTCGAATTAATATTTGGCAGGCAGGGTGTGCGACTGGGGAAGAAGTTTACTCTTTGGCTATTCTTCTTAAGGAAGAAGGGTTGTATGATAGAGCGCGTATTTATGCGACGGATATTAATGATCAGGCCTTGAGCAAGGCCGAAGATGGCGTTTTTTCATTGCACAATCTTAAAGATTTCTCTGTTAATTATCTTAAAGCCGGCGGACAGCGATCTTTGTCAGATTATTATCATGCCGCTTATGGTCATGCCCGCATGGATCAATCTCTTAAAGAGAATATGGTTTTTGCCCGTCACAATTTGGCTTCTGACGGTATTTTTTGTGAGGTCAATATGATTATCTGTCGTAATGTATTGATTTATTTCGATCGGATATTACAAAATAAAGTCTTAAAGCTCTTCCTTGATAGCCTTGTTCGGCAAGGATTTCTATGTCTCGGTCATCGTGAGACATTACAATTCTCTGATGTTTCCCAGGAATTTATCACGGTTGATGAAGATCACAGATTATATCGAAAGACTCTGCGGTCGGTTGGTGAGCCATGAATAGCTGTCGTTGGGAAGCTGTGGTGATCGGATGTTCCGCTGGTGGGTTGGAGGTTTTGTGCAAAATCCTGCCGGAGCTGCCCGCAGATTTTCCGTGGTCGGTGGTGGTGGTTTCCCATACCACAGCTGATTCGACGGGTCTGCTCGCCGAAGTTCTTCGCGGTTGTTGTCGATTGCCGGTAGCCGATGCCCGCGACAAGGCAGAAGTGCTTCATAGTGCAATCCACGTTGCTCCGGCGGGATATCACTTATTAATTGAGAAAAACAAAAGATTTGCTCTAACTGTTGATGCTAAAGTTTGTAATTCACGACCATCTATTGATGTTTTGTTTGAAAGCGCCGCCGAAGCGTTTGCCGACCGCTTGGTGGGGGTTCTGTTAACGGGCGCTAATGAAGACGGATGTCGCGGCATGATGGCCATTAAGGCTGAAGGGGGGGTAACCATTGCTCAATGCCCCGCAACGGCTTTCGTGGACACGATGCCTCAAAGCGCGATCAAGGCCGGCGCGGTCGATCACGTCCTGGCACCAACCGCCATCTTAGGGCATTTGCTGCGCTTGGCTGGCGGCGGCTGAGGACTCGGTTCTTTTTATGGCTGTCCCGCCCCATACAGGGTCTCTGGCGGCGTTTCAACGTCAAGGACCGTGGCGAAGCCAGCGGCGCCCCAACTTTGATAAAAACAAGACCGTCGCCCAGTGTGGCAGGCCACGCCTTTTTGTTCCACGATCAACAAAAGTGTGTCGCCATCACAGTCGACCCGCAGTTCTTTGAGATGCTGGCTTTGACCTGATGTTTCGCCCTTGCGCCACAAGGCCCTCCGAGAACGCGACCAATAACAGACCCGTCCCGTGGTGACGGTTTCCACCAGGGCGTCGTGGTTCATCCAGGCCATCATCAGGACTTCGCCGGTCCCAGCTTGTTGGGCAATAGCCGGCACCAAGCCATCGGCGTTGAAGTGAACCTCAGCCAGCAAAGCGGCAAGATCGGTGGAGAAGGGAAGGGTGGTCATGGCAATGGCTTTCGGTATGGGCTCTGTGACCTAAGGTGAGTCTGCTCCAGAGCGAATCGCTGCTCGCAATCGTTCGAATCCTTGATCAAGATCGGCGATCAGGTCGTCAATATCCTCGAGTCCGGCGTGGAAACGGACCAACGGGCCAGGGTGAGTCCAACGGGTTGCGGTGCGGATACTGCGCGGGTGAACCGGCAAGGCCAAACTCTCAAAACCACCCCAACTATAGCCAATGCCGAAAAGTTTTAGAGAGTCAAGAAGTGCGGCTATGGCTGGTTTAGGGCAGGGGCGGAATTGGGCCGAAAACAGGCCGCTGGCGCCGGTAAAATCACGACGCCATAGGGCATGGCCAGGGTCATCGGGCCGGGCCGGGTACAACAGCCGCTCAACTTCTGGTTGGTTTGCGAGCCAGTTAGCCAAGGCCAAAGCCGCTTGGCCATGACGTTTGAGGCGAACCGACAATGTTCGTAAACCCCGCAGGCCGAGATAGACATCGTCGGGGCCAGCACAGGTTCCAAAACGGACGGCGGTGCGTTTAATCGGTTCGTAAGCCGCCTCGGAACAGACCATCAGGCCAAGCATAGCGTCAGAATGACCGACGATGTATTTGGTGGCGGCGTGAATCGAAACATCAACCCCATGATCAAAGGGGCGGAAATAGAGCGGAGTGGCCCAGGTGTTATCCATCAAGACAGTGGCCCCGACGGTTTTAGCGGCGGCTGCAATCGCCGGCACGTCCTGGACTTCAAAGGTGAGTGAACCCGGCGCTTCCAGATACACGATACGAGTCGTTGGACGGATTAAGGCGGCAATCCCAGCACCGATCAGCGGGTCGTAGTAGTCGACCGCCACCCCGAATCGGCCCAGCACCTCAGAGCAAAAGCGTCGGGTAGGGCCATAGGCGCTATCGGTGATCAAAACATGATCCCCGGCCTTGGTGAAGGCTGAAAGCGCGGTCGCAATTGCGGCCAGCCCGGACGCCGCCGTGACGGCATTGTAGCCACCTTCCAGTTCAGCCACCGCCCCCTCCAAGGCTTGGGAGGTGGGGGTGCCGATTCGACCGTAATTGATGGTGTCAAAGGGCGCGGCATCGGCAGCCTCCAGGGCTGCGACATTGGGAAATAGCACCGTCGATGCGTGATAAACGGGCGGATTGACGATGCCGTGATGGTCAAACGGTGACGTGCCGGCATGGGTGAGGATGGTATCGGGCTTGGCATCCGTCATGTCGGGGCTTTCTGAATCAAGAGAAGGGAGCAAATCGGCTGAGGGGACGATGAATCCATGCGGGCGATCAGGTTTGGGCCTGATCCCTCAGAAAAGGAGCATATTTCTGATCAGTCCCCTGGATATGTTTGACCAGCCAGGCTTTAAGAAAACTCATAACTTCCATACTAAGCATAGTAGAAGCTCCGGCATGATATTTCTGTTGAATATCGATAACTTGCCGGGCCAATTTCGCGTGTTCGCTGCGGTGAGTGTCGAGATGAGGGTAAGATGAGTGGGCGAGAGCCAATTCTTCATTAATGAAGTGACTTTGCGTGTACATCACCAGTTCATCGAGTGTCTTCCCCAACGCTTCTCGACCTCGACCCGCTTGAACGGCGTCAAACAGGGCGTTGATCAGAGCTACTAACTTTTTATGTTCATCATCAAACCGGGTTACGCCAACACTCAGGCGTTCGGTCCATTCCATCAGAGGCATCGACAGGCTCCTTGCGCCAGGAAAGGAAGCTAAAGCAGGTGCTGGCCGCCGGTTACGAAAATCTCGGAGCCCGTAATGTAATTCATTTCGGATGTGCAAAGCCGGTAGACAATCGAAGCCACATCATCGGGCGTTCCCAGTCGGTGCAGTGGGATGCGCGGAATCAGCACTTCGGTCTCGGGGGACAGCATGGCGGTTTCGATTTCGCCCGGTGCAACGGCGTTGACGCGCACGCCCATCTGAGCAAACTCCACCGCCATTTCGCGGGTCAGGCCAGACAGTGCCGCCTTGGAAGTGCTGTAAGCCGAACCCGCAAAAGGGTGTACCGCATGGCCGGCAATGGACGTGATGTTGACAATGGCACCCTTGGCACGAGCCAAGGAGGCGGCAAAGCCACGCGCCAGCACCAGGGGCGCAAAAAAATTAAGCTCAAACACCATTCGCCAGTCAGCAAGATCGCCATTGAGGCAACCCAACCGCTCTTTGAAGGGGGTTTTGGGCGAGATGCCAGCATTGTTGACCAGAGCCTGGAGCGGTCCGCCATCCAGGATTCGGTTGGCCTCGGCAATGAAGGCAGCCCGACTCTCAATGTCGCCAAGGTCCGCCGAGATGTGGTGAGTCCAACTGGGATCCCGCCGACATTCCGGCGGAACCTCGTCTCGGGAACAGGTGATAACGCGCCAGCCTTCTTCGCTGAAACGCTTGACGGTGGCGTGGCCGATACCCCGGCTGGCGCCGGTCAGGATGACGGTAGGACGGTGCGGCATAACCGACACTGTAGCGCGAGATGTCAGGCGCGGCTAGTGGTTCCGTAGCATTGGATAGAAAGAGGAATGCCAACCCTATGGGGCGGCGGCTTTCACCCGATTCACCGCTTCAAGCAGCGTCGAGACCCGGCGTGACCATGTATGCCGGCGGCGATAGATAGGCCGAGCCGCAGCCGTGACCGCGTCAAGATCGGTATCGTGAAGCATGGTTTGAAGGGTCTCCTGGACCCGATGATAGCCTTTTTCAAAGTAGAACATCTGGCGACCATTTTTGAAATCGGCTTCCAGCCATGGCGACGGATCCGTCACAACGGCGGCTCCATTGGCAACGCCATACCATAAGCGTTCGTGAGCACCGTTAGGACGGACAGCAATGGTATTGCAAAGGATTTTGGTTTGGCGAAGTAGGGCTAAACATTCGGTGGTGGTTTGGGCGCCAAGCCGGGTAAAAGTCTCTGGTCGCCAGTCGAAATAATCATCATCGAGAACTCCGGCAATATAGACTGGAAGACCATCAAGCTGGCGGAGAATCCGATAGCGAATCTCTCGCTCAACCCAAATCGTCATATCGCCAACCAATCGCGCCAGAACATCGGCGGAGAACATGTGCCGCCAGTCGATAGATAAATCCCGGCAGCTTTCTTTAAAGGCCACATAAGGCTCACAATTGTCGTCGATGATTCGATCAAGGGTGGCATCAATCAGGCGGAGAACCAAAGGATCGCTGCGATCTCCGAAATTCGCTAGAAAGGCTTGCCGGCTTGGGCGGGCTCGAAAGTGTGCCATCAGTAAAATAGGAATGGATCGCTCTTGGCTTGATGAAATTGCATGCTCTGGTTCGGGACCACCATGAGGAAAAAACACAGATTCGCATTTAAGTCCAATATCGTCTAAATACTTGTAGTGATTTTTGTCAGAATAACCAACAATTGAACGAGATGTCATCGATAATATATCATCATACATTACATAAGGAGCATCAGTAAAAACATTAAATATGGGGATATGTTGTAATTCAACAAAATTATTTAATCTCCTTCTGTTCATCATATCAACAATAAATATATTTGGGTTTATCTTTGTATTTATTATGACATTCCGAATAAAATTTCTAGAATCATCATCTAAATGACGGGAATTGGTAATATATTTTTGTACTCGAAGCCCTTTTGTGCGCAAAGCAGTCTCAATTTCAGTCATCATTTCATAACAAAATCCCCATGGCAGTTGATTTGTTACAATCAGGCAGTCAAAATAACCTTCCATTTGAATATCCTTGAGGAATTTATAGAAAATGCGAGCGCAAACGCAGGGCCAATTGCGATGCCTTAGCGGCTGGTAGCGGACAATCGACTCTATTTTACACAGTCGGCGCAGAGAACCAAGGGCCTCCGGCAGGGCGAAATAAATATCTTTGGCTTCTAATGAAATCTGTTTCCATCACCAGATCGCGCCAGTTTAGCTTATTTTTTAGTTATTGCATTGTAACCAATTGTAACGTTACGTTTCAGCCTCCGTGTGCGTGAGATTCGGAGGGCGAGCGTGGCAATCGCAGACGCTTGGGTGTGGCATTCCTTGTTGCAGGAGTTGGATGCCTGGGCCGTTGCGGGTCTTGAGGTGACTCTTTGGTGGCGTGACGATGACGCCTCCGAACCCAGCCGTGCCTTGTGGCGTTTGCGGGATGTTGCCGAAGCGGTTGGAGGTCCAGTGACGTTGAGCGTCATTCCGGCAAGGGTGCAGCCCGGATTGGTCAGCATGGTAGCGGGCTGGCCGGGCGTGATTCCGGTTCAGCACGGTTTCACCCATATCAATCATGCTCTGGGTCGGAATAGACAGGCTGAATTTGTAAAGACTAGGCCAATTGGTGAGATGATTGCCGATATTCAGACCGGCGATCGGATAATGAAAGATGTGTTCGAAAATCGCGCATTGCCGGTATTTGTTCCGCCTTGGAACCGAATGCCAGGATTATTGACTAAGGCTCTTGCAGAGCTGGGCTTTGTCGGGCTTTCAATCCATTCGCCCCAGGACTGTAGAGTTGATCGGCGTTCGTTGCGGGCCTTGGCCCGAACAGCCGTTGCCATGGCTTCGGCGCCTTTTGCCAATGGCTTTAATGGCCATGGGCAGAGACTGTCCGGTTCGGGAGCCAAGACCATTTTGACCATTGGTGCGACGATTGACGTCATCGATTGGCGCTATCATCGATTCCTAGGGGAGTATTTGGTTCTTGATCATGTAATCGATCATCTGCGAAGGCGACGGTTGGGGCGAATCAATAGGGCTTACCCCACCGGATTGCTGACCCATCATGCCGTGATGGATGCCGATGCGTGGCGTTTTATCGAGCATTTTGTTGCGACAACCCGGATTCACCCGGCGGTGCGTTGGCTGACGGGGAAGCAGGTCTTTGGAACAGGCATGGAGTGTGATCAACAAGGGGCATTGGGGTTTGCTCCGAATCACTCATGGTCGGATAGCTTGGTCGCTTGAGAACGACGCTTGCTTGCCGTCTTGGGAGGTGGAGGAGAGGCAAGCGGGAAGCTGCCGCTGCAAAAGGGCTTGCTTCAAGGCTTTGTCTTGGACGGCGAGCGAGGGTATTCTCCGCCGCGAGGTTGGCCGGTTCGATCGGCCACTTGGACATCGTTTGGGACAAGGGCGGGTACCGGTTCAATATGACGATCACCGTGAGCACATGGTCTCCCACTGCCTCAGGGGCGCTGGGGGCAGAGGAAACCTTCATCGTCGTAAAGCCGCAAGGGCTGGGATCCTTTGCGAGCCAGATTGCCCAAACCTTTGACCTTTATGAGGCCGAGCAGAAGCGGCTGGGTCTGGATGCAGCCTCGGCCATAACCGTCACCCTGTTTTTGTCGGATGCCGCCAATCAGGAAGACGAGTTGCGGATGCATGAAGCTTTCGCGCGTCTGGTTGCTATCGGCCCAGCGGTAACGGTGGTCCAGCAACCGCCGGTAGGGGCGAAACTGGGATTGCTAGCCTATCATGTGCGCCGGTCCCAGGGAACGGCCACCCGCACGGCCTTGACCGTCAATGGCGTCAAGCTAAAGGCGATGGGGGTTGAAGTTGCGACAGGGCCGTATCGTATTCGATATCTGAAAAATCTGATAGCGGCTAAAGGTGGCGATGCTGGCGCACAGACCGATCAGTTATTGGGTATCCCGGATATGGCTGCCCGAAGTGGCGGCATCTCTTTAGGCGAGATTATTCGGACCTGGATTTATGTTGCGAATATCGACGTGAATTATGCGCCGGTTAGTAGTGCCCGGAATCGTATTTTCGATCGTCATGGCATTACGCGAGACGTCGGATTTCCCGCCAGCACAGGTATCGATGGCCACTCGGCGGATCGCGGTGATTTGGTGCTGCTGGATGTTCTGGCGATTCAGGGTTTGGAGCCGGGCCAGAATCGCCGCATGGAAGCCCTGACCCACATGAACGCCACCGTTGAATACGGGGTGACGTTTGAGCGGGGGCGGGAGCTGGTGTTTGGTGATCGTCGCCATCTTTATGTCTCTGGAACCGCCAGCATTTCAAATCACGGAGAGATTTTGCATCTTGGTGATGTCGTGCGCCAGACCGGGCGGGCCGTTGAGAATGTCGCAGCACTGTTGGCCGGAAGCGGCGCCCAACTGACGGATCTACGCTATCTGATCGTCTACCTGCGCGATGCCATCGACGCCGAGGTGGTGGAAGCGACTTTGGCGGAAGGGCCGTTGGCGGCTGTCCCGAGGATGATCGTCCATGCCCCGGTTTGTCGTCCGGGCTGGTTGGTGGAGATGGAAGGGATTGCCATCGACGGCAAAGGGGATGCTCGGTTTGCTCCCTTTTAAGGAGCCTTCTTTTAGGTTCTGGCCGAAGGTGGTCATCGACGCTTGCCGGAGGACGCTGTTCTCTGCAATAATGATAGACATGGATGCTATTTTACGCAAGGTGAGCAGGGGCGGATTGGCCCTGGTGGCGGTGTTGGTGCTGGCAATGCCAGGGCCAGCTTTGGCCGATGACGATGGGGTGGTGGGGTATCCTCCCTTGCCTCGGGCAGCGCCTTCATCGCGGGTTGGGATGCAGGCTGCGGGGCACCCTCGACCGGCGCCCAGAACACGTCAGGCGCCCGCCGCCGACTCGGCGAGTGACGAGTTCGATTCGCTGCCGTTGGGCGACGGGGCGCCACCAGGGCGCTCTCCTCGGGCGGCAGTGAGCCCGGCGGGAGCTGCCACGGCTCAGATGATGCATGATTGCGAACAGGCCGAGCGCGGAGATCCTGCCGCAGCGTATCGCGTTGGCCGTCGTTTTTTATTTGGGGTGGGAGTCGCGCGGGATAAGCGGATGGGGGTGGCCTGGATGCGGGCCGCTGCGTCTCGGGGGTTTGGGCCGGCGATCCAAGTGGCGATGTTGGTTCCGCGCAATATCGGACGGATGCGCCCCTGGTGTCGCCCCAGCGTTGAGCCCTCGCATCGGCTCGCCGTTCCTCCCGCTGAGATTGTCAAGCTGGTTTCGACTCTCGCTCCCGACTACGGGCTTGATCCCAACTTGGTTCTGGCAGTGATCGAGATCGAGTCGGCATTCCACACCAACGCCGTGTCACCCAAGGATGCCGCCGGGTTGATGCAGTTGATTCCCGATACCGCAGAGCGATTCGGAGTTCATAATGTCTTTGATCCTGCTGATAATCTGCGCGGGGGCATGAAGTATTTACGCTGGCTGTTGGCATATTTCGAAGGTGATGTGACGCTGGCGCTGGCGGGGTACAATGCGGGTGAGCGTGCGGTTGACCGTTACGGCGGTGTTCCGCCCTATGCTGAGACTCAAGCCTATGTTCGGCTGATCCATGGTTTGTATCCGCCGACCCGACACCATTTCGATGCCGATATCACCGAGCCCTCATCACGATTCTCCCGCCAGACGGCGGATGCAGCCCGTTAGCCGGAAAGATGAGGAAAAGCGGGGTGGTTCGGTGGGGGGAGCGGCACGGTGTCGCCCCGGTGCCTGCGGCTCTTGCGTGGGGCCGTGGGGAGGATTAGACGTTGCCGCCATCGGGATCCGATGCCGCTACGGTTCCCGGCACTTTCACCCAAAAAGAGAGCCCGATTAATGAGCGCGATTACGGAAATCCAAGCCCGTGAAATTTTGGACAGCCGGGGAAATCCAACGGTAGAAGTTGATGTGACCTTGGAGACTGGAGCGTTCGGTCGCGCTGCCGTTCCATCCGGCGCTTCGACGGGGGCTCACGAGGCCAACGAGCTGCGGGATGGGGATTCGGCTCGTTACAATGGAAAGGGTGTGCTTCGCGCGGTGGAAGCGGTGAATGGTGAGATTGCTGACGCCATTTCAGGGTTGGATGCCGATCGTCAGATCGGGATTGATCAATTAATGATTGAGCTGGACGGAACCCCCAATAAAAGCCGGTTAGGCGCCAATGCCATTTTGGGCGTGAGCTTGGCGGTGGCCAAGGCGGCAGCCCAAGAAGCCGGCTTGCCGCTCTATCGTTACGTTGGTGGCGCTTTTGCCAACCTGTTGCCGGTGCCGATGATGAATATCATCAACGGCGGGGCTCATGCCGACAACCCGATCGATATTCAGGAATTCATGATCATGCCGGTGGCCGCCGGAACCATCGCCGACGCGGTGCGGGTTGGTGCCGAGGTGTTTCATGCCCTAAAAAAGCAGTTAAAGGATGCCAATCACAACACCAATGTCGGTGACGAAGGCGGATTCGCGCCGAATCTTGGTTCGACCGAGGAGGCGATTGGCTTTGTTCTGAAGGCCATCGAAGCCGCAGGTTATCGCCCTGGTGAAGATGTGGTTTTGGCATTGGATGCGGCGGCGACGGAATTCTATAAGGATGGTCGGTATCATTTGGCTGGCGAAGGCAAGGTGTTGTCCTCTGACCAATTTGTTCGATATTGGGAAGACTTGATTGGTCGTTATCCGATTGTTTCCATCGAAGATGGCATGGCTGAAGATGATTGGGAGGGATGGGCTGCGCTGACTCAAGCGGTCGGCGATCGCCTTCAGATCGTGGGCGACGATCTGTTCGTTACCAATCCGGCTCGTCTGACCCAGGGAATCGAGCGCAAGACCGCCAATTCGATTCTGGTGAAGGTCAACCAGATTGGGACTCTTAGTGAGACCTTGCGGGCGGTGGATATCGCCCACAAGGCCGGCTACACCGCCGTTTTCTCGCACCGTTCCGGTGAAACAGAAGATGCGACCATCGCGGATTTGGCTGTGGCAACCAATTGCGGCCAGATTAAAACAGGCTCGCTGTCACGGTCAGATCGTTTAGCCAAGTATAATCAATTGATTCGGATCGAACAGAGCCTGGGCACTGCGGCCAGTTTCGCCGGAAAGACCATTTTAAAGCGATAAGTAAAATAAGATATCGTTCTACAGGGCCAAGGGAGAAGGGGGGCTTCCCCCTTCTCCTTCGTTTCGGTTGTAATAGTTTTGGGCCTGCGTGATAGTATGCCTTGGGATCAGGGCTTGGGAGCCCGGCCCAACTTCTCCACCATCTGCATCACCGCCTTCATCTGCGGCGCGTCCTGGGTCAGCCAAATGTCGTCGTCACCAATTCCCGCCTGCCTGGTGTAACCGAACCAGTCCCAGCATCCTTCGGGATTATTGCGGAAGCTAATGCCGTCTATGAAGGTCTGACCAGGACTAGAGGCGCACCATGTGGCCTTAAACACGTCCATGAGCAGGTCTTGGCCTGCGGCGGTGCCCGGAAGCGGAATGGGCTGTGGGTCAATGCGATAGCCGCTTGGCTGGGCTTGCGGGTACAGCACAATGATACCGTTGGCGTCGGCGCTGGGATTGTAGCCAGCATCGCGGACGAAGCTATTGTCCTGCGGAGACTCGCCGGGCGCCAGCTTCTTATTGGCGGCTTTATCGTTGGTCTGAAGAACCTCTTCGGATTGAACGCAGCCGTGGAACGCCACATGGACCGGACATTTTTGAGTCCAGCACACTTTGGGAACGTACAGGTAGCCAGAGCTGGCGAGCAAATAGGTGGCCGTGCTGACGGTAGTCGCTTTGTCCTGGCTGAACCGGATCAGGTCGCCGGTCAGAGTCGTGCTCGGAGGCTTCCAGCCACCTAATTTATCGGCGTAGAAGAATTTCAACAGCTCATCGGGCTCGTTTTGATCCTCGCCATTGGCTGCTTCGCAATGATTGAGGTAAGGTGGGGCGTTGTCCGCACAATTCCGAGGGCCAGTCGGAGCAACCGTCGCGTGACCTGACTGATAACAGGGCTTATCAGGGGTACAGGCTATGTCAATTTGGTCTGGAGCCAAGCCCGCCTTAGCATAGAAAGCGGCCACGCCTTCAGCCTGAGCACTGGCCACGACGGCATCATTGATACCATGAGCAATATAGACTCGGCTTTGCTTCAAGTTTTCAAGAGGAGCAATCCGGCCTTGGTCAGCTAAACTTTGGGCCTTGGTGTAAAGTTCTTCGGTACTGGGCATCGGCGATCCCAACGTCGGGTCTGCGGCGTTGTTCATGCAGGCTCGAACCGCCTGACAAGAACTGCCGCCTGAGCAGCCGAATGGACCACCAGCGATGACGCCGGCGCCGACGATTCGATCCGAAAACGCCACATGAAGCTGATGTGCCATGAAAGCGCCCGAAGACAAACCGGAAACCGTCACTTGGGTTAGGTCGGCGTTGAGTGCCGGAATGGACTGGATGTTGGTGGGAAGAGGGGCTTTTTGGGCCAAAGCCGGTAATGCAGTCGCGACAAGAACCGTGGCGATCGCTCTGCCAACGGCTTTTAAACGAAACAAATTTATCATCATGGAGTCTCCCAGCATACGGTCGTATACCGCGACGTAGTATATGTGAAAACGATAAGATAGGCAATGAATATTATGCTATGTATTTAGGATCAGCAACGGTTTTATCACGGTATTGCTTGAATTGGTGTAGGCGACATCCTTTCATACCATCGAGCCTTGATGGTGACTCATCAAGGCTGCCCTCAGACGCCGGGCCGCCGTCGCGGCCCGATACCGGCGATGTGTCATTGTCGTATGTCGTGGCTCGCCGATACAGGGTCTCTTCTGGGTTTTGATTGTGCTGAAATCCCCAAGCGCACACGAAAAACCGTCCCCTTGGCTTTCGCACAAGGAAACGGTGACCTGAAAATTCAACAAATACAAAACCTATCGCCGGAAAGGAGGCGGTGGACAGAGCCAAGCCCTACCGCCTTGACGCGACACCAACCCACTGGGGCAAAAGCGATATCTGCCCCTGCTTATGAAAAAACCATCAAACGCGCAACGAAACCCGCGTAACTTCAGTCGTTCCGGTGCCGGTCCCCGTTCCCGCCGACAACCACGCCCCGGTCCCAGCGCCGCTGGATGACCACGCTCCGGTGTTTGCATCGGCCCCGGATCCGCTGCTGCCGCTGCCAGTTCCGGTCCCAGTCTTGGTTCCAGTCGACTCGGAGCCGGATCCAACCTGTTGGGCACCGTAGGCAGCACCAGAGGTCGGCGCCCCCCCCGAAGTTGTATTGGACGTGGAGTTGCTGGTCGAAGCGGCGCTGCTCGATGGTTCACCATGGTTGCGGCGGTACTGCTCGACAACCTTTTCCGCCGGATACTGGGCGGTCACGGAGCCGCTCTTGGCATCACGGAAAGTCAATACGTCCAACTGCGCCACGGGGTCAAACTTGTACACTGGACTGAGAAAGGGAGCCGAGCCGGAACCCGATTTCGCGGTCGTCGTCTCGGTATGCGTGTCGGACGTGCTCGACGTGCTGCTCGCAGAACTATCGGCGCTGGTCAGAGACGCAGGTGACCGGGAATACCCAGTGTTGGAGATGGCTGTAACATCCATGGCTTCACCTCTCCCGTCACCGGTTCATTGGCTGGTTGACGGCTGTCATCACCGTTTAGACCGATATATTAACCTGGCCACCTCGGGTGGCCGTCGTGTAACCCGTTGCGGCCTGCGCTACACTTGATGCCTGCTGTAGCTGCGTCTGTGTCGTGTCGTTCTGACTTCCATCGCCGCTACCGCTGCTGCCTACAACTTGACCAGGCCCAAAATTCGAAGGCGTGCTGGTCGCAGCCGCTGGACTCGTAAAATAATTAGCGTAACCCGTGCTGATCGCGTCCATGGCAGGGCTCCCTTCCTCAACGCTTGGCGCCGTTATCTTTCGTATCTTTCTACCGACGCCGCACCCAGAGCCCCTGACGCTGACACTGCCCCACCAACGAACGATCAGCTAACCAGAGCCCATAGCAGAAGGTAAGATAAATGGCTGTGATTATCAAGCCTATGATTACGAGTTGGAAAACGACCTAGTCGTTTGCTGATGTGGCTTTGGAAAGCACCCATTGAGTCCATGATCCAGGGGGCTTCGGCTGTGGCAGTAACTCATTGCTAAAAATTGATATTTCCCAGCCAATATCGATTCCGCCCCCTCAATCGATGGAGAAAATTCCTATAGCCAAGCCCGCTACGCGGGCGGTGTTGCCCCTCAATCATCGTCTTGGACGAAGGAAAAAAAGACAACCCAACACGACTCGAGAGTGGAAGGTCGCGCTTCATGAGGAGGCCAGTGGGTTCGGAATTGCAGTCGTAACAAAGGTGGTGGCGAATGTAAGGCAGTGTAGTGTACGATGATGCATGACTCTTCTGCTGTTTTGTTCGTAAAGATGCTAATGTATTGGGGTAATGATGAATATCTTCGATTTTAAATATTGATATTGACAGATTAAGGTTGCCCTCAGACGCCGGGCGGGCGCGTCCGCGCCCTTGGCTTCGCGTCCGCGCCCTTGGCTTCGCGTCCATGCCCTTGGCCTCGCGTCCACGAGGACGCAGGGGCACCGTCGCGGCCCGATACCGGCGATGTGTCAGTGTCGGGGCTCGCCACTATAACATCAAGGCTGGACGGTATGATATAGTTATACCAACGGCCCTAGACAATGATCCGTGCCGTTGGTATCGGCGGCGATCGCCGCGCGCCCCATGGCGCGAAGCCAAGGGCGCGGATGCGCCCGCCCGGCGTCTGAGGGCGCCGCAGACGTGTCAACGTCCAAGGCCATTGGTATCATGGGTGGGAGACCCCAGGAACGGATGAGATTGCCATGACAGCGTCTATTGAGTTCTATTTCGATTTTGCCTCGCCTTATGGTTATCTTGGCAGCATGCGAATCGACGGTGTGGCGGCCAAGCATGGTCGCATCGCGAGGTGGCGGCCAATTCTATTAGGCGTTTTGTTCAAGCACACGGGGATGACCCCCAATATGCATCAGCCGTTGCGGGGCGAGTATTTGCGCCATGACACGGCGCGATGTGCTCGGGAGCTTGGCGTGCCGTACACGTTTCCATCGGTGATGCCGATGAATTCTGTGGCTGCGTCGCGGGCGTTTTACTGGCAGGAAGCCACCGATGCGGAGCTTGCTCGGAGGTTGGCAGCGGCGATTTATCACGCGCATTGGGGCGAAGGCCGGGATATGGGATCTCCTGAGGCGGTCGCAAGCGTCGCGGAGACTCTGGCAATCGATCCTGGGGCCTTGTTGAATGGGTTGCAACAGCCAGAGGTCAAAGATCGTCTGCGTCGGGAAACAGATACGGCCCTGGCGCGCGGCGTTTTTGGAGCGCCCTTCTTTTTTGTGGATGGAGAGCCGTTCTGGGGCGCCGATCGGGTTGACCAGATTGATCGATGGTTGACTACCGGCGGTTGGTAATGCCTAAGCGCCGGATCGCCAGCACCCCACCGCCGCGAGTCGGGTCGGTGCGCGCGATTACGGCGTCAAGAGGTTCGATGGTCACGGTCATGGTGAAAGCGGTGGCGTGAATCAGCCGCTGATGATCGATCATCAAGCCGACATGGCCAGGAAAGTACACTAGGTCGCCCCGCTGTATTGGCTCGTCTGGCTCGACGGCGCGGCCTAGTTCGTTGCGCTGCATATCGCTATCGCGCGGGGCTGAGAGCCCGGCAGCGGCAAGGACGATCTGGATCAGTGCCGAGCAATCTAAGCCAAGGCTGGTACGTCCCCCCCAGAGATAGGGGATGCCGATTAAACGTTCGGCGGTGGCGACCACATCCGGTTCGGTTTCGTTCCAAAGCGCAAGGTGGCGGGTGAAGACCCAACCGCCGCCAGCGATGGCCGCATATCCGTCGCGCTCGTCTTCGACTGTGATCGGTGACGTGAGGCTTAACACGTCCACTGGGGGCGTTTTGAGGTCGGGGGATGGGTAAATAAAGCTGCGCAACCCGATGACGCGATGGGTGGGCGGCGTAATTTTCGCACCAAGAGCCGCCGTGCAGACATAACCGACATATCCGTCGGTGATGTTTTGGACCCATGACCAATCGGCGGTTTCGTCATAGACCGTGACGGCTTCTCCCCATAAAAGTTGACTGACTTGTTCAGCTTGGTTCTTTGGGGTGTTTCTGAGGGGCGCGCAGCCTACCCGAACCTGCCGCATTACCCCTTCAGTAAAGCGGGTGGACGGGACTTGGCCTTTCAGAGTGGTGGCGGCCAAATCGGGGCGCCAGGGATGGCGCCGTGGATCGGGGAGCGTTGATATGTCGGCGTCAAGGCTCGATGATATACGGGGCCTCCTCATGACGCCGTCCATCATCATTCGTCCCCCACGATGGCTGTGACCTGAGTCCGTACCCGATCAAATTCGGCTTGGGCCAAAGACCGCATGGCATCGGCCTTAACCAATTCGGCCAGATCGTCGGGAGCGACAGCCCCGGCTTCAATCACCAGCTCGGAAAATTCACTGAGGAACACTGACCCCGCAACGGTTCGTTGGACCAGCACATTACGCCGGTCCTCGGCGTCGCGCTTGCGCTTCACGAACCCCAATGCCGATAGCCGATCCAAAGCCCGTGTGATCGCGGGCTTTGAAATGGCCAGGGTGGCGGCAAGACCCCGCACGGTATGAGGCGGATCGCATAAGTAGACAGTCAACAGTAAGGCCATCTGACGGGCCGACAAATCAGGACCGTCCCGGCGCACGCTGGCAACCAGGGCCTTTCGCCAAAGTCCAAGAGCGACCAAGCCTCGTGCCATGTTTGCTTTACGTGTCCTTTCGAATCTCGGGCAAGGGAGATTTGGCGCCGGCGCCGTAACGCCGATCAATCAAGGCGTAGGCCGCCCGTAGCCCCATGGCTTCGCCACCTTCGGGGCGACCGGGTTTGCTGCTGGGGTTCCAGGCCATAATGTCGAGGTGGGCCCAGGCGGTTTCGCGGCCAACAAAGCGCTCTAGAAACAGGGCGGCGATGATGGCGCCAGCATGTCCATGGCTGGCGACGTTGGCGAGATCGGCCACCTTGCTGTCCAGGCCCGAACGGTAAGGCTGCCAGAGTGGGAGTCGCCACATCGGGTCAGCCACGGCATCAGCGGCGGCTAACAGGTCGGCGGCTAGGGTGTCGTTGTTGGAAAACAGCGCCGGTAGTTCGGGGCCCAGTGCGACTCGAGCAGCTCCAGTCAAGGTCGCAAAGTCGATCAGGAGATCGGGTTTGTCTCGTTCAGCTTCGGTTAGGGCATCGGCCAGCACCAACCGCCCTTCGGCATCGGTGTTTCCAACTTCGACGGTCAAGCCTTTGCGAGTCTGAATGACATCCAGCGGGCGCAAGGCATCGCCCGAAACGGCGTTGTCCACCGCCGGAATCAGCACCCGAAGCCGAATGGGCAGGCCCGCCATCATAATCATCCGGGCCAGCCCCAAGGCGTGAGCGGCGCCGCCCATATCTTTTTTCATTAGTAACATGCCGGAGGATGGCTTGAGGTCCAAACCGCCGGAGTCAAAGCAAACGCCTTTACCAACCAGAGTAACCTTGGGATCCGAACGTCGGCCCCAGGTCAGGTCTAGCAGGCGTGGCTCCCGAGGACTGGCCCGGCCAACGGCATGAATAGCCGGAAAGGCTTGGGCCAGCAACTCGGCGCCGGTGATCACCTGAAGCTTGCCTTCGAATTCGTCGGCAAGGGCTCTGACGACTTCGGCCAACTCAGCCGGTCCCATGTCCGCTGCCGGCGTATTGATCAGGTCACGGACAAAAAATGTGGCCCCCGCAGCCCGCTCGACTCCGGCTCGGTCGGCGCCTTTGGGCCACACCAGTACCGGCAAGGCCTTGTCCGTCTTGCGATAGCGGTTAAAGCCATAGCAGCCCAAGGCCCAACCCAGTGCCGCGCGGTCGGCGCCACGGGCCCCTAGGTCGACGTCAAGCCGGTAACTGCCCGGCGGCAAGGCCATCGGTAGACCGGCGTAGGTCCACAAGTCATCACCGATGGGGACGCCGACCAACACGCGGGCAAGGCGACCGTCGGCACCCGCCACCAGAGACAATTGCCCAGGGGCAGCGGTAAAGCCTGTGCTACTGACCCAGGCGGCGATTGCCGCCGGTTGTGTTGGCAACCACAGATCGAGCTGATCTTTGGTCAGCGGTGTGATGGGGAGAGTCTCGGCGCCGGATCGGGCGCGCAGGGAAGCGAGCACGGGGGATGTCCATGGACGATCGTGGGGAACAGACGACAGGCCGTAGCATGGCGCGCCGCGCGGTCGCTGAAAAGAGCAAAAATTCTTTTATTGGAGCTGTTGGGACTTGTAATACCGGCGAGCCCTGATACTGACACATCGCCGGTATCGGGCCGCGACGGCGGCCCCGCGTCCTCGTGGACGCGAAGCCCCCGTGTGACTTTAGGGGGGCGCGGATGCGCCCGCCCGGCGTCTGAGGGCAGCCTTGATGAG
>CAIXKV010000171.1 GCA_903920145.1 uncultured Rhodospirillales bacterium
GTCTGAGGGCAGCCTTGATGAGTCACCATCAAGGCTCGATGGTATCACACAAGGGCAGCCTTGATGATGACACATCGCCGGTATCGGGCCGCGACGGTGGCCCCGCGTCCTCGTGGACGCGAAGCCAAGGGCGCGGATGCGCCCGCCCGGCGTCTGAGGGCAGCCTTGATGAGTCACCATCAGGGCTCGAGGGTATGAAGCGTCTACCGCCGCCCTTGCCGGTAGGGTTGCGGTAAGGGGTCGTCCGTGGGGACGATGGTCATGCCGATGGGGCATAGGGCCGCCCCCGCCAGCTTGAGGTGCGCCCAGGCAAAGGGCAGGCCGATGATCGAAATGGCATAGGGAACCGCGATGGCCAAATGAGCCAACGCCAACCACCAACCGGCCAGGACCAACCAAATCACATTGCCGATGAAGCCGAATGGGCCGGTTCCCAGAGTTGGGGCGCCGTCGATCCGGTCGCGTCGGATGATGGTTCGTCCGAACGGGGCGAGGTGATACGCCGCCAGCACAAAGGCCGCGCGAGTCCAGGGCAGACCGATGATGGTGACGGCGAGAATCAGGCCGGCGATCACCCAAGCGATGGCCATGGCGAGTCCGCCCAGGACGATCCACAGCAGGTTTAAGGCAATGCTGAGTGGCGACATGGGCTTTGGCTCCTCGGGAGTCTGGGGGGGCGGTTTTAGGGGGACGGTGCGGGAGGCGGGCTTTGGAACAGGTGCCGCAAGAACCCCTCCGGGTCCAGGGCGCCGGGCGCCGTCGGCCTCGAGGGTATCACGCCGCTGAGGCGTTGGGCGATGTAACTCTGAAGCTCCTGGGTGTCGATACTGCGGTGGGAGTGATTCAGGTCGCCTTCAATGGTAACAGCGATGGTCGGCAAGGGAGGGGTGTGGGGGATGCGGGCCCGCATGGTCAAACGGAATGCTCGATTGGGTAAGTCAACCGACCCCTGAGCCTCGCCGGTTCCACTGGGGGCGGCCAGGGTTAAATCCTTGGTGGTGGCGATGCCGTGATCCAGGGTCATCGAGCCCACCAAGCGGTCGAAGGGCGTTTCACCATCGGCTTCGTCTTTGCCGAGAGTCAGCAGGGTGCCGACGTCCCGAGGGCCTTGAATCGCGGACAGACGGCGGTTGAGTTCCGAGAGATCAATGCCCTGAAGGCGGCCATCTCGGATGGCCGCTTGTCCCGTGCCGGCCAAGCTTCCGACCAGGGCACGCTCGCTGCTGCCCAGGCTCTTCACGTCAAGGTCCACGTCAAGGGTTCCAGCGGTGATATCTACGGCGTGAGGCACGCTGCCAGCATAGAGCAAGCCCCGTTCGATCCGAGCGCCAACCAGTGTCATAGTCAGGGCCGTGTCGGCGAGTCGTGGGGCGGCGGTCATCGAAGATGTCGCGGAGTCAGAGGGCAGGGCGTGCCGGGTGGTCAGCCGGCCAACGGTGCTCAACCGTCCCTGCATAAACTCACCGTCAAACTGTTCCAATCGCAGGGCGCCACCGGCCAGGGTGGCGCGTAATGCCGGTGTTCCCAGCCGACGGCCAGCGATCGTCACGCCCGCAGCATCTAGGGCCAGTCGTCCGTTGACGGCGGCCAGCCAGCTTAGATCGAGTGGATCGGCGGACCACTCTCGAGGCTCGGAAAGGGTGGGCTTCGGCCACAGGCTGAACCAGTGATGCGGCGCAGGGGGGCCAGAGATCGGCAACAGCCGGTCCAATGGAATCTCCCCGGCTTGAAATCGGGCATCGAAGGTTGCCGGCGATTCGGCCAAGGCGACGTCGATCTGTCCTCCTAGCGTGACGCCGGCCAGCGTGCCGGTCAGCCCGGTCAGATGAAGCCGGTCGGGATCTCCCGTCAGAGTCGCAGAGAGATCGGTGGGGCCGGGGTCATCGCCGACTTCGGTTCGATAGGCCGGAGCGAACAGGCGGATCACAGGGCTGGTTTCGAGGAACACCGCATGAATTTGGACCGGCTCGGCCAGTCGACGGGTGTCAGGGGCCAGCGTTCCCGAAAGGTCCAGGTGCCCGCCTGCGCCTTCAGCAGTGAGGGTCAGCGCCAACCGTTGGCCGTCGCCCCCGGCGTGACCTTTGAGCGTGAAGGTGCCCAATCGCCCCAGGGCCGCCGGCAAGGCGGCTCCGCTCAGGTGCTCCAACGCCGCGACCGAGCCGATCGTGCTGGTAAAGGTTAGGTCGGCGCCCCGGATCGGCGCCAATCCGGCCAGGGCTCCCTGAAGGCTGGCCGAAAGGCCGGCTAATTCCGCCACTTGAGCGTTGCGGATGGTCAAGGCACCATGATCGGCGGTCAAATTCAGGCTCAAATCGCGGATCGGCAGGCCATCCACCACCAGATGGCCAAGGTGGGCGTCAAGATTGACATCGTTTCGGGCGATCAGCACCCCGAGCCCGCGATGAAGCGTGGTCAACCAGGGGCTATCGGGTCGGAAGCGGTCTGGCGGACTGTTGCCGGTTTCTGTTCCGGCTCCCGCTTTCGGAACGGGATCGGGGGGCCGGTAGGCGTCCAGGTCGAGGTGATCCAGATCAAGGCGGATGCCGAACGCCGGTCGGCCCCGGTTGCGGTAGGCCAAACCGCCCTTCATCCGCGTGCTGTCAATCCGCAGATCGGCGCCGGTGATTTGAAAGTCATCGGGGCGGCCATGCAGGCGGGCAATCAGAGAGAGGCGGCGCAGACGATCATCGGGAGCCGCCGCTTCCAGCGTCGTCCCAAGGCCCAACGATTCCAACACGGCTCTGAAATTATCGGCGTCGGCTTCGACGGTGGCGTCAACCTGCGGCTGGGGATCGGCGCGCGTCAGGGTGCCAGCGATGGCCACTTCAGAGCCGCCCGGCCCCAGGGCTGCCAGCCGCTCGACGGTGAGCACGTCGTCGCTCAACCGAAAGGCCAGCCGGGCTTGGCGCAGGCTTTCGCGTGGAGTGGCTACGGAGTCCGCCGTCAGGTCGAACCGCAGTGAAGCCCCCCAGGGAGGCCGAAGCGCGGCCAGGGCTCCGAACCCGTTTTGGTCAAGAGTGGCGCTGGTTAGCCAAGGGGCTAGGTCCAGCCGGGCTGTGGTGAGGCGGAGGTCTAGAGCCGGGGGCGAACCCGAGGTGAAGCGAGCTTCTCCTTTTGCCGCCGTTTCGCCCAGGCGAAGCTCCAGGCCGGTGGCGGTCACTCCGTTGCTGCTGGCATCAAAGGCGGCGTGGAGGGTGAGCAGGGACGAATCGAGGGGGGGTGGCAGCGTGTCCGCCGGAATCGGTATGCCCAGTGCCGCTGCGAGCTGGGTTGCCAGTTGGGCCGGATGGGGCGTTCGCAGTTGTCCGTCGCCCTGAAGCCGAACGGTGGGATCGGTGGTGACCAGCCCGGCGAAGTCCAGATCGGCGCTGCCATCGGCCAAGGTCAGTGTGACTTTAATCGGGGTTGTGCTGCCGGTGCCCAGGCCGTCGGTGGTGGCTTCGGCATGAACCGGAACCCCCTGAACGACGGCATCTCCCCGCAGGGTGAAGGTGCCATTCGGGGCGCCGTCGCTGAATCGGCCTTGCACGGCGGTTAGCTTGATGGTCTTGCCCTGGGACTCGTCTCGCCAGAGCAAAAGGCCGTCGCTCACATCCAGGCGCTTAAGGTGCAAAAGCGGCGATACGCTGGTGATTGGTTCGGGGGCGGATGTTTTCAAGCCATCGGCTGGGATCGGCCAAGCGCGGCGTCCATCGGCCAGGGTTTCCAGAACCAGAGTCGGGTGATCAAGGGTGATGGCGTTGATTTCAAAGCGCCCCGACAGCAAAGGCAGCAGCGCCACGCGGGCGTCGAGTCGCTCCAGATGCAGCAGGTGCGGTTCGGTGGTTCCCGGAGGATTGGCGATATCAATCCCAGAAGCCGAAAACGCCGGCATCGGCAAGACTGAAAAATAGACATCGCCCGTTAGGGTGACCGGGCGCCCACACGCCGCGCTCAAGGCTTCGGCCAGCGGCGCCTTAAAGCGGCTCCAATCCATCAGGTGGGGGATCAGAAACACCCCTCCGACCAGCAGTGCCAGCAGGGTTGAGGTGACGACGCTTAACTTCTTCACGGCCAACATCCCAACGCCGTCCGGCGCTGCCAGCCCCGCGCTGGTTCGTCTTGCACCACCGGCACCGTGCGCTAGACTAGAGGGCCGAGCGTGGCGACGCAACGGGGGAAGCGACGAAAGAGGTGGTGTATCATGGGGGACGTTATCAACCTCAATCGGTACCGCAAGCTGCGGGAGCGGGCGCGCGAAGACCAGGGTGCGGTGAGCAATCGCGCAAAATTCGGGCGAACCAAGGCCGACGTTCAGACCGAGGCTAAGGCGCGCGAGCGGGCACTCCGGGATCTCGACGGCAAGAAATTCGACGAGCCCGCGTGAGGTCAGTAGGATAGGGCTTTTCGGGGGGCCGTCCTGTGCTTGCCGGTCCTCGGGCCGTGACCGCGTCCCCGTGTCCACAAGGACGCGGGGACGTCTTGGTGAGTCAACATCAAAGCTTGATGGTAAAGGCGTCGCGCGTTGGTTTTAGCGGGTCCAGGACTCGCTACCCTTGCTACCCGGATCCTTTCGCCGCCACCATGGACCCGACAGGCTGCCGTCGGGATTGATTGTCAAGAGCATGATGGTGTTCTTGCCATCAGCCACCGCCGCGATGGCGAAGACGTTGGCGATGACTTGGCCGACGCCGACATAGTCGCCGCCATCCCAAACGACGCTATAGGCGCCTGAGGGCTCTGGCGTCACTTTAACAACACCGGGGTTCTCGGCTGACCCATCGGTTTCGGTGCCAGTGTAATGGTAGGCACCAGCGACATCGGCGCGGGCTGCGCCGGGAATAGCCAGAGCCAGAACCAAGGCAAATGCCCAAAGAAGTCCGCGCATCAGCACACTCTCTATTGGTTGAGGGGGATCGATTGGGGGTGGTCGGAGCATCCAACCCAGCGAGTGGATGTTCACTCTGATTCGGTTTTGGGTAAACATGTTTTCGCGGATGGTACCGGGATTCCCGACGATGATCCGGCTGGGCCGGAGTGTCATACCGGCGAGCCCTGATACTGACACATCGCCGGTCCTCGGGCCGCGACCGCGTCCCCGCGTCCACAAGGACGCGGGGCCCCAGTGTGTGGACTCTAGGGGGCGCGGATGCGCCCGCCCGGCGTCTGAGGGCAGCTTTAACGGGCCGCGACGGCGGCCCCGCGCGCCCCTGCGCGCGAAGCCCCAGGTGTGGTAGGGGGCGCGGATGCGCCCGCCCGGCGTCTGAGGGCAGCCTTGATAAGTCAGCATCAAGGCTCGATGGTATCAGAGCGTCGGAGGATGTTCTGTGGTCAGGCCGTGATCAAGAACTCTTCGAAGTCATCTTAAAGCGTTATCGCTTCGTGTGGGTCATAGCTCGTGTCACGGGCCGGTAATAGATTGTTCAAAATATGTATTATTGACTTCTTGTTAAGCGATCCGTACCATTAATCCGGCCTTCGGCTCGGTCGATCCGGTGTCGACGCCGCGTGTTAAGGGAGTGGTGGTGCCATGCTTTCGAATATTTCGATTAGTATTAGAATAGCAACCATGGTCGTCGCTTCCCTTCTTACGATCTCGTTATTGATTCTGATTGTCATGTTGGGCGAGCAGAAAATTTCGAGGGCGACCGTCAATCTCAATCAGTTCCAGGCGGTCTTTGATCAAACCACCAGAATCGAGCGAGGGGCTGCTCAAATGCAGCATCAAGCCTACCGATTTATCGCCGATCGGGATGCAGCGGCGGCAGCGGCCTTTCGAGCCGCAGCGCCGGAGGTGGCGAAACGGTTGGATGTTTTGCGCTCGATGCCTGCGGCGGCAGCGGTCGGGGGTGATGTCGGGAATTTGGCCGATGGATTGGCCAAAATCTCGGCCCTGTTTACTCAGATCGAGGCCACCGCCGGAACCTTGGGGTTGGATGATAACAGTGGGTTACGCGGGCGGTTGAAAGTATCAGCTCAGGCGGTTGACGATGAGCTGAAGCTATGGCCCAACCTTGATAAATTAATTGTCCCGATGTCGGCCATGAGGATTCAGGAAAAGAACTTTTTCCTTTATGGTGATGCGAGCGTTATGGGATTGTACCGCAAAGCGTTTAACGAATTTACGTTTAAAATCGATAGCGTCGACGAACTGGATAGTGGAACCAAGCAAAAATTGGCGGTCCTGGCAAAAAGCTACCGTCGGGATTTGGAGACGGCGGTCGACGCCGTTAAGACCCTGCGGCAGCAGGTGGTGGTTTTTAATGACGATGTTCGGGCATTGGGGCCTCGATTCGGGTCGCTGCTGGAGACCGCACGTCAGGGTATGACCGAAGCCACCACGTTACAAAAGGCCGTGCGGGATCAGGTGATGCAGAAGTCTCTGGTGATCCTGGTGCTGGTATTGGGTGCGTTTGTGGCTATCAGCCTGATCGTGTCCTTGAGCATCACCCGGCCTCTGCGTGCCATCGAGCGATCCATGCGCCGTTTGGCCGGTGGCGAGGATGCTGAGATTCCGGGAATTGTCCGCCGCGACGAAATCGGCGAGATGGCCCGTGCGGTCCAGGTGTTTAAGAACGGCCTATCCGAGCGGGCCCGGTTGGCGGCGGAGCAATTGGCGGCCCAGGAGACGCGCGATCGGCGGGCGCGGGCGCTTGAGTCCTTAATCGACGGATTCCAGACGACCATCATGAACGTGATCGAGGCGGTGTCGGCGGCGGCTCAGACGCTGAAGGAAAACTCCGAGGTCATGACCAAGATCGCCGAACAGACTAAACGTTGCTCGGATGTGGCGGCCACAGCAGCCAATGACGCTTCAGCCAATGTTCAGACGGTGGCTGCCGCTTCAGAGCAATTGCATCAGTCTATTACCGAAATCGGTCGACGGATGCAGGAAACGGCTCAGATCACGGCGACCGCCGCTGTCGATGCGGCCCAAACCAATAGCAATGTCGATGGATTGGCGGTGGCGGCCCAGAAAATCGATCAGGTGGTTAAGCTGATCGAGGCTATTTCAACCCAAACCAATTTGTTGGCGTTGAACGCGACCATCGAAGCCGCGCATGCCGGGGAGGCCGGAAAAGGCTTCATTATCGTGGCCAACGAGGTCAAAAGCCTTGCCCGGAAAACTGCGGAGGCCACCCGCGAGATCGCCACCCAGATCGCCGGGATGCAAGCCATGACCGCCGGGACCGTGACCGCCATGCGCGGTGTCGGATCGACCATTACCAGTCTAAACCAAATTGCGGCGGTGATCGCCTCGGCGGTGGAAGAGCAAACCGCAGCCACCAACGAAATCGCCCGCAATATCGAACGGGCGGCGGCTGGAACTCTGGTTGTTTCAGTTAATGTCGATGACGTCAGTACCGAGACCACCACCACAGCGGAAACCGCCCGTCAGGTGTTGGCGGCGGCGGCCAATCTTGCTCGCCAAGGCGAGATCCTTCGTCATGACGTTGAAAGTTTCGTCGAGCAGGTGCGGGCCGCCTGATCGCTTAGGGGGCACAGCCCGTCGGGGTCTGTGCTTTCACGATCACGGATCGCCCCCATCGGTGGCGGTTTCGGGGCTCGCCCTTGTGTGTTGTCCTCGCTGGGGGATACAGTTCGCGACTCCAGCCGATGCCACATGGGCGAGGGGATATGATCGGCGTATTCGATTCCGGGTTCGGCGGCCTGACCATTCACGAGGCCCTGATCCGGCGCTTGCCTGAACTCAGCTTTGTCTATCTCGGCGACCACCGCAACGCGCCTTACGGCGATCGTTCGCCCGACGAGATTTTGGATTTCACGCGCCGCAATGTCGATATGCTGTTGTCTCGAGGCTGTCGGCTGGTGATCATCGCCTGCAATACGGCTTCGGCGGTGGCTCTGCATAACCTGCAATGTTATTGGTTACCCAAGGCGTGGCCGGGGCGTAACATTTTGGGCATTATTGTGCCGACCATCGAAGCCGCAACCCAGGTGCCGTGGGCGATTAATTATCCGGTGTATCCGCAGATGTACGCCAATCACTCGGTGGCGGTGTTCGCTACCCAGCGAACGGTGGACAGTCGGACCTATCCGGTGGAGATCAATAAACGCTGTCCTAACGTGGATGTGGTCCAGCAAGCGTGTCCGGCCCTTGCCGGAGCGATCGAGGCTGGCGCCGATCCTGGCCATCTGCGGGAGTTGGTGCAGGGCTATGTCGCGCGCTTATTGTCGGGCATGGGGGGACGAGAGCCGGAAACTGCGATTCTCGGCTGTACCCATTATCCTTTGGTCAAGGCCCTGTTTCGGGAAGCCTTGCCGATGGGGGTTCGTTTGTTGTGCCAGCCCAGCGCGGTGGCCAATAGTTTGGAGCACTACTTGCGCCGTCATCCAGAGTATCTGGAGAAAATGCCCCGGACGCCGGGACGGCGCTATCTGACCACCGGAGATCCGGGTGCAGTTACGGCGCGCTCCCTGGGGTTTTTGGGGCAAAGCATCACGTTTCGGGGCGTCGGGCGAAGCGGTGGTTCCGTGCTTTCGCCGGTCAAAGGCGTCTCTTCCCTCCAGACGAGTACAGGGCATCAGAGTCCATGACGGAGCCGGTTCATATTATCGGGGGCGGGTTGGCCGGGTGCGAGGCCGCCTGGCAGTTGGCGCAAGCCGGAATTCCGGTGACGCTGCACGAGATGCGGCCTGTGCGTCAGACCGAGGCCCACGCCACGGATCGTTTGGCCGAGCTGGTTTGTTCGAACTCGTTGCGCTCTGATGATGCCGAGTTTAACGCCGTCGGCGTGCTTCATGCCGAATTGCGGCGGTTGGGCTCGTTAATTTTGGCCATGGCCGATCGTCATGCGGTGCCGGCTGGCGGGGCGCTGGCGGTGGATCGTGACGCTTTCGCCGAAGCCGTGACCTCGGCCATCACGGGGCATCCGCTGGTGACGGTGGAGCGCGGGGAGGTGGCCGGTTTGCCGCCGCCCGAGTGGCGGGATGTCGTGATCGCCAGCGGGCCGCTGACATCGCCGGCCTTAGCCCAGGCGATTCAGGACGTGACCGGAACCGAATCTTTGGCGTTTTTCGATGCCATCGCTCCGATCGTCCATACCGAATCCATTGATTTGTCTAAAGCGTGGTTTCAGTCGCGTTACGACAAACCGGGACCATCAGGGGATGGCCGCGACTATATCAACTGCGCCTTTGATCGCGAGCCGTATCTGGCCTTTTTAGAGGCACTCCAGGCCGCACCTAAAATTTCTTTCCGCGAGTGGGAAAAGAACACTCCCTATTTCGAGGGGTGTTTGCCCATCGAAGAGATGGCCGCACGCGGGGCCGATACTCTGCGCTATGGTCCGATGAAACCCGTTGGCCTGACGGATCCCCACACCGGGCGTCGGCCTTATGCGGTGGTGCAGTTGCGCCAGGATAACGCTCTGGCTACGCTGTACAATCTGGTCGGATTCCAGACGAAATTGCAGCATGCCGAGCAGGTGCGGGTTTTTCGGATGATCCCTGGTCTGGAACAGGCGGAATTTGCCCGGCTCGGTGGTTTGCATCGCAACACCTTCATCAACAGTCCGCGTCTGTTGGATGCGACGCTGCGTCTGAAGGCCGAGCCGCGTTTGCGGTTTGCCGGGCAGATCACCGGCTGCGAAGGCTATGTAGAGAGCACGGCTGTCGGGCTGTGGGCCGGTCGTTTCGCACTGGCCGAACGTCGGGGGGAGGCGCCCCGCCTTCCGCCGTTGACCACGGCCTCCGGGGCTTTGCTTGGTCATATCACTGGCGGCGCCGAAGCCGATGGCTTCCAGCCGATGAATATCAATTTCGGTTTATTCCCACCCGTGCCCGAGGCTTTGCGCGGTCGGGCCCGTAAACAGGCTTTGGCCCAACGGGCGCGGGCGGATCTGGAGACGTTTCTCGGCGAGGCTTGTTGATCCTCGAGACATCAAGGATCCAAAAGGCCGACCGGCCCTTCGCGGGTGTGGGCGGCTTTAATGTGTCATTAAAGCTCAATGGCGTCATACCGGCGAGCCCTGATAGTGACACATCGCCGGTCCTCGGGCCGCGAGGCGGCCCCGCGTCCTCGTGGACGCGAAGCCAAGGGCGCGGATGCGCCCGCCCGGCGTCTGAGGGCAGCCTTGATGAGTCGCCATCAAGGCCCGATGGTGTCAGAACAAATGGCCGCTGCGGAGGGCCTTGGTTCTGAGATAGGCCTCGTTATGGTCATTGCTGGCCATGATATGGGGAACTCGCTCGACCACCTCGATACCACATCGAGCCAATTGGGCCATTTTATCCGGATTGTTGGTCATCAGACGTACCCGGTCGAAGCCGAGCCGACGCAGCATTTCAGCTGCCGGGAGATAGAGGCGCTCGTCGGCATCGAACCCAAGCCTCTCATTGGCGTCCAGCGTGTCGTAGCCCTGATCCTGGAGCTGATAGGCCCGCAATTTGTTGACGAGACCGATGCCGCGCCCTTCCTGAGCGAGGTACAGGACGATACCGTTGCCCGAGGCCGCAATCTCGGCGACGGCCCGGCGCAACTGCTCGCCGCAGTCGCACCGCAGCGAGCCCAACAGGTCGCCGGTAAAGCATTCAGAGTGCAGCCGGATCAGGACCGGCTCGCCGGGTTGGGGCTCGCCGATGACGATGGCGAGATGCTCGTGGCCGCCGTCACCGGGCCGGAAGGCAATGATCCGCGCGTTGGGCGCGTCAGCCAGAGGAACCCGTGCTTCGGCTACAGGATGGAGCGCCTGGGCGGCCTGCCGCTGATAGGCCGCGATCTCTGCGTCGGAAACCAGCCTCAGGTCATGATGTTGGCACCAAGCCGGATCGGGGTGGCGGTCGGGGGCGATGACGGCCATCGCGGCGGTTGGCAATAGGGCCGCTAGTTTGGACAGGCGCACCGCCGCCACAGCATGAGCATCGGCTTCGCCCACCGTGACCTGTTGCAGAGCCGGCGCGTCAGGGCGAGCTGCAGTAATACCATCGAGCCTTGATGGTGACTCATCAAGGCTGCCCTCAGACGCCGGGCGGGCGTATCCGCGCCCTTGGCTTCGCGCGCATGGGCGCGCGGGGCCGCCGTCGCGGCCCGATACCGGCGATGTGTCAGTATCAGGGCTCGCCGGTATAAAATCGACGGAACCAGCGAGGGGAGCAAGGGCGGACAGGATCGACCGCCGGCCCGGTTCAACCAGGGCGTGGATGGCTTCCACGTCCAGTGGGGCCGTTGGGGTCAATGTAACCATGCCGGGACCGGCTGGGGCGGTGAGCCCAACGGCAGCGGCCCGCCAGCGGGTGAGGGCCAGGATCGGTTCGGTCCCCGTCAACTGCCGGAGCCGCGCTAGAGCCTCGGTGGTCAGTGTTTCCACCGCCAGGACCAGGGCAAACTGGCCAGCCTCGTTGATGATGGCGACAGGCTCGCCACACCGGAGTGCGATCCGGGCACGGTCCACCGGGCGCAAAAGAGGGGCGTTGGGGTCAGGAAGAGGAGGCAAGGGCATGGGCCAACAACGAAAGGACAGGGCGGCGCGCCGGGCTGCGGAAACAGGTGACGCGGCGTTCTTATATCATCACGCTTTTATCATCGAGCGTTATGTCGAGCGTTATGTCGAGCGTTAATGTCGAGACACCCAGGCTTTCGGTTTGAGCCCTTAGGCGCCGAGCGGGCGCGCCCGCACCCTTCACCAAGCCTACCGGGTCGGTGGTGTAAACGCAAAAGCACGATTTGCAGGTCAGCATGGTCGATTGCCGGTCCTGATCAAGGTATGATGCCGGCGCAGGAACAAGCGCGGATGGGTCATGACGCAGGTCAAACGGATTCTCCTGGTGGATGACGACGGGCCGTTGCGGCGGTCTCTGGCAGAGCAATTGCGGCTGGACGAGGCGTTCGAAATCGAGGAGGCCGAGACCGCCGAGGCGGCCTTGCTGAAAGTCCGTGATGCCTCGTTTGCGGCTATTCTTCTGGATATCGGCTTGCCTGACCGGGACGGTCACGCTCTATGCCAAGCGATGCGGCGGGCTGGCGTGCGAAGCCCGGTGATTCTTTTGGTTCCTGCCGGGGTTCGGACAGAGAGTGCGCGCGACCGCGAGGCCGGAGTCAGCGATACCGTGTCCAGGCCGTTTCGGTTCGGGGTTCTATTGGCCCGACTGAAGGCTCATCTGCTTCAGTTTGAACGGAGTGAAGGTAATATTTTCGTTATCGGTCCTTATAATTTCCAACCGGCGGCCAAGTCGCTACAGGATCAACGGGCCAACCGCCATGTGCGCTTGACCGAAAAAGAAACGGCGATCTTGCAATACCTGTACGCAGTTGGCCAAAAAGTGGTGAGACGTGAGGTCTTATTGGGCGAGGTCTGGGGCTATAACGCCGGCGTCACCACCCACACACTGGAAACCCATGTTTATCGGCTGCGCCAAAAAATCGAAGCGGATCCATCCAACGCCCAAATTCTGATCACGGAACCCGGAGGCTACCGGCTGGTGCCGTGATTCCGCCGCTCCTACCGTTTCCGGTAGAGCACCGTATCCGGCCCCCATAACGGCAAGAACAGGCTCGGGACTTTGACGGTGTCTGTGGGGCCAAGAGCCAGATGGCCGCTCTGATTTAGTGCTCGATGGAAGAGGCCCTGGGCGTGGCTGCGGACCCGGTCGCTGAGATAGATCAGGACGTTGCGGCACAGAACCGTGTCGGCATCGAGAACCGGCGGCTCGTGGTGAGCCAGATTGAAGGGCAGAAAGTGGCACAGGGCTCGGATATCCGGGTGTACCTGGCGATGACTGGGCCGTCCGGGCTGGCGGGCGTCGTCGGTCGTGGGTTCGAAATAGCCACTGAAGGCGCTGGGCAGAGACCGGAAGGGGCCCATGGCGAAATCCAGATAGCAGCCGGTGCGGGCGTGGCGTAGGGCCATGGGGTCAATGTCGGTGCCGAGCACCGAAATCCGCCAGCGGGGATGAATCACGATACTGCCGTCAGGGCGGAGATCCGCCTCTCCGGCCTCCCGCAGGGCTTCGACGATCAGGATCGCCAGACTGTACGCCTCTTCTCCGGTGGCGCAGCCGGCGCACCAGCAGGATAGCCGCGCGATTCGCTCTTTTTGTTGGGCGGCGATCAAGGGGGCCAGCACTTCGCGGCGTAGGAATCTCAATTGGTCGGGGTCGCGGAAGAAATAGGTCTCCTGCACGGTCAGGCTGGAGATCAAGGCTTCCCAGCTTGGACTCTCTATGGGTTCGGCATCCAGCGCCAGCACCCAAGACGGCAACGAGGCCGCCGGCAGGGTCGCCAACAGGCGATTCAGCCGATCCCCGGAACCGCCGCCTTGGCTGGCATCGATGCCAGTTTTGGCCTCGATCAAAGCCACTAGCCGTGCCCGCAGATCGCCATCATCGGCGGGGCCGTCAGAGAGCGGCAACAACCGTCTCTCCCCGTCCGCCAATTGGCCGAGGGCAAAGGTCCGGCGAAAGTCCCGGTCGTCTTGGCGTAGCTTGGAAGACAGCGCGCTGAGATCGATTCCCGAGGTCAGGTCGGTCATAATCGGCGTTCAAGCCCCATTGTCACCGCCGGTTCTTGGGGCGGTCCCGCCACAGCCGGAGCAACAGTTCCGGTTGAGCACGGAACCAGAGTAGGCCCGGCCCGCTGGCTGGGTCCAGGATTATTCCGGCAAAGAGACGCTCCAAATCCGGGGGGAGGGGCGGCAGCGGACGAACCTCAATCGGCGCCCAGTGGCGGATGCCGATTACGCGGCTGACCCGAAGGCTGACCAGCGTTTCGGTCTCGCTTTCGCCGTAAACCATATCGATTTCGGGCGGGAGATCGGACGGATCGCAGGGATGCCCCAAAAGAGCCCCCAGGTCGATCACCGGCACCAGTCGATTCCTCCAAGACAGATGACCGCCGCCGCTGAGGCCATCAAGGCTGCCCTCAGACGCTGGGCGGGCGCCTTCGTGCCCTGATATCGGGGCCGCTTTGGGTGGGATGACCTCCCGTATCCACAGGGCGTCCACCCACAGCCGGTAGGGGCCAACCAGGAAGGTCAGGGCCGGACCGGGGGCGAGCGGGGCCGGAGGGGCGGCGTTCACGAGTCCCAATCCGGGGGTGTTTGGGGCAAGGGCAGGGGGGCCTCCCTGGTTTGCGCCAGTTGGAACAGGTCACTGCCATCAATAATCAGAGCCACTCGGCCATCGCTCAAGACGGCGGCACCGCCGATGCCGGGAATAGCGGCAATGCGCGGGTGGATGTCGCGCACGAAAAGCTCCTGGCGGCGGACCACCCGATCCACCTGCACCCCCAGCCGGCGTTGTCCGAGCCCCAGCACCACGATCGGCAGTTCGGGCACTGGCGGGCCGCCGTTGTTGGTTCCACCCTTCAACAGTGAGGTCAGGCGGTGCAGTGGGAGCGGCGCCCCATGACGCATCATGACCGGCTGGCCATGGACGACTTGAATGTCACCGGGGCCGACGCTGCCCAATTCCAGCAAATGGCGCATCGGTAGAGCGTGGAGCTGGCCATCGGCTTCCACCAGTAACACATCCTGAATGGCGGCGGACAGGGGAAGTCTGAGGATAAAGGTGGTGCCGTAGCCGAGCCGGGAGCGGATATCGATGACTCCGCCAAGCCGGGTGACGCTGGTGTGGACCACATCCATGCCGACTCCACGTCCCGAGATTTCGGTAATGGTGTCGGTGGTTGAAAAGCCCGGCAGAAGAATCAAGCGGAACAGGTCGGGTTCGCGCATCAAACGGCTGGTGACTTCACCGACCAGGCGGCGCTCCACCGCACGCGCCCGAATGGCTTCGGCGTTTAAGCCTCGGCCATCGTCGGAGACTTCGATAGAAACCCGATTCTCGCGCTGATCAGCGCGCACCGATAAAGTCGCGACCGCTGGCTTGCCGGCGGCCCTGCGCTCGTCGGGGGATTCGATGCCGTGGTCAATGGCGTTGCGGACCATGTGAATCAAGGGATCCAGCAATTGGTCGACCATGCCCTTGTCAATACGGACATCGCCGCCGTCGACGTCGAGCCGAACGTGTTTGCCGTGACTGGCGGCGAGGTCGCGGGCAAGGCGCGGCAACCGGGACAGCACGGACTCAACGGGCACCACCCGCAGTTCCAGGGCCGCTTCCTGAAGTCGGCCCAAGGTCACCGCAAGTCGGTCTCGAGTTCGGCGCAAGGCGCGGTTGCGGCTGTCCTGGGCCGCTGCGTATCGCTGAAGGGCATCCAGATGTCCGGGATCGGCGCCGCCATGGGCGCGCATGCTGCGAACCAATCGCTTGAGATCAAGGGTTTGTCGTCCCCGGTGGTCTTCGCCCCACACCGCGTCATCGGTCAGAGCCGCCGCCATCACCGTTTCACCGATCGTCGACAGGAAATGGTCAACCACTTCGCCGGGAACCCGTAGGACATTGCCGATGTCCGGGATCACCATGTGTCGAATCGGAGCCGAGGATTTGGGGCGCGGGGCTTCGATGGGAGGGGGCGGGAGCGGGGATGTGTCGAGGTGTTTAGGGGCTTCTTCTGGCTCTGAGGTCGGCGCTTGAGTGGGAGGCGGAGCGGGTGGAGCCCCGCATCGCCGTGCCGTCAGCATGCGGCCATCGGGATCAATGCCGGCCAAGGCCGCCAGAACCGCCGTATCGTCAACCGCCGTCAACACCAGGAAGCGAAACGATAACAGGGGGCTTCCGACCACGGCGCAACTGGTGAGCGGGTGGGTGGCGTCTTCAAGCCAGGCGGCGAATCGTGCAGCCTTGTCTTCGGCCTCTTCAAGGGCGGCCAGGATTTCCCATAAGCGCCAAACCCCAGTTCGGACCTGATCCGCAATGTCGTGGCGTTGGGCTGGGGTCAGTCGATCCAGAAGGTCCGGCGTAACCGCCAGCGTGGCGAACAGTTGGTCATCTTCAGCCTGCCAGTCCTCCGAACCGTCGGGCGCCACCAGAGGCGTGGTGGCTGTGGCGGTGCTGATGGCAGCCTCAAACGCCGCAATGGCCTCGGCGGCGATAGCATCCGAATCGGCCAAAGGCTGGCCCTGTTTGGGAGCCAAATGGATCAAAGTCCGATGCACCAAGGCCAACAGGTCGGGCGTCAAAGCCAAATGGCCATGGGCAGCATGATCCAGAACATTCTCGATCATTAACAATAAATGACCAGCATTGGCATTATAAAGAAAAGAGAAATGATTATAGATATCACCAGCTAAAGCAGCGGCCTGTATTATCTCTTCGCTTCCAGCGATAAGAGAGGCCGGATTCCGTTCAAATCCTTTTAAGATATCGAGGAGGACGCGGCGGCGGGCGGTGTAGTCCAGGGACAAAGCGGCGTTGAGGCTGTCATCGAGGGCTTGGCCGCCGCCATCGTCGCCAGTTGCCTGTTCCAGGGTGGCCACTTCCCGTCGCAGTTGGGCCAATCCATCAATGGCCTGTTCCCGGCGGCCGTAATCGAGATGGCCTTCGGCGGGAATCAAGTCCGCTAATGCAACGGCGGTGCGGATCATTTGCGGGAAGGCCAGGGCTTCAGCCCCACAGCGGATGACGTGCAGCGCCGCTCGAATGGTGGCGCGCACCGCCGGACTTTCCAGTTCTGGGCCGATCAAATGCGCCAAATGCGGCAGTTCGGGACGAAGGGCCGCGACATAACGCGCCAAAGCCTCCCGATCTGGGTGAAGTGGCGGGGGATCATCACCGGCTGTCGCTTCCGATACCGGAAGAGGTGCGGCAAAGGAAGCCGGGGGGAGTGGCAGTCGTCCTTCCAGCAGGCCCCGCACCGAATCTATCCGCGCCATGACCGCTTCGGCCACGGGGGCGTCGGCTTGGGTGGCGACGGCGATGGCGCGCAGCCGTTTGAGTTCGTCAAACGCCTCCAGCAGAACGCTGACCAACGACGATTCCAGGGGGCATCGGCCCTCCCGCACTTGTCCAAGCAGATGCTCGGCGTGATGGGCTAGGCGTTCCATACCGCGCAAGGCCAAGGCCGACGCCATGCCTTTGATCGAGTGCATATCGCGAAACAGGGTCGCGACCATATCCGCCGTGGTCAGGTCAATCGACGCCTCGGCCTGAACCAGCAAGGGTTCAATCCGCGCCAGATGCTCGTCGGATTCAACCGCGAACTCGTGCCACAGCCCTTGATAAGCGTCGATGGGCATGTTCGCGCCCCCACCAGGGATTTACCCCGGACCTACCAAAGGTCGGGAGCTTTTGGAAAGCGTTGTGTTATACCAACGGCCCTAGACAATGATCCGTGCCGTTGGTATCGGCGGCGACCGCCGCCGCGCGCCCCGTGGCGCGAAGCCAAGGGCGCGGACGCGCCCGCCCGGCGTCTGAGGGCGCCGCAGACGTGTCAACGTCCAAGGCCATTGGTCTTGGCAGGTCCAGGATCGCCATGGTTCCAGCAAGGGCGATAAAGAAAGGCCTTCCTAGGAGCGCGGGCAATTTTGCTCGCTCTATGCGTTATCAGGTGGAAGGCGGGCCGGAGGCCCGCGCTTCCAGACTTCGAATCACATGCCGTAAGTGACCCGGTGATCGTTGCTGCTGATCAGCGAGCGGTAACGGGAGATCGCCCATAATGGGAAATAGGCCGCATAGCCATGATATCGGAGGTAGAACACGCGCGGGAAGCCAACGCCGGTATAGAGCTTTTCTTCCCAGCGAGCGCCCGTTCGCGGGGCTTGCTCCAGGAACGCCACCCCCCGTCGAACCGCCTCGTTCTTGACCTCGCCGGCAGCCATCAGGCCCAGCACGGCCCAAGCGGTTTGAGAGGGGGTGCTGGCTTTGGCCTCGGTGCGCCGTCCAGCCCAATAGGTGGCGCAATCCTCGCCCCAACCGCCATCCGGGCGTTGTCGGGAGAGCAGCCAGTCGGCCGCGCGTCGGATTGCTGGATGCTCGTGATCAAGGCCAACGGCATTCAGCGCGCACAGCACCGACCATGTGCCGTAAACATAGTTGGTGCCCCAGCGCCCAAACCAGGATCCATCCGGTTCCTGTTCTCGCAACAGATAGTCAATGCCGCGCTTGACCGCCGGATGCTCCAACCCATGGCCGATTTGGGCCAGGAAGCCCACGCAGCGGGCGGAAACGTCCGCCGTTGGCGGATCCAGCAGCGCCCCATGATCGGCAAACGGGATGTGGTTCAGATAGGCGTGGGTGTTGTCGGCGTCATAGGCGCCCCACCCGCCGTTGCGGCTTTGCATGCCGATCACCCACTCGGCGGCGCGTTCCCAGGCTTCCCGATGCCGTTCGTCGCCAGCCCGATGCAGGGCCATGCCCACCACCGCCGTATCATCGACATCGGGGTAAAAAGCATTGCCATATTGGAAGGCCCAACCGCCGGGGCGGGGCGGGTTGGGGTGGCCGTCGGCCCAATCTCCAACGGTGTCTAAAATTTGCCGGTCGATCAGCCAATCCAAGGCCCCGCGCACGGACTCGCCGTTCGGCGCCTCTCCGGCCTCCATCAAGGCGTGAGCGGCCAAGCTGGTATCCCAAACCGGCGACACGCAAGGTTGGCAGTATCCCCCGTCGCGCTTACGGACCAACAGCTTGTCCACGGCGCGACGCGCAGTGACAAAGTCGGGATGGTCCTTGGGAACGTTCAAGGCGTCATACGCCATGACCAGAAAGGCCATGGGCGGGAAGATCGCCCCCAGTCCATCGTCGCCGTTGAGGCGCTCTTTGACGAAGGCCAGGGCTTTGTCAATGGCGCGCTGCCGGAAGGGCCGGGGCAGAAAGCGCTCCACATGCTGAAGAACCGTGTCCAGGCCCAACAGCACGTCGCCCCACCATGTCCCGGTCGGGTTGACATTGTAGCGCCGCTCGTGCTCGGGCGGGATGGTGAACAGCTCGCGGATATCGATGCCGTGGGTGTTGCGTGGCACCGGCTTGAGGGCCTGAAGGATCAGCATCGGAACCAGAGTGACCCGCGACCAGTAGGACACTTTGGACAAATGGAACGGGAACCAGCGAGGCAATACCATCACCTCGACCAGCATCACCGGCACACCGCGCCAAGGAATCTGGCCGTAAAGGGCCAGCAGAAAGCGCGTCAGCACATTGCAGCGAGCGGCGCCGCCTCGGGAGAGAATCGCCTCCCGTGCCCGCACCATATGGGGAGCCTCGGGGGAGTCGCCCATCAGCTTGAGGGCATAATAGGCTTTGACCGAGGCGCTCATGTCGAAATCGCCGTCATGGAACAGCGGCCAACCGCCATGCTCGGCTTGGTGCGCCCTCAAATAGCTGCCAATCTCGGCTTCAACCTCGCGATTGGGTTCTCCGAGAAAGTGGCAGAGCATTGCATACTCAGCCGGAATCGTTGCATCTGCTTCAAGTTCAAATACGAAATGGCCGTCCGCCTTCTGGAGCCCCTTTAGTTGGTCTCTAACCCGACCGATCAGCTCCCCTAAAGTGTCTTTCAGGCCAAACCCAAACGCCAATCCGTCCATAGGCTTCTTCCCAATTAATCTTTGACCCGGAAACCAGACTGCCTTATGCGTATCAATACGCTTCGGGATCTGCTGGCGCGTTTCACGCGCGCCAGTATTGCGCGCGGCTTCATCCCATTCCGCTGCCACTATTTCATCACAGTTAGGCAGCGCCTTTGTTGCGGCGCAAGCAAGCGCAAGACATGAAGATGTCTTTCCCGTCCGACTGTTGCTGAAGCGTCACTGTGTAAAGGACGTATCAGGTCGCCCGAACGCCATGTCGCATCGGCCCACAAAGGGCATCAACCCCTTGAAAGGCTTGCCATGCATCGAGCAAACACCAACCCGGCGCGTCTCCTTCCGAGGGGGAAGCGTCGATCTTGCGTGTTTCGTTTGGTCGCTGATTGTATCCAGATCGTAACGAAGGCAAGTATACACTGTCGGTGCCGGTGCGGACAACCCGTTTGATGACACCCGGTGTGAGGGGGCGATCAGGGGCGGCGTTAGAGTAGCGGCTCGACGTTTGAAGGAGCGCCGCACTGTGTCATTGTCAGGGCTCGCCGGTATGATACCATCGAGCCTTGATGGTGACTCATCAAGGCTGCCCTCAGACGCCGGGCGGGCGCATCCGCGCCCTTGGCTTCGCGCGCATGGGCGCGCGGGGCCGCCGTCGCGGCCCGA
>CAIXKV010000172.1 GCA_903920145.1 uncultured Rhodospirillales bacterium
ACCGGCGAGCTATAACGATGACACACTGCCGGTATCGGGCCACGACGACGGCCCCGCGCGCCCATGCGCGCGAAGCCAAGGGCGCGGATGCGCCCGCCCGGCGTCTGAGGGCAGCCTTGATGAGTCAACATCAAGGCTCGATAGCATCAAGCGGTCGGGAGGCTCGGCGTCCGTGCCTCCAGGACGGGCCTTCTTGACGGAGGTCTTGTTCAGGAGAAACGGTCACGGTTGCGTCGCTGCCAGTGGTCGTTAGCCAGGGCGTCGGCCTCTGCTGGAGAGGCCGCCTGCCCGAGCAGGCGGAATGCCACCGCCGCCGAGCCCACCACCAGGGCGGTGGCGTGATCGTCCTGGACGTCACCCCGCCACAAAGAGAGCAGGTGAGTCGACTCCGCCGAGACGGCTTCGGACTCTGGTCGCAGTGCCGGCCATGTCTCACAGTCAAGGCGGCCCTGATCAACGCTGAACACCTCGCAGTTTTTGTGAGGCGGGCGCTCGGCCTCACCGCGCCCGCCTTTAAACACTGCCGATCGGGGTTGCCCCAATAGCGCGGCGGCTTCCTGTTGCAGGCTGCGGTAAGGGGGGTGGAAGACCCCTTGGATCAAGTGGGGCGCTTCGAACGGGTTCAGCAGGCGGGCAACGGTGTTGGCGGCGGTGCGTAGCCCCAGCATCCGGCGCAATGCGATGAGCTTTTGAAGCTGTGGGCAGATGGAAGACAGCGGCATGAAGGCGAGGCCATGGCGTGTCAAAGACGCGCCGGCCTCGATGGCGTTGGTGACCGGCGGCAGTCCCAACGCGGTCAGGGCGCGGGCGGCTGCCGATTCATGGCCTTGGCTATCGTCGGAATGCATGAACACGCGGATTCCGGTTTCGGCCACCAACAGGGCTGATAGCACAAACCAGGGTCGGCCCCGTTTGCCGCCGCTAGCATAGGTTGGCCAGTCCAAATCGGGAGTCGGAGAACCGGCCGGGCGATTGATAGTGGCCCGCAGGGCTTGAACCATGCCAGCCAATTCTGCGGGCGTCTCGCTACGGTAGCGCAGCAAAGCCATCAACGCGCCGATTTGGAGCGGTTCGGCGGTGCCCGCGCAAATCATGGCCATGGCCGTTTCCGCTTCATCCATCGTCAGCGATCGGGATCCCCCCGGCCCACGTCCCAAGATGCGAATGAAGGTGGCAAAAGGATGAAGATCGCTATCGGCAGAGTGACGCGAAGGGTGGGAGGGCGATCGGGTGGCTGTCATTCAAGGCGTTTCCTTTTGAGTCAGGACGTTATGAGCTGTGCGGATCAATACTAAAAATTTACTAAAAAAATTATTTCATTCGCGATGCGAGGACTCTTCATGAATCCAATTCTTTAGAGTAAAATCCAAGTACAAAGGCAAGATGGATATCTCTCGTAAAGTTTGGTGTAAGGTTGGGCCCCGCTCAAGATGGGTGACTGTGGGGGCGTGGGTTTGTGCGTTCCCTGTTCAAAGGCAAAGGAACAGCTACAGATCGTTGTCTTATTAAGACAAGGTAGGCAACGCGGCGTGGTTTGTCGCCAAAAGTTTTAAGAGCATACTTATCATCGTAGCGCCTCCGGTCGAGACGCTATAATCAGAACCAAAAAAACTGATTTACAGCCGAAGGCTGGTAAGGGAGTGAAGAACGCACAAGACGGCGGGATGGGATAGCCGGTCCGTTTCCGGGAGAATCTCGATGCGACTGACACGGTATACCGACTTCTGCTTCCGGGTTTTGGTGCATGTCGGCCTGAAGGGTGGCGCTCTGGCAACCACGAGGGAGATTAGTGACCATTACCAGATCTCCAATAATCATTTAATGAAGGTGGTCTATGACCTGAACGTAAAGGGCTATCTTGAGACCGTGCGGGGCAAGAACGGCGGCATTAGGCTCAGACGGGCGCCGGAGGACATTAACCTGGGGGCCTTGATTCGGGAAACTGAAACCGGCTCTGCCTTGGTCGAATGCCAAACGTCAGAGGGCCAATGTCGGATTTCCTCAAGCTGTCGTCTTCGCGACGTTCTGGGGGAGGCGCTCGGAGCGTTCCTCGCGGTGCTTGATCGGTATACCCTAGCGGACCTGATCGAGCCAAAAGACGAATTATCGCAATTGCTTGGCCTGAATCTCGATGAGATCACAGCCCCTTCGCGTTTGAAACGGATGGCCCGATAGACCAAGCTTTCCTCTTACGGGGCAGATGCCGCTTTGGCGATGCCCCGGTAGGGGAATTATGACGTCTCGCCAAAGCGCGGAAGACGACGTATAAAGCTCGAATGGAGGGCATGCGGTGCCGTAGGGCGATTCGTCGGAGCCGGTTTGCCGGGAGGGGTTAGGTCAATGAAAATCCTGCTGGCGGATGATCATGTGCTGTTCCGTTCGGGTATGCGGTATATCCTGGCGGATCTGGATTCAGATGTCACGATCCAGGAAGTGGGCTCCGGTGATGATTTGCTGCGGGCAGCCCGCGAATGTTCTTATGATCTGGTGTTAATGGATATGTTAATGCCGGGCATGAATCAATGCGATGTTATCACGACGCTCAAAGACGTCCAGCCGGAATTGCCGGTTATCATCGTATCAATGTTGGATAGTCCCAGTATTATTCGGTCCACTGTGGCGGCTGGGGCGTCGGGATTTATCCCAAAGACGTCGACGTCAGAAATCATGACCGAAGCGATTCGTCTGGTCTTGGCCGGGGGCGTTTATCTGCCGCCGTCGGTGCTGGGATCCCATGAAGAAGGGCGTCATGACGAAGATGTCACCATTTCAGTGCCGCTCGATGCCCATCTGACTCGTCAACAGCGTGCGGTTTTGGCTGAATTGTCGTTGGGCAAATCCAATAAGGAGATCGCTCAGTCGTTGGCGATTTCAGAAGCCACAGTCAAAGTGCATTTGGCCGCAATCATGAGGACACTTAAGGTTCGCAACCGGACCCAGGTGGTCCTGGCCGCCAAGCAGCACAACCTTTTGGCATAATACCGGCGAGCCCTGATACTGACACATCGCCGGTATCGGGCCGCGACGGCGGCCCCGCGCGCCCATGCGCGCGAAGCCAAGGGCGCGGATGCGCCCGCCCGGCGTCTGAGGGCAGCCTTGATGAGTCACCATCAAGG
>CAIXKV010000173.1 GCA_903920145.1 uncultured Rhodospirillales bacterium
CCACGAGGACGCGGGGCCGCCGTCGCGGCCCGAGGGCCGGCGATATGTCAGGCTCGCCGGTATCCAGACACAAGGAGGCTGTGCCTCCTTGTGGGCGCAGGGTGGAACCTTGCAAAAACGAAAAAAGCAGCACTCTCTTAGCGCCTATAGGGTAATACTCTTTCGCGTTCGTGCGCGAAGATAAAGAAGTCGTGAATATACCCGCATGGCGTCTATAGCCTCGATGGAGCAACATCAAGGCCTCTCCTTCCCAAAAAATAGGTGCAAAAGTATCGACAGCTTGTCGATGGGTTCCCAATCACAGGCGTCAATCCTATATTTATGATCACCGAACCTTTCGCGTGTCATGACGGGCGGAGATGTGGGTAAGGCCGAAAAATCGGCACGATGAGCGAAAAGGGGGCAGGTCGCTTGTTGAAGCATGATGAGTGTGGCAAGTGAGCAACGGAGGCGTGTTAATTCATCGACATCCATCGCAGCGATCAGGTGATTTTGTCACTTATCGGCGGTTCTTCGAAGTGGGGCGTAAATTTAGGCGATTGAAACTGAGCCAGCGATGCTCTAGGGTTATAGTTGAAGCAACGTATCTTGGGCGGGCCTGGGCCGAGTCATGGTTCAAGTCGAGTTTTGCTGTGTCTCGCGTAGTACCTGCCGAACTATTTGTGACCAGAACAACACAGTCGTTTAAGACCTCGATAGTGAGGGTTTGATCGGGCGATCGACTTCGAGTAACGATCGGCTACAAGCTTTACCCAAGGGTTCTGCGGATCGCTGATCGCGGGGTTGATGAAATCTCTAAAGCAGGGTCGCTACTGCGATCTAATGAACTCGGTCGAAACGGGGAGTACGAAGATGAAAGTTAAGTTGTTTACCATGGGCGCGCTGGGTCTGGCGCTCTCGGGTTGCGGCCACATGGAATTGGTGGGCCATACCATGAGCGCGCGTGAGTATGGTGACCCGAGCGTGTTCGAGGCGCTTAAGAACCAAACTCCGGTTGGCTCGCCCTTTACCCAGGCACTGGCCAAGAATTACACCGAGTTGGCGGTGAACCAGAAGGAAGAGGGCGACCTCCGGAATTACGAAGTGTTCGCGCGTAAGGCCCTGTTGTCGGCCCAGGGCGTGGTCATTGATCCGGAACTGCCCGATCGTTGGGATCTGGATAAGGTCAATTGGGCGCCTCGCGCTGTGACGGTCTCTTATGCCGAAGCCTACGCATGGCGGACCCGGCTGACCAACGCCCTCTTTAAGTGCACCCGCAATCGGGCACCGGAAGCGGCGGCGAAGGCCCAGAGCACCTTTGACGCCTTGATCGAGGAGTTGGAGGAAGGCTGGGAGAAGACCGAGATCGAGGCGCTGAAGGCCGATTTCCAGACCGCAGTTGCTCAGGTCGAACAATCCTGCCCGCCCGCCGAATACCCGGACAGCTTCGTGATCTTCTTCGACACGAATAAGTCAAACATTCGCAAGTCTGACCTGCCGATCGTCGAAGAGATCGCCCGTCTGATCAAGAAGTCGAATGCCAACGTCGTCCGTTATGCCCCGGATGCCGACCAGCAGGTAAAGCTGGCCCACATCATCGGTTGGGCCGATACCCGCGCTTCGATGGATTACAATCTGAAGCTCTCCGAGCGTCGGGCTGAATCGGTGAAGCAGGCGCTGATTGCCGCTGGTGTCAACCCGAACGACCTGAGTGTTGAAGCGCGCGGCGAAACCCGTCTGCCGAAGCCGACTCGGGACAATGTGAACGAGATCCGCAACCGGACTGATCACATCATCGTGTACATCAACCCGGTTCCGCCAATCCCGTTCTCGCCGGCCCCGAAGGAATAAGGTCGCCTTCGGACCTGTGAGTTCGTCAGAGTCAGTAAGGAAGAACCCGGCCAACGGTATTGGCCGGGTTTTTTCTGATCCGGTCTTCGGGTTGCTGCGGCTTGGCGCCTGAGGGCAGCCTTGATAAGTCCACATCAAGGCTCGATGGGTCATCAGCTCACCGAAACCAGTAGCATTCCGGCGCAGACCAAGCAGACCCCAGCCCAACGCCGAAGTGAGACATGCTCTTTGAGAATCACTTGGGCTCCAGCCGTAGCGAGAACATAGACCAGTGCAGTAGCGGGAAAAACATAGCTTAAGCCAACAAAGCTTAAGAGTGTTAGGAATGTGAAGAAATGGATGGCGGCAGCGCTAATTCCAGCCCCGAAGCTTGGTGTGCGGAACATCCGGCCCAAAGTCTTGAGCAAGGCGCGTGGTCGAAAATTGGTGACTTCACCGATTTGTTTCATGGCGCGCGCAACCAGGACATCGCTGGCGGCATCGGCAATGACCATTAAGGCAATCAGGCCAATGGTTAAGCCAATCATGCGGGTTGCCCTTGGTCTAGGCTTGTTTTGTCTTGAGCGGTTCCAACCACCAGAGCAACCCCAGCCGCAACTAAAATTGTACCAAGCCAATGTAAAGGCGAGATTGATTCTCCTAGAAGCCATCCAGCAAGGGCAACATTAACAACAATTTCGACTGAAATAACAGGTAGAGCAAGACTTAGGTCAGTCCAAGAGAGGACCAATGTAAAAAGAAGGGTAAAGGTTGCCAGCAAGGCGGCTCCGGCCCACAGCCAAGGGCTGGTTAAGGCTAGGAGGGCCAGGGCGCCCCAGTGTTCCGAGTCGGCGCTAAATGCGGCGGCTAGGTGTCGCATCCCCAGACTGAGACAGATATTGCCGGCGGCTTGAGCGACGACCGCGACGGCCAGGAACAAAAGCGTTTTCATAACGACTCGACAGCATGGTTATAAGGCGGTCTGATCATAACCAGCCCTCGGCCAGGGTGTCGCGGGGGTTTTTGGGGGAAAGGGCACGGGCATGGCGCTGGGATGGCGCCGGTCCCCGTGGGCTGCGACGGCAGCTTCGCGCGCCCGTGCGCGCGAAGCTGCCGTCGTGACGCTAGGTGGGCGCAGATGCGCCAACATCAAGGCCTGATGGTGTTTATTGTTACTTCTTCAACCGAGCCAAACGATCGGCAATATTTCCACTGGAGGCGCCGCCCTGGACCGCTTTCAAAGCGGCGGCGATATTGGGATCGTCGGTGGTGGGCCGGGTCAGGGTGGTCAGGGTTTCGGCCTTGAGTTTAGCCGCTTCGGTCTTGGCTCGGGCCTCGTCAGAACGGCGCTGCATGGCGTCGGTGGCGATGGTCAGACTCGAGGTTGAATTCTGACGCAAGCCAGCCACCTCGGCGGCCCGTTTGGCTTTTTCGTCAGCCCGTTCCTGCTCTTGAATGGCCCGCTGCATGTCGCGCTTGGCCCGTTCCAGGGTTTGGCGGGCGGTGGTCAGGGCCGCCGCTTTTTCCTGATAGGCCGCATTGGCCTGATCAAGTAGCGCCTTGACCTCATCCACGTCTTTTTGCTCGCTCTCGACTTCGGGCTGTAGCTGTTCCAACTGGCCGACCAACCGATTCAGGCTGGCCTCAACGCTAGCGTGGTCAGAAGCGGTCGGATCCGCGAGCTTGGCTTGAAGCACTTCCGCCGCTGCCAGCAATTGGTCGTAGCGTTTCCGAGCGGCCTCGGCTTCCCGGATTTCACGATCATAGTCGGCCCGCAACTTCTGGATGACCTCGCCAGCCTTGTCGAGATCCTTCTCCATTTGGTCCAATTGGGCTTGAGTCGCCGATTCGGGATCGATTTCGACGATCGCCTTGACGATATCCTGACCGAGCTGCTGGCCTTTCACGCCGACGAAGGACTTCACGAAGGAGAACATACGGATGCCTCATCAAGTGGTTGGGGGCGGGGGATGTTCGCAACAGTGCCCGCGCATTATGTCTCATCAAAAGGGGACGGATGAAACTCCATTCAAGGGGGAGGAGCCGTTCGCGCCTTCGAATGGAACACTCGCCAACAATTATGGCGGGCTGTGGGCGCGCTGGTTTCTGGGGTGATGCCGCGCTATGGTGTGGGCATGATCGCACCGCTTTTGACTCCCTCCGTCACGCCTCGCATGCGCCCCGAAGGAGGGCGGCGTTTTCGTCTGGTTTCTGACTTCCAACCAGCAGGCGACCAGCCCCAGGCGATTGCGGCACTGTGCGACGGAATCGCTCGTCAAGAGCGCAATCAGGTTTTGTTGGGGGTCACCGGCTCCGGTAAAACATTTACAGTGGCTCATATTATCCAGGCATTGCAGCGGCCTAGCGTGATTTTGGCTCCGAACAAGACATTAGCGGCCCAGCTTTACGGTGAGATGAAATCATTTTTCCCAGATAATGCCGTTGAGTATTTTGTCTCTTACTATGATTATTATCAGCCTGAAGCATACGTACCGCGTACTGATACCTATATTGAAAAAGAAGCCGAGATTAACGAACAGATCGACCGTATGCGTCATGCTGCAACTCGATCTTTGTTAGAATGCGATGACGTGATTATTGTTGCGTCGGTTTCCTGCATCTACGGCATTGGTTCACCGGAAATGTATGGAGAGATGACGCTAACACTAGAGATTGGGCAATCCATTGAACGTAATGGGTTCTTGAGGCGTTTAAGTGATCTTCAATATAAACGAAATGATCTGGCATTTGGACGGGGAACCTTCCGGGTTCGGGGAGATACGATTGAACTATTCCCGGCTCATATGGAAGATCGGGCCTGGAGACTTTCATTATTTGGCGACGAATTGGAGGCTATCCACGAGATCGACCCTCTGACCGGCGAAAAGCTGGTGGCGCTGACCCATGTCCGGGTTTACCCGAACAGCCATTACGTCACCCCTAAACCAACATTGCACCAAGCAATCGGACATATTAAACGCGAGCTTGAGGGGCGGTTGGCCGAGCTGGAGGCCCAAGGTCGTTTGCTGGAAGCCCAACGCCTTGACCAACGCACGCGCTTTGACCTTGAGATGCTGGCGACCACCGGAATCTGTGCTGGTATCGAAAATTATTCCCGTTTTCTCACTGGGCGGGCTCCAGGCGAACCGCCGCCAACGTTATTCGAGTATTTGCCGAAAGACGCGCTGTTATTTGTGGATGAAAGCCATGTCATGGTGCCGCAATTGGGCGGCATGTATCGCGGCGACTTTGTGCGAAAATCGACGCTAGCCGAGCATGGCTTCCGATTGCCCTCCTGCATGGATAACCGCCCGCTCAAGTTTGAAGAGTGGGAATCCATGCGTCCGCAAACGGTTTTTGTCTCGGCGACGCCGGGGCCATGGGAGTTGGGGCAAACTGCCGGTGTTTTTGTCGAGCAGGTGGTGCGGCCAACTGGGCTGATTGATCCGTTGGTCATCGTCCGACCGACTGAACATCAAGTGGATGATTTGCTTGGCGAATGCCGGGACTTGGCGGCACGTGGCTTGCGGGTTCTGGTGACCACACTCACTAAGAAGATGGCCGAGGCTCTGACCGAGTATTTGCACGAAAATGGCATTCGGGTTCGCTATATTCATTCAGATGTCGAAACCCTGGAGCGGATCGAAATTATTCGTGATCTTCGGTTAGGGGCCTTTGATGTATTAATTGGGATCAATCTGTTGCGGGAAGGGTTGGATATCCCGGAGTGCGCTCTGGTAGCCATTCTTGATGCGGATAAAGAAGGCTATTTACGCTCTAAGACCTCTTTGATCCAAACCATCGGTCGCGCCGCTCGCAATTTGGAGGGCCGGGCGATTCTCTATGGCGATAAGATTACAGAAAGCATGCGCTATGCCATTTCCGAAACCAATCGGCGGCGGGAAAAACAACAAATTTACAATGCTGCCCATGGCATCACTCCAGAAAGCGTGCGTAAGTCGATTTCCGATGTCATGTCCAGCGTCTATGAACGGGGTGACCGTGTCACCGTCGGTACGGGCGTTGTCGATGCGCTTCATCTCAGTGGCAGCCATCTGAAGACGGTGATGGCTGATTTAGAGAAGCGTATGCGGGCGGCGGCGGCAGATTTAGAGTTTGAGGAGGCTGCCCGGCTGCGTGACGAGCTTCGGCGCCTTGAAGCCATGGATTTGGGGTTGGATCGCCCCGGCATGGCGCCACAGGCGGCGGCGTCCGCGATGGCCAGGCCGGGCGGGCGCGGGCGGCAGCGGCGGAAATAAGGGAATCGTACCGTCAAGTCGGATGAGTCAGCGTTCATGCCTTGATGATGCACCTTTTCTCTTAGCCAGCCTGCTTGAGGGTTTGCACATGCTTGATAAAGCGATCCAGAGCCTGTTGCAGGTCGTGAGAGGCGTCGCGCAGCTCAATCGTGACCTCTGAAATGGCCGTGACAGCTTTTTTCGCTTCGGCGCTGCCCTCTGCCAAATCCCCGAGCTGACGGGTAATATCGGTGCTGGCATTCGAGGCGTGGCTGATGTTGCGGGCAATGTCTGCCGTTGCTCGGCCCTGCTGAGTCATCGATTCGGCGATATGTCCGGAAATACCGTCAAGACGCGAAATCACGTCGCCCACTTGGCCAATTTCCGCCACCGCGTCTCGGGTATCTTTTTGGACTTGGCCGATTTGTTTCGAAATTTCTTCGGTGGCATCGGCGGTTTGACGGGCCAGATTTTTCACCTCGTGGGCAACGATGGCAAAGCCTCGGCCTGCTTCACCGGCCCGTGCTGCCTCGATCGTGGCATTGAGTGCCAACAGGTTAGTTTGACGGGCGATGGCCTCGATCATGCGTAGGACGGCGCCGATCTTCTGGGTCGATTCTGCCAAATTGGCGATGGTGACTCGGGACTTTTCAGCAGCGTCGCGGGCATGGGCCACGATCTGCGACGATTCGTTGACTTGGCCGATCACTCCGGCGATGGAGGACGTCAATTCCTCGGTGGCAACCGCTACGGCCTCCACCGTGCGGCTGGTGCCGGTTGCGGCTTGGGCGGCAATGCTGGCCTTGGCATCGTTGCGTTCGATGGTGGTGTTGATGCCATCGGTGGCATGATTGACCCGGCCTGAAACATCGGTGACGGTGCCGATTGCTCCTAACACCGTCTCCTCGAAGTTATCGGCCAACTCGCAGATCATGCCATTGGCCCGATCAATGAGGGCCTTGGAGTAGGCTTCGAAAGAGATATCCAAGTCCACAAAGACCGCACTGGAAATCAAAGCATAAAGTTGCCCGGCTCGCGCGGCATTCCGGCGCTCTTTTTCCGCAATGATCGTGGAGAGGCGTCGTAAAAAAAAGCTATAAGCCGCAAAGTACCAATGAGGCGGCAGGCCGATCCGATGGTGAACATGACCGATTCGCGCCGCCCGTTCTAAATAATCGGCGTCGAACCGTCCCGAGAATAACGCCTGCCAATGGGTTCTTTGTGCTGTCTTTAAGCGGGAAATATCTTGTCCATGTAATAAGGGCCGCAAAGCTGCCACTTTAGGAAGGGCAGCATAGAATTCATCAAGAATCGACGCCAGAGAACCATCGATCAATGCCCAAGCATCACGGAACAACTGCGGTGGTACTTGATCGAGTCCGACGAAGGCCAGACGGGTCTTTAGATCTGCGACGCTGGTCATGTCTTTTGGATCCTTAGAAGGCTCGTCCGGGAGTGAAATCTCTGCGCCGGTCGGATATCGCAGGCACACACCCTAATGGAATAGCGCCATGATCGTCGAGTCCAGTTCGAAAGGCAGAAACTTTATTAGGCTAAAGTTCGGCCAGACCGCTTCGCGGAATGCGGATGTCCCGATGAACGGAGACGCTTAAAAGAAGCCCGCAGCCCAACAGCAGCGTTAGCATCGCTGTGCCACCGTAGGAAACCAGAGGAAGCGGGATACCAACCACTGGAATCAACCCAGTTACCATCGAGACGTTAACACAGACATAAAGGAAGAATGTCATGGTCAAACCGACACCAATCAACCGCCCAAATTGATTACGGCAGCTCAGTGTTATGACAATTCCATAAATAAAAACTAAAACATATAAGAATAGTATGAATAAAGCTCCGACCATTCCAAATTCTTCAGCCAAGACTACAAAAATAAAATCAGTGTGTTTTTCGGGAAGAAATTGTAATTGACTTTGAGAGCCGAGCATAAAGCCCTTGCCGAATAATCCACCAGAGCCCAGCGCAATTTTTGATTGTATGATGTTATAGCCGGTTCGAAGAGGATCCCGCTCGGGATTCAGAAAATTGAAGACCCGTTGTTTCTGGTAATCATGTAAAAACTCCCAACCAATGGGGATAGCGCTCAGTCCACTGCCAATGGCCAAGGCAAATTTCCACAATCTAACGCCGGCTGCAAAAAAGATTGCGGCGGCCGTGAACATGAGAAGCAGCGCCGTTCCGAGATTGGGTTGCAGCAAGACCAGACTGACCGGGAGGAAGACCAGGGCCAGAGGAGGAATCAGAACCAAGGGGCGACCAATCTGATCTAAGGTCAGGCCATGGAAATAGCGGGCCAGAGCTAGGACCAGGGCCAATTTCATTAGTTCTGAAGGTTGAAGGACAAAGAAGCCCAGATCAATCCAGCGTTGGGCCCCCATGCCAACCTGGCCCCGGATTTCCACTGCGACCAGCAGGCACAGCATAACACCATAAATAATATAGGCAAAACGTAGCCAAATACGAATATCGATAAGAGCAAAAATCAACATAATAAGGAAAGCTGGAAAAAAACGAACCAACTGTCGCATGGCCCAGGGCTCCCACTTGCCCCCAGCGGCAGAATAGAGCAGGCCAATACCAACGCCGGTGATCGCGCAAATCAAAAGAACCAGCCCCCAATTGATGAGCTGTATTTTGCGCGAGAACGTCAAGACCGGACGTTGCGGTTCAAGATCAGAGGCCATGGTCCAGGCATTCGCAAAGGGCAGGGGCTTGCGGGCAGCGCCACCCTATCACCGAATCCCCGAAAAAACGCAAGGAAGGTGGCGCGTCCGCCGCTCCGCAGTCTATTCCATCGGAGCCTGACGATCGCACAGAAAACAACCGCCCCCGTTTCAACCGTCAAAACCGAGGGCGGCTATGGGATTAGAATTCCGACCACTCGCTATCGTTGTGAGAATCCTCGGCGCGGCGCAGGGCTCTGGAACCAGCAGGTTTGGAGGCTGCCAACGATTTACGGGTCACTGACGTTGGTTTGGCCGTAGGTTTGTGAATCGGTGCCCGATGGGTGAGTGGCGCGGGAGGCGCTCGATGGTTCGTCGATTGAGCCCGCACGGCCACGGGGCGATTGGTTTCGGCGGCAAGCGTGAAGAAGGCCATCTGTCGCTCCAGATCAGAGGCCTGGCTGGCCATGGACTGGGCGGCTGCCGTGGTTTCTTCCACCAGGGCCGCATTTTTCTGTGTCATCTCATCCATGGAGGCAACCGCCGAGTTGATCTCGTCCAACGCGGTGGTTTGTTCCTTACTGGCAGCGGCAATCTCACTGATCAAAGCCGCAACATCCTGAATGCCTTTGGCGATCCCGCTTAAAGAGTCGCCAGCTTTTTTAACCAGTTCAACCCCGTTCTGGACCTGATTATCGCTGTTGGTGATCAGCGTTTTGATCTCTTTCGATGCTTGGGCGGAACGCTGGGCCAGAACCCGGACCTCCTGCGCCACCACGGCGAAGCCCTTGCCGGCATCCCCTGCGCGGGCGGCTTCCACGGCGGCGTTCAGGGCCAGCAGATTGGTCTGGAACGCGATTTCGTCAATGACGCCGATGATTTCGGTAATTTTCTTGGAAGCTTCGGCGATGCTCTTCATGGCATCGATCGCCGAACCGGCAACCACACCGCCCTGTTCGGCGGCGCCACGGGCGTCACCAGCCATTTTATTGGCACGTTGGGCATTCTCGGCACTGGTCCGCACTGTTGCGCCCAGCTCCTCCATCGAAGCCGCCGTTTCCTCCAGGCTGGAGGCCTGTTGTTCAGTCCGCTCGGACAGGTCGCCGCTGCCCGAGGAGACTTCCCCGGCGGCGGTGTTGATGGCGTTGGCAGCGCCAGAGATCGTGTTGACCAGTTCCGACAATTTATCGACGGTTCCGTTAAGCGCGACCTGTATCTGGGCAAAAGTTCCAGAGTAGCTTTGGACCATCTTTTTGGTTAGATCGCCATCAGCCAGTCCGTTGAGAACCTCGATACATTCAGCCGCGCCCTGCTCGGCTTCCATGCGAGTTGTCACCATTTCAGTAACGTCTGTCGCGTATTTAACCACTTTGCAGGGCTTGCCGTTCAGGTCCAGGATCGGATTGTAAGACGCTTGAATCCAAACCTCTTTGCCGCCTTTACCGATCCGCTTGAACTCTGCCGCTTGATACTCGCCGCGATTCAGGGCTGCCCAAAACTCGCGATACTCGGGGCTGTTGCGATAACTGGCCTCAACAAAGAGGCTGTGGTGCTTTCCCTTAACTTCTTCAAGGGTGTAGCCTAATGCCTTAAGGAAATTATGATTGGCGGTGATGATTGTGCCATCCATACCAAACGCAATTACGGCTTGGGATTTACCGATGGCGTCAATCTGAGCGGCATAATCAGCATTAACTACCTTTTGTTCAGTAATATCGGTGGCATATTTAACCACTTTAAACGGCTTCCCTTTAGTATCCATGATTGGGGTGTAAGTGGCCTGGATCCAAACCTCTTTGCCACCTTTGCCGATCCGCTTGTACTCAGCCCGCTGAAACTGCCCGCGTCTGAGATTTTCCCAAAATTGCTGATATTCGGGGCTGCTTCTGAATGCAGGTTCAACAAAAATGTTGTGATGCTTTCCCTTAATTTCATCAAGAGTGTAACCCAGTGCATTTAAGAAAATTTCATTCGCTGTTATAATGGTCCCATCAAGCGCGAACTCAATCACGGCTTGAGAACGACCGATGGCCGCCACCTGACCCGCATGATCGACACGGGTCAGAGCCCTTTGTGATTTGAAGAAGCTGAACATCAAGTGGCCTTCCTTCTCTGGCAAAGCACCGCAGCCCCGGCTCTTAGGCTAGACGATCGGTGGTATGAACATAGGACTCCTTCCTTGGGAAGAAAAGGCGATTTTTAGGATCGCATATAATTTATATAGATTTTCCATTAACCGCTTTAGGCTGTGTCAGATTGAATGCGGATCGCTCTTAATGACGACCTGATCGCTGATTACGTAACAAAGGAACTAAAAATCAATTGTAGGGGGAGGATTATTCATATTCAGTGTGTGGTTTTAGGCATGTCGAAATTTTTTCTAAAAATCATGTCATGCCATCAATCATGTGATGTCATTGGGCACGATGTGGCAGACTCAGTCTGCCCAGACGCCGGGCGAGCGCCCTCGCGTCCGTGTGGGCGGTTCGGGGCCAAGTTATTGATGGTTATTGATGGTTCCGGGGCCATTGACGGTTCCGGGGGAGGACGCCGATACTGGCAGCCCAATCATTCCCGGTCGTTGTTTGGATTTTGCTCCATGTCTCTTGCCTTTCCTGCTGGCACCACCTTTGCCTTCCAAGGCTTGCCGGGTGCTTATTCCGATCTGGCGTGTCATAGCGTGTGCCCGACGCCCCGGACTCTCCCCTGTCCGGCGTTCGAGGATGCTTTTGCTGCGGTTCACGGGGGCGCGGCTGACTATGCCATGATTCCCGTGGAAAATTCGGTGGCAGGGCGAGTGGCGGATATTCACCATCTGTTGCCTGATGGCGGCCTGGGGATTGTCGGTGAGCATTTCCAACCGATTCATCACCATTTGCTGGTGCTGCCCGGAACCCGCCTGGAAGACGTGCGCACGGTTCGCAGCCACATCCACGCCTTGTCCCAGTGCCGGGAGACCCTGCGTCGTTTGGGACTGAGGCCGGTAACTCATGCCGACACCGCCGCCGCTGCGGCTGAAGTGGCTCGGCTCGGTGATTCCAGCATCGCCGCGATTGCCTCGGGGTTGGCTGGCAACATTCACCATCTGGAAACTCTGATAGAGGGGGTTGAAGACCATCGACACAACACCACTCGGTTCCTGATTTTGGCCCGTCAGCCGGTCATTGCCGGCTATGATCGGGATCGTTTGGTCATCACCTCCTTGGTCTTTCGAGTCCGAAGTGTGCCGGCAGCTCTTTTTAAGGCGCTGGGTGGTTTTGCCACCAATGGCATCAATATCACTAAGCTTGAAAGCTACATGGTTGCTGGGCGTTTTGCCGCCGCCCAGTTTTACGCCGATGTCGAAGGCCATCCGGCGGATCAGGCGATGCAGCACGCGCTGGAGGAGCTGCGCTTTTTCGTGCAACGGTGCGAAACTCCCGAGGATGAGGCTTTTTTCGCTGGCAGCGATGCCCGCCTGAATCCAAAACAGGATGTTATGGTTAAGCTGCTTGGGGTTTATCCTGGTCACCCGTTCCGCCGCGATCCTGCCCAGATCGCTACTCTTTCCTGATCGGCCTTTATTCCTGGCCCGGATCGTCGATTCATCCGGGCTAGGGAAGGTCGAGGATTTTTGAAATGGCAACAGGTGTTCCACGGTCTCCCATCCGCAGTACGGAGGAATCCCATCCCATCGCACTGACCTATCCGGGCAAAAAGGAGGTTGCTGAAATCCTTGAGAGGCCACCCGGCGTCTTTGAGATGATTCGGCGGGGAACGGGAGACGTTGATAACAGATTATACTTCGCCGAGAACGGCTCTGTGTTGGCTCACTTGGCTCGCGATGATCGCATGAAAGGCAAGGTTAGGCTGGTCTATATCGATCCACCCTTTGCCACTCAATCCATTTTTCATTCTCGTAAACTGTCTTATGCTTACGAAGATGTTTTTGAATGCTACAGATATCTCGAATTTATCCGCGAACGATTGGTGCAGATTCATGAGCTATTGGCACAGGATGGCTCAATTTACCTTCATCTTGATGCTAAGATGATTTTTCACGCTAAAATTATTATGGATGAGATCTTCGGCTCCAAAAATTTTCGAAATTGCATCACTAGAAAAAAGTCAAATCCTAAGAATTACACCCGCAATCAATACGGGAATATTTCTGACTATATATTATTTTATACAAAATCAGATCGCTATGTCTGGAATAAACCCGTTGAGCCCTGGACTGAAGCCAGAGCCAAGGAATATCAGTATGTAGACCCCATCACGGGTCGGAGATTCATGAAAGTGCCGGTGCATGCTCCGGGAATCAGGGAGGGGGAGACCGGCCAGCCATGGCGTGGTGTACGGCCTCCCATGGGGAAGCATTGGCAATATCCGCCATCGACACTGGAGGATATGGATAAACGAGGAGAGATCTCTTGGTCAAAGACTGGAAACCCTCGCCGTAAGGTTTGGCTCGATGAAAGCATCGGGGTCTCCGTCCAAGATATCTGGTTAGATTATCGGGATGCTCATAATCAAATGATTCCTATCAGCGGTTATCCGACTGAGAAAAATATAAATTTGCTCTCTCGGATCATCGAAGCCTCCAGTCATCCTGGAGATATCATTCTCGATTGTTTTGCGGGATCGGGCACAACACTGGTGGCTGCCAATATGTTGGGTCGGACTTGGATCGGTGTTGACAACAGCCCCGAAGCGATCCGCACCATGCTCTATCGCTTTGAGCATGGAACCGAAGCAATGGGTGATTTCATGGGAAGGCAAATCGCCCAGAAAAAAATCCACAATGCTCTTCTTCATAAAGAAAATATCAAAATAACAGATTTTTCAGTCTATGTGGACCCAAATTTAGAGCCTTATCAAAGTCATAATCAAGATCATATAGACTATAGAAATGAGTCCTAGAGACCTTTTAGGCTAGAGGAACGGCAATGGATCAAGTGGCGCCCACGGAGACCACGTCGACGATTGCTCGGTTTGTTATAACCGGCATGACCTGTGCCGCTTGCGTATCCCGCCTGGAGCGGCTGTTGATGCGGCAACCCGGCGTGCTGTCGGCCTCGATTAGCCTGACCGCCGAACGGGCCGAGTTGGTTTTTGACTCTGAACGGATCGGCGTCCCTGATTTGATTATGGCTGTGGAGGCTGCCGGTTTCGGAGCGCGTCCGGTTGCCAAGACCCAAACGTCCGAGGTTCAAACCTCCCACGAGGAGAGCAGAACCGCAGAGGATGGGCCCGTGAGGCCGGTGCTGGTGATTTCGGGACTGCTGTGTCTGCCGCTTCTGGCGGAGATGATCGGCATGCTGGCTGGGGTGCCGGTGGGTCTGCCCGGTTGGCTGCAATGGGGGTTGGCCACTCCGATTCAGTTTTGGGCTGGTGCTCGCTTTTACCGGGGGGCTTGGTTCGCGCTCCGAACCGGCGGCGCAAATATGGATGTTCTGGTGGCGGTGGGCACCAGTGCCGCTTATGGCCTTGGGGTTTGGCGAGTGCTGGACGGAGCCCCCCCGCAATTCGAAGCCGCGGCCTTGGTCATCCTCCTGGTGATTGTTGGGAAGGGACTGGAGGCGCGAGCCAGACGGGCGACCAATCGGGCCGTTGAGTTGTTGTTGGCCTCGCGCCCTGAAACGGCGCGCCGCCGGGGGCGGGATGGGCGCGAGGAGACAATCCCGGTCGGCCTGATTATGCCCGGCGATTTGGCGGTGGTCCGGGCTGGTGAGCGGATTCCTGTGGATGGGGTGGTGGTGGAAGGCCGGGCCTCGGTCAACGAGGCCATGGTCAGCGGCGAGCCCATGCCCATGGAACGCGGCCCCGGAGCCTTTGTGATCGGCGGGACTCACAATCTCGATGGTTGTCTTACGCTGCGGGTTAGGGCCGTGGGAGACGATGCGATTTTGGGACAGATGATCGCCTTGGTCGGCCATGCCCAGGCCACTAAGCCTCGCATTCAGCGTTTAGCCGATCAAGTCAGTGGCTGGTTCGCGTTTTTGGTGGTTGGCATCGCGGTGGTGACGGCGGTGGGGTGGTGGCTGGCCACCGGCGAGCCTTTAGCCGCGATTTTGCCGGCTGTGACGGTGCTGGTGGTGGCCTGTCCTTGCGCCTTGGGTTTGGCGACCCCTGCGGTCATGGCTGTGGCCTTTGGTGTTGCCGCACGTCATGGCCTTTTGATCCGGGATGCCGAGGCTCTGGAAACCGCCTGTCGGGTGACGACGGTGCTGTTCGATAAGACCGGAACATTGACCGAAGGCCGTCCCGAATGGGCCGATATTGAAGTGGTGGAAGGTGATTCTGACGGCGTGTTGGCTTTGGCGGCTGGGGTTCAACGGGGCAATGATCATCCTTTGGCTCGTGCCATGGCCGAGGCCGCCCGTGTTCGGGCCCTGGACGTGCCTGAACCCGTCGGATTTCGGGCCCTGCCGGGACGGGGCGTTGCCGCCACCGTGGCCGGGCGGGATGTCGTGGTGGGGAGTTTGGCCCTGATCACCGAGATCGGCATAAATCCGGCACCGCTGACCAGGACAGCCTTGGCCTGGGAGCAGGCCGGGCGGACTGTGGTGTGGGTCGGCGAGACCGGGCCACAGCATCCGCCCCGGCTTTTGGGGGTCATCGCGGTGACTGACCGTTTGCGATCCGGGGCGGGAGCGGCCCTGGCGGCGCTGGTAGAAGTCGGGATTGACGTTGTGATGCTGACCGGCGATGGTCTGGCGGCGGCCATGGCCACCGGAACCCGGCTTGGGTTGGCTCCTTCTCAGATTCGTGCGGGGGTTCGGCCGGAAGGCAAAATTGCGGAGGTCGAGCGCCGTCAGGCCGCAGGGCATCGGGTGGCCATGGTCGGGGATGGCATCAATGATGCTCCGGCTTTGGCTCGAGCTGATTTGGGGATTGCCATGGCAGGCGGGACCGATGTTGCGGTTCACGCGGCGGGCGTAACGCTGATGCGGGGGGATCCGCTGCTGGTGCCGGTTCTGATCGATCTGGCGTGGGCGGTTCGGCGCAAAATGATTCAGAACATGGTTTGGGCTTTTGGTTTTAATCTGGTGGCGTTGCCGTTGGCGGCGTTGGGGGTCTTTGGTCCGGTGATGGCGGCGGTGGCGATGGCTTCGAGTAGCTTGATTGTGGTGGGCAACGCCCTTTCTCTTCAAAGATGGCGGCCTGCGCGAGGGTCGGCAGTGACCTCGGCTCAACAGCCCGATGGTGTGGCGTTGTCATGATCGGCCAAGTTCCCAAGAAATCCCGTTCATCCCAGGCTGGTTTGTCCTGGGGGCAGATTTTCGGCGGTCTTTTGATGGTCGGCGCGGGGATTGGGTTGGGCGTGGTTTTCGGCTATCAGCCCGTGGCCACGGGGCCATCCGTTGAATCGGTTCCGCCGGAAAAAAGCAAAAGCCCAGCGCCCGTTCCGCCAGCCCCCCTGATCAAGCTGCCCTTTGCGCCAACGCCCTCTTCCCAGACGTCTTCGGTATCGGTTCCGACGCCCACCGTTCCGGACCCGCAGGATTCGGACCTGAACGCGCCGTCTCAACTGGATGCGCCGCCGTCCCCGGATCTGTCACAATCAAATACGGTTACTCCCGCTCCGGTTCCCGCTCCGGTTCCCGCTCCCGCTCCCGCTCCCGCTCCACCCTCTTTGGTTGGCGCTCTTGGCGGTGAGGAACCTGGCCCGGCCCCGGATGGGACTCTCACTGCTGCCGAAGTGCCATCTTTGGATATCGCAGCGTTGCCGCCGGCCCTGGCGGTGGCGCCCGGCACCACGGCCACGCTTCCCCTTGATGGCGCCGTGGAATTAACCGCGTTGGGTTTGTCTCCGCCAGCCAAGCCTTCCGTCGAAGCGGCCGGTGAAAAGCCGCCCTGGCTGCGCAACGCGGTGCCTTTTGCTTTGCCGGCGGCGTTGCCGATGGTGGCTCTGGTCTTCGACGATCTGGGGATGGATCGTCGCCGAACCGAGCGGGTGATTGGTTTTCCGGGGCCGCTGACGCTGTCGTTCCTGCCCTATGCCGGAGATCTTCCACGCCAGACTCGAGCCGCCCATGCCGCCGGCCATGAATTGATGGTTCACATGCCCATGGAGCCGTTGGCGTCGGGGTTGGATCCTGGTCCGGGCGTGCTGTTGACGGGGCTTTCGGCGGATGAGAATCTGCATCGGCTGGACCACGGGTTGGCGGCGTTTGACGGGTATGTCGGCTTGAATAATCACATGGGGAGCCGCTTCACCATGGATCGCGCAGCGATGGCACCGATCCTGGCCGAACTGCATCGTCGGGGCCTCTTATTCCTGGATTCGGTGACGATCCCAAGCACGGTTGGCTCAGAGCTGGCCGCGTCGATCAATCTCCCTCATACCCAGCGCAATGTTTTTCTCGATAATGAGGTGACGGCTGCCGCCGTTCATGCCGGCCTCATGCGGCTGGAACAATTGGCCCGGCAGACCGGAGCCGCAGTTGCCATTGGTCACCCCCACGATGTGACTCTGGACGCTGTTGCGGCTTGGCTGCCGACCTTGGCGGCCAAGGGGTTGGTTTTGGCTCCGATCAGTGCGGTGGTTCGGGCGCGCGGCACCACCGGGCTTACCGGACTTCATACGGGAGCGTCGAAAGGATAAGACGCACCAACACAGGTCAGGGGCTTTCCGTTGGCCTCTACGACCATTCAACAGGAGGGGGCTATGGCTGATCTGTACCGGGTTCACGGCATGACCTGCCAAGGATGCGCCCGTTCGGTCGTTCAGGCCGTTCAACGAGCGGTGCCGAGCGTTGGTGTGACGGTTGACTTGGCAGCCAAGACCATCGCGGTGGAGGGTTCGGCGACCGCCGACGTCATTCGGCAGGCGGTTGAGGCGGCGGGATTTGAATTTCTGGGGGCGGCGTAATCGGTTCATACCATCGGGCCTTGATGGTGACTCATCAAGGCTGCCCTCAGACGCCGGGCGGGCGCATCCGCGCCCCCGAGAGTCCACACACTGGGGCTTCGCGTCCACGAGGACGCGGGGCCGCCGTCGCGGCCCGATACCGGGTTGCCCTCAGAC
>CAIXKV010000174.1 GCA_903920145.1 uncultured Rhodospirillales bacterium
CGTGAGTTCCACGGTGTCAGCCTGTGGAGAGGAAGGCTCTGGCGGTCGGCGCAAGCCGGCCACGAAACCAGCCTCAGTGAAGCAGAAATCCAGCGTCAAACCTACCTATGCGTAGGTTTGAGCAAGTCTGGAAGAACGGTGTCCCCAATCTTGGGCCGCCCCGGGAGTGGTTCAACAGCCGCACCGGCAAAACCGAGAAAATCCCGCCCGGCTGCGATCCCGGCTTCGACACCAATCCCGGCCTGGCCGTTTCCCGGGTTGGTTGGGCGCGGGGTTGGCTTACGCAAAAGGTCGCAACCGCCGAACCGGCCCTGGCCCAAGCGGTGGTCTCGGCCTGGATCAAGTCCCCCGACTTTGCCGCGTTTCTCAAGTCCCCCGATGGCTCGGTGCCGGTGATGCTGCTTCCCGATGCCGCCGCCCAGGCGATTGGCGCCCAGCAGCGGTTGGTGGTGTTATCGGATCAATCGACAGTCAAAAACGTCAATCACCACCCCGAACTGACGGTCGAAGATTATCGCCAACTGCCGGAGATGGGCAGCAAACCCGATCTTATTGTTCATAATCGGCCTCAAACGGTCGTCATCGTGCGACACAATGACAAACTATATTGGGCAGCGATCAAGACCACCGGAGATCGACAGGAGAATTTTTTAACCTCGTTCCGACGAACCAACAGCAAAGACATCGCCGAACTGATCAAGCGCGGAACGGTGGTGGCTGGCGGTCCTATCGAAGGCTAAAAGGCTAAAGAGACGCGCGGTGGGGACTTCCACTTCCCCCACATCGCGCTCCGGCCAGAGACCGTGCTACGGCTGGAAGATTCACCGTGTCGCGCGCGTCCACCCGAATATGAGCGCGCGAACCGGCCGCCGCAAGCCCTCTGGAAAAACGCCGCCAGCAGGCCGTAGAGTGGCGACGACTTTCAGGGCTATGGTGGGGCACCCCCACGGGTCAGGCCCGTTTAAAAACCCCTTTAAATGATCGGCAATCGCCGTCTCCCGGCCCTAACCCCGGAACCACTTCCGTCTGACCGCGTCAGCGGGTTTCGGGCAGGGTCACGGCAGATGTTTCCCCCTGTCCGCCGAGACCGCCCGATGGATCGTCCCTTGATTGCTACCTGCGCCAGCGCACTACCAGCCACCCCGACCGAGTGGGTGCAACTGCTGCCGTTGGGGACGACCACTGGCGTTGATGGGCGCGGCCCCTACCGGATCGGCACCAAGGCCGCCGCCGAGGCGATCGTTACGGCTAGCCAGGGCTACGGCAAGGGGCTGCCGTTGGTGATTGATTATGATCACGCCACGGATTTAGCCGCCCCCAAGGGTGGCGCGGCGCCAGCGGCGGGCTGGGTGCGCGAGCTGGAGACCCGCACCGACGGCGTGTGGGGGCGGGTCGGGTGGACGGCGACGGCGGCGGCCCAACTGGCCGAGGGCCAGTATCGCTATCTGTCGCCGTCGTTTCACCACGACAAGAACGGTCAGGTGATCCGGCTGCTGCGTGCCGGTCTGACCAATAATCCCAACTTTGACCTGGCTGCGGTGCTTGCGGCCCAGGGCGCAGCGGCGCCCGGATCCTTTGGAGGCGTTCCCATGGACATATCGAAGCTGTTGGTCACGCTGGGCTTGCCTGCCGGTACCTCTTTTGAGGCGGCGTTGGCCCATTTGACCGATACCAAGGCCGCTCTTTCGGCCATCGCGGCGGCGATCGGTGTCTCGCCTGACGCTGGCCCGGCCACATTGGCGGCTGGCGTCATCGCGACCAAAACCGCCCTGGCGGCGGCGTCAACGGTAGGCCAGCCCGACCCCTCCCAGTATGTGCCGATGGCGCAGTACACGGCGTTGGCGGCTCGGGTTCACGGTGCCCAAACGGCGGCGGTCGACGCGGCCATCGCGTCCGGCAAAATCATTCCGGCGCTGCGAGAATGGGCCGTGTCGCTGCATAGCGCCAACCCGCAAGCGTTTGATTCATTTATCGCCGATGCGCCGGTTGTTGTGGTTCCTGGCATCGCTGGCACCGGAACTGCCGGGCCCCCCCCTTCGGCCCCTGGCACCGTCACCACGCTGACCGATGCCGAAAAATCGGTCGCGTCCGCCCTAGGGATTGACGAGGCCGCCTATCTCAAGGCGCGAGGAACGCAAGGTGTGTCCCGATGACCGCGTTGGCTGGTGATCGGGGAACCTTGCTCCGGGAGCCCGTGCTGCGCACGTTGCCTGTGGCGGCGGGGGTGATCGTCTATGCGGGTGCCCAAGTGGTGCTGAATGTGGCCGGGTTTGTTGAGCCCGGCTCGACCGCCACCGGCAAGACGGCGCTGGGGCGTGCTGAACACTACGCCAATAATAGCAGCGGGGCGAACGGGGCTGCCGTCGTACAGGTCCGGCGCGGCACCTTTGCCTGGAACAATTCTCCCGGCAACGACGCCGTGACGCTCGTCAATATCGGAGCGCCCTGCTGGATCGTGGACGACAACACTGTGGCCGCCACCAGCGCCAACAACACCCGCAGCCCAGCCGGCGTCGTCTTTGCCGTCGATGCGGATGGTGTTTGGGTCACCATAGAATAGGGGTTGGGAATGATCGTCAATTCCGAGAATCTGCGCGCCGCCTTTGTCGGTTTCAAGCAACTTTTTAATGAGGCCTTCGATGCGGCACCTTCTGATTGGACCCAGGTCGCTACCGAGGTTCCGTCAACCACGGCCCGCGAGATTTATCCGTGGTTGGGCCGCAACACCAAATTCAGGGAGTGGGTCGGCAATCGGGTTTATCAAAATCTAGAGACGCACGATTTTGCCATCACCAACAAGCATTATGAAAATACCGTTGAAATCAAGGTGGATGAATTTGAGGATGATCAATACGGGATTTATGCACCTATATTTCGACAACTGGGCCAAAATGCCAAGACCCACCCGGACAAGCTGATCTTTCCGGTGCTGCAAAGTGGAACTAGTGCCAAATGCTATGATGGCCAGCCCTTCTTTGCCATGGCCCACCCCGGCTGGGACGCCAACGGCAACGCCATTACGGTGGCCAATATGGACGCCAACGGCACCGGGCCATGGTGGTATCTGATGGATACCAGCAAAGAAGTGCGTCCTCTGATCTTTCAAAAGCGTAAGAATTATACGTTTGTCTCCCGCTTCCGGCCCGACGATCCCCATGTATTCGAGATGAACGCCTTTCTTTATGGCGTCGATGCGCGGGTCGCGGCGGGGTTTGGTCTTTGGCAGTTTGCCTTCGCCAGCAATCAACCGCTCGACAGCACCCATTACGGTAACGCCATGGCGGCCTTGCGTAGCCTACGCACCGAGGCCGGGGATTCGATGGACGTTAGGCCGAACCTGTTGGTGGTTGGTCCCAGCAACCAAGGCCCTGGCAACACCGTGCTGAAGGCCGAAACCATCAACGCAAGCACGAACATCTGGCGGGATACCGCCAAGCTGTTGGTCAGTAACTGGTTGTCCTGATCATGACTTATGCCACTCAAACTGACCTGATCACCCGCTTCTCAGCGGACGAAATCTTGCAACGGGCCGATCCCGCTCTGTCGGGAGCCATCGACCCGACCATCGTGGCGGCGGCGCTCCAAGATGCCGACGAGGTCGTTAACGGCCACATCGCCCCGCGCTACGCGTTGCCGTTGAGTCCGGTTGTGCCCGGAATGATCGTTCGGATTGCCGCCAATGTCGCGCGCTTTTACTTGTGGAAGGACGGCGCCTCCGAACGAGTGCGACAGGGATATGACGATGCGCTCAGGGATTTGGAGCGGATCGGTAAGGGGGTCATCCGCCTGGAATGCGCCGGGGCAGAAGCGCCTCCGGCGGCCCTGGGCGGAGATATGGCGGTTCAGTTTCACCCCGCTTCATCGTCCTCACGTCATCTCGGCGGCACAGGGGGGGGCTGGGATGAGTGACTCCGGCGTTTCGCTCCGCCTCGAGTTTCGGGGATTGGCCGCGTTCCAGACCACGCTCGATCAACTGGCGCTGGCCTCGGCCAATCGCCGTCCGGTGCTGGAGGCCATCGGCGGTCGGCTGCTGCTATCGACCCAGGAACGGTTCGAGCGCCAATGCGACTCCGAGGGCAAGCCCTGGAAGCCGCTGGCCTTGTCGACTCTGATGCACCGGGCCGGCAAGAACCCGTGGACTCAGGGTGGGTTACGGAAAGGAGCGGTTCGAAAACTCTCCGCCGCGCAAATCCTGCATCGATCCGGGCGCCTGTTGGGCTCGATCTCGACCCGCGTCCACGACGGCGCGGTCGAGGTTGGCACCAACACGGTCTACGCCCGCATTCACCAGCTCGGTGGCGATGCCGGACGGGGACACAAGACCCACATCCCGGCCCGGCCCTATCTCGGGATCAACGCTGCCGATGAGGCCGCGATCGTGGCCATCGTCAATCGTCATATCGGGAGGGCCTTGATGTGAGCGCCGCCTGCCTGCCGCCGGTGTTGGGGACCATTGAAAATGCCCTGCTTGCCCGGCTTAAAGCGGCGAGCGATAGCGGATGCCTGGGCTACAGGCTCAAGACTCTTGGCTCTTGGCAGGGCCAATTTGACGAACCGGAGGCGCTGGCTCGCATGGCGCCGTTGTTTCCGGGAGTGTGGGCGATCTACACCGGCGGCGGGGACGAGCCCCGGAGTCAACGGCTTTGGCGCCATCACGCCCACTGGACCCTGGTGGTGGGTACTCGCAATCTGCGCAATGCGACAGCGGGGCGGCTGGGCGGAGTGCCTGGAGAGGTCGGCAGCTACCAGATCGTGCAGGATGTTCGGCGCGTGCTCGCGGGCCAGAGGTTCGGATTAGAAATCACGCCGGTCGTGCTCGGCGGCGTCACCTCGCTCTGGCAGGGGCCGGTCGCTGATCAGCTCATATCCCTCTACGCCCTGGATATCACGGTCGGTTTAGATCTGGGCGTGGGCGTGCCCGACGGCTGGCCGTCCGATGCGACGCCCGGTCATGGCTTGGCAGGCGCAACCGGCGGCTTGGGTGTGGCCAGTCTGACCACCCTGCATCTCGATTGGGATCCGCCCCAGCGCACCCATTCGCCTTTACCCGACGATGCCGATGCCTTGGCCGTCGATCAGATCACCCTGCCGCAAGGAGACCCGCCGTGACCGTTCCATCCGCGACCGTTCCATCCGCCGTTCTTCCCTCCCTGTTCGTCAAGCTGACACCTGGTCGATCTGTCCGCGATCCCCAAACCGGCGCGCCGCTGCCTTCGGACGGCAGCGCCAGAATCGTCCCAAATATCGCGTTCTGGCGGCGGCGGTTGCGGGATGGTGACGTAATGGTGGTGGCGACCGCCGCGACGGCGGCGGCCTCTGCGTCGTCTCCCGTCGTGACGGCTCAGTAAACCAGGAGGGGCGCATGTCTATCAGTTTTAACAACATCCCCGTCACGGTTCGAGTGCCGGGACATTATATCGAAATCGTCCCGAACCAGTCCCAGTTGGGATTGTTCGGCCTGCCCACCCAGATCCTGGTGATCGGGCAGATGCGGGCCTCGGGCACGCTCACGCCGGGTGCTCCGGTGCAGGTTACGACTGCTGGCCAAGCGGCGACATTGGCGGGGGCCGGTTCGATGCTGGCTCAAATGGCGGCGGCGGTGCTGGCGGGCTGTCAGGGGGCGCTGCCGGTCTACATTGCCGGCGTGGCCGACACTGCCGCCGGGGTTGCGGCGACCGGCACCGTCACCATCGGCGGCGCGGCAACGGGAGCCGGCACGCTGGCCTTGTATGTGGGCGGGCGCGCCGTTCAGACTCTGGTGAATGCCGGCGACAGTGCCGCCACGATCGCCGCCAATATGCTGTTGGCACTGGCTCAGACCGTCGACCTGCCAGCCTCCGCTACCATCAATGGCGCGGCGGTGACACTGACTGCCAACCACAAGGGGTTATGCGGCAACGATATCGACGTGAGGGTGAATTACAACACCGGAGACGCCACTCCGGCTGGCATTACCGTTACGGTGACGCCTCTCTCCGGCGGCACCGCCAATCCCTCGATCACCCCGGTATTGGACGCCATCGGTGGCGCTTGGTTCACCGACATCGTGATGCCCTGGACCGACGCTGTTAACCTTGGCAGCTTGGAGTCCTTCCTGGCCACCGAATATGGCCCACTGGTCATGAAGGACGGCTTGGCTTGGGCGGCGATACGCGGAACCTTTGGCACCTGTGCGGCCTTAGGGCAATCACGCAACAGCCCCCACGTCTCGATCCTGGGGGTGCCGGCGTCGCCCTCGCTGACCTGGGAATGGGCGGCCTCCGTGGCCGGCGTGGCGGCCTATTATCTGTCGATCGATCCCGCCCGGCCATTGCAAACACTGCCTCTGCCGGTGGTGTTGGCGCCGGCCCTGGCCGACCGATTCACCTGGGAGGAGCGCAATCTCTTGCTCTATGAGGGGGTGTCCACCTTTGACGTTGACGGTGGAGGGAGCGTCAGCATCGAGAGATGCATCACCACCTATCAGACTGGCGCCTTCGGTGCGGTTGATACCAGCTATTTGAATGTCGAGACCCTGCGAACAGTGGCGTATCTCCGCTACGACACCCAGTGCTACCTGTCCGTGATGTTCCCCCGTTACAAGCTGGCCGATGACGGTACCGTGTTCGGGGTCGGGCAGGCCATCGTGACGCCCAAGACCATCAAGGGCGCTCTCATCAACCGCTTTGCCGCTTGGCAGGATGCCGGTCTGGTGGAAAATCCGACGGCCTTTGTCTCGGGTCTGGTGGTTCAGCGCAATGGGTCGGACCCCTGCCGGGTTGATGCCTTGATCCCGCCCGACATTGTCGCCCAGCTCCGGGTGATCGCGGCGCAAATTAGCTTCAGCCAGTAAAGAGGACATAGAGATGGCTCAAGCCCTGGGCATCATCACCATCACCATCAATGGCCAAACGCTGGATACCCTCCCCGGTACGAAATTTGACATGGGCGGCGCGATCAATAAGCCGCTGGTCACCAATAGCCGGGTCCACTACGTCCAGAGTTTTAAAGAGAGCCACCTTGAATGCGAGGTCGCGTTCACAACCGGGACAGATATCACGGCTTTTATGGGCACGGACCTGTCGATCACGATTCAGTGTGACACCGGCCAATCTTACGTCATGGCCGGCGCTTTCTATGCTGGCGACAAGGGCGCCGAGCTGGATGGAAAGGATGGCAAAGTCAAGCTGGTTTACAACGGTATGCCGGCACAGCCTTATAGTTAAGTTTCTCTCCTTGAAAGGACATTCCCATGACTGAACCTGTTTATGATCTGGAAAGCGTCGAAGACCAGGACGATAACAAGGACGAAGCCTTCCTTGTGCGTAACGAAGACGGCAGCACGACGCTGACCCTGGAGTTTCCATTCTCGGTGACTGTGGGCGGTCAGAGCACGCGGTACGAGGCCCTCACGCTCAAGCGCCTGACCGTAGCCGCCATCCGGCGGGCCAGCGGTAAGGGCGATGCCGTCACCCAAGGCCTGGCGCTGCTGGGCGCCAGCGCCGGGTTGATGCCCGTCATCATCGACCGGCTGGACGGGGCTGACTTTAGCCGGGCTAGCCGGGTGGTCAGCAGTTTTTTGTCAGGTGGCCGCCGAATTGGGCGGACGTCCTAGGAGATCTCGCCGGTACGTTCCACTGGCCGCCGTCCGAATTGATGGCGCTCGATGATAGGGACCTCGCCTTTTGGCACACCCAGGCGGTTCGTTTGTTCCCGGCCCGCGACTAATCATACCTGATCAGGGAAAACCGACATGACCAGCCCCATGAAAGCCTCGGTGGTGGTCGAAGTGTTCGACCGCGCGACCGCCGAACTGCGGCGGATTGGCCGCGCGATCCAGGGCTTGGGCAAGATCGCTGCCGAACCCATTAAACCCATGATCGAGGTGAGCGAAAGCTTCAAGGGCTTGGGCGCGGGCGTGCTTTCGGGTGAGATGCTCAAGGGGCCGTTGGAGGCCTACAAGGAGTTCGACGGGCAGTTGACCATCATGCGCGAAAGCTTCGCCACCAAGGGCGGCGGCGTTCAGGATGGGTTCGACCAGCTCGTCAACAAGTGCATTGAACTCAGCCAGAAGCTGCCGGTGACGGCCGCTGCGGCGAAAGATATGGCGTCAGAGCTGGGCAGCCTGGGCAACAGCGCCAAACAGATCGCCAGCGGTCAGTTGGAAGCCGTGATGGGCCTCAAGCTGATCATGGATCCCCGCAACCTGCAAACGAACCATGATTTCGCAACACAATTCACGGAAACCATGCACGGCGGCGGCATTATGGATCCCGGTCAAATGCGGGATGCCGCCAATCTCATGCAACAAGTTTCCAAGTCTTCTGGGATGAAAATGGAAGACATGGCCATGGCCTACAAATACATGGGGCCGGCGATGGAAGCCATGGGGTACACTGGTCTCGATAATTTTAAGGAAACGCTAGTCCATCTGGCGGCTATGCATATAGGGGGGATGTCAGGTAGCCACGCAGGCGTCGAGATCAAGGATATGCTGACCCAGCTGGCGGTCCTCGACAACAAGATGGATCGTAAGTCGATGCAGCCCTTGAATGACCTGTTAAAAGATAAAGGCATACAAATAAAAGCCTTTAATGAAGATGGTACTGCCAAGAGCCTTAGGGATGTTGTTGGGGAAATATCGAAACTAAATGTCTTGACGCCACAGCAAAAGATCACATCAGTGACCAAAATGCTCAATGAACAAGGGGGGAGTGGAGCGCTGTTGCTTGATATTATGGACAAGCGCGGCATTACTGATAATATCAGACAGAAGATATTGCAACAACCCGAGCTTGAAGATCGCACCAAGACCCTGATGGGCTCGTGGGAAAACAAGCTCAACGCCTTGCAGGCCACTTGGACCAACGTGCAGGCGGCGATGGGACTGTCGGTGGCGGATGACCTCAAGCACTGGACTGACGCGCTTAAGGAGTGGCTGGCCGGGTTGGATACCTGGATCCGCGACCACCAGAATCTGGCGCGGCAGCTGATGATCGGGGCCGGCCTCTTCGGCGCCTTTGCGGCGGGGGTTGGGGGCATCGGGATGGTGCTGGCGGCGGTGACGTCGCCGATTGTGCTGGTCTCCGCCGCACTCGCGGGCTTGGGCATGGCGGCGCTCTTTGTCTGGAGCCATTGGGAACAGGTCTCGAAGTGGCTGGCCCGGCTGTGGGCCGGGTTGGGCAAGAACGCTCAATGGGAGGTGCCGCTGTTGGCCGTAGCGGCGACACTGATGGTGATGGTGGCGCCGATCACGGCGGTCATTGCGGCGGTGGTCGCGTTGGGAGTGGCCGCAGTGTGGGTGTTTACCCATTGGGAACAGGTCTCGAAGTGGCTGGCCCGGCAGCTTCAAGCTCTTTTGAAGTCACCCTGGAAACTCGCAATCGCGGGTCTGCTTGCCTTGGGGGTCGCTGTCGGGGTGGTGGCGATGAGCATGGGGGTATTAGGGGCGGTGATGGCGGCGCTATTTTCCCCGATCACCCTCGTGGTTGTCGCAGTCGGCCTGCTGGCTGCCAGTGCGGTATGGATTTACAACAATTGGTCCAAGTTGCCCGACCTGTTCCGTCGCCTCTGGGATCAGATCATTGGCGGCGCCACTGCCGTTGGCCGTTGGCTCGGGCGCGTTCTGGGCGGTGCGGTCAAAGGGATCGGACAGATTTGGTCCGGGCTGCCCGACCTGTTCCGTCGCCTCTGGGATCAGATCATTGGCGGCGCCACTGCCGTTGGCCGTTGGCTCGGGCGCGTTCTGGGCGGTGCGGTCAAAGGGATCGAACAGATTTGGGCGGCACTGCCGGGCTTCTTCGTGAGCCTGTGGAGCCGGGTCTTAGGTGCCTTCGGGATGGCCACCGGGTTTATCTCGCGCCTTGCCGGGGGCGCTCTCAAACAGGCGGCGCAAGACCTCACCACGGCGTGGGCCGGGGTTGCCAGCTTCTTCGAGGCCATGTGGAACCGGGTGGTGAGCGGCTTCCGGTGGGCCTGGGATCAGATTAAGCCGATTATCGACGCGATCGCCTCGGTTCACCTGCCCGAGATGCACATGCCTAGCCTCTCGAGCCTCAATCCATTCGGTGGTCCCGAACCCGCAGCCTCGGACGCGCCTAACGTCAAAGGCCTGGCTAGCGAAGGCTTCGGCCGGGTATCGCCGCCCGGTGCCACGCCTGGAAAGGCTGACGTTCGCGGGCAGATCGACATTCGGGTGAAGAGCGACGGCGCCGCCCAGATCACGGCGGCCACGTCCAATCAACCGGACCTGAGCTTCGGCGCCGATCCCGGCCATGCGTTTGCGGGGGCCTGGTGATGCTCGCGTCCTGGGCCAGTCAGACCCTCCGGCCGGCCTCGTTCCGGGGTGTTCCTTTTGCCGTCTTCGACAACGCCGACAGGTCGGGCGGACGGGCCATTGTGACCCATGAGTTTCCGCTGCGGGACCAGCCCTGTAACGAAGACCTAGGAGAGGCGACCCACACCTATCAGGTCGAGGCGGTGGTCGTCGGCGACGATGTCATCGACCAGGCCATCGCTCTCGAAGTGGCGCTCGACGCTCCGGGACCCGGGACCCTGGTGCATCCCTATTACGGCACCCTCCAGGCGGTCGTGAAGAGCGCGCGGACGAGCTGGCGCAAGGGCCAGGGTCGCGTTGCCCGTTTCTCCATCACCTTCGTGGAAGACGCGGGCGCGCCTGCTCTCCAGCCGACCCCGGCGGTGTCGACGCCGGGGCTGGTGGCGGCGGCGTGTGACCTTGTGACCCAGGCGCTGGCGCTCGCGGTGGCTGCCGAACTGGTGGTGACGACGGAAGCCGAGGACTTCGTGTTGGGCGAGGTTGAAGCGGTTGTGGGCGACATTCAGGGGGCGATCGGCGCCGCGCTAGGCGTGGCGGGAGCGGCGCTGGCGTTGGGGGACCCGCTGTTGCAGGCGGCGCTCGCGCCGTTGGGGGTGCTGACGCCTGCGGCGCTCTCGGCAGGATGGGTGGGTCAGGTGGTTGGGGCTTTGGTGGGAGGGGCCACCGACGCCGCGTCCTTGACCGGCGGATGGATGTGCGCGCTGCCGGCGCTGGCGGTCTCGATGGTCCCACCCCGCAACGACGGCTCGGCGGGCAGCCTGGCCGCGTTGCTGCCGACACCGGTGGCACCGGGAGGGCTGGTGGCAAGCCAAACTGCGGCGTTTCAAGCCACGGTGTCCCAAGCGACAGCCGCTCCCACCACGGCCGCCACCCCGGTGGCGGTGGCCGGTTTGATCACTCGCGTCGCTCAACACGCCGGCACGGCGCGCCCGGTGCTGCCGGCTTCCGCCACTTTTCAGGCGCTGCTGCACCTGGCGGGCGACGGCACCGCCGCCAATCCCGGCTATGTGCCGGGACCGAAGTTACCGGCGCTGCCGGCATCATCTCTCACCCCGGCCCTTGCCCAGATGCTGGGGGTGGCGGGAGGCACGCCCGCCGCTCTGGCCGGGCTGCCGGGGGTGGGGCCGGATCAGCTCATGGCGACGCTGGCCACGCCGTCGCGTCAGGCCCAAGCCACCAACCGGCTGACACTCACCGTGGCGGTGCGGGTGCTGGCGGCCAGTGAAGCCGCACGGGTAGCCTCGCGCCTGACGTTTGTTTCCCGCAACGACGCCGACACGGCACTCGCCGAACTGACGGCATCCTTGGATGCGGCGTCTGACCAGAGCGGTGACCTGGGCTGGGCCCCGGTCTGGTCGGGGTTGACGATGGTGCGGGCGGCGGCGGTGCGGGACCTGACCGTCACGGAGCAACCGCTGCCGTCTCTTGCCACCTTCACGCCGCAGGTGGTGCTCCCGGCGATGGTGTTGGCCCAGCAGCTTTATGGCGACGCGCCCACCACGCTCTTCGACCACGTGGATGATCTGGTGACGCGCAACACGATCATTCACCCGGGCTTCGTGCCGATCGGCCCCTTGGAGGTGCTATGCCCGACGTCACCCTGACCCTGGTCGGTGCGGGCGGCGCCGAGACCTGGAGCGGCTGGAGCCGGGTCCAGATCAGAAAGTCGATGACGGAGGTTGCAAACCAATTCACCCTGGCAAACCAATTCACCCTGGACGTGACCGAGCGTTACCCCAACCAACCCGCGCGCCGCTTCCAGCCCGGCGTCGGCTGCTGTCTCGCCCTTGATGGCAAGGTGGCGGTGGTCGGGTGGGTGGACGAGGTGAACATCGAATATGGTCGCGACGGCCACAGCGTGCGCCTGACCGGCCGCAGCCAAGCCGGTGATCTGGTGGATTGCGACTGCATCCCGCCCTGGGAATACCTCAACCTCACTCTCACCGCCGCCGTCGCCCGGCTGATCGCGCCCTACAACATGACGGTGACGGCCGAGGTCGACGTTGGTGAGCCATTCGAGCGGGTGACCATCAACCCCGGCGAAAGCGTCTGGACCGTGATCGAGCGTCTGTGTCGGCTGCGGGCGGTACTGTGCATCACCGACACGGGCTCCCGGTTGCTGTTGACCCGGGCCGGGTGCGGTGGGGCGGCGCCGGTGGCGCTGGAGTTGGGCGTGAACGTGCTCCATGCGTCGGGCACCCGGTCGTGGGCTGACCGCCATTCGGATTATGTTGCGCTCGGCCAACAGGAGAACCGGGACCGGGTCAGTGCCAATGAGGCCGCCGGCCCCAAGGCGTGGCTGACCGATCCCGAGATCACCCGCTTCCGGCCCAAGGTGCTGATCGCCGAAGGCCAGGGCAACGGCGTCACACTCCGCGACCGCGCCGCGTGGCAGTTGGCGGTGGCCAAGGCCAGGTCAGAGCGCGATACCTGTACGGTTCAGGGCTGGACCGCCGGAGCGGGTGGTCCGCTTTGGTGCGTCAACTGGTTAGTGCAGGTTACCGACGATTTCCTGGGATTGAACGGTGTCCGGCTGATCACCGGCCTGACCTTCACCCTCGACCGCGACCAGGGCTCTCTCACCACTCTGGAGATGTCCCCACCCGATGCCTTTCTGCCCGAGCCGGGGGGAGGCGACGCATGAGCGCCGAGATAGTCCGCCGTCTGTGGGACGAGGTGGCCCGGATCAAACAGCACCTCAAGGACGTGCGCTCCCGGGCCTTTTCAATGGTGGCGCGCGGCGTGGTGCAATTGGGGGAGGATAACCACGGCTTGCGCCAGCTCCAGGTCGGGCTGTTGGCTAATGAAACCCGGGCTGGTATCGAGCATATGGAGCACTTTGGGCTCACCGCCGCCCCGATGTCGGGCGCCGAGGCGCTGGTGATCTTCATTGGCGGCAACCGCGACCATCCTATGGTTATCGCCACCCCTGACCGGACCTATCGGCCGCAAGCCCTGAACCCCGGTGAAAGCTGTCTTTACAGCGCCTTTAAACAAACCGTGCTGCTGGATAAGTCCGGCAACATCTCGGCTGCGGCGACCGAACCGGGCGCCAATGTGACCGTGGTCTCCCGGCAGGGGGGCATCACGCTTTCGGCTCCCAACGGCACCATTACGATCCAGGTGGGCGGCGTCACCTTCACGCTCTCCTCCCAGGGGATTGCGATGCAGGGCAATCTCTCGGTTCAAGGCAATGTCTCGGTTCAGGGGACTATCTCTGCCACCGGCCCGATCACGGGGAATGTATGATGCTGGCCCTCACCCTCGACCCCAACTATGATCTGGACCTGGCGCTGGACACCTCCGGGCTGGCCTCTGACGCCACGCTGGAGAGCGCCGCCCTGATGTCTCTGCTGTGTGATGCCCGGGCGCTTTCCGACGACCCGCTGCCGGCGGGAGCCGGGTCCGACCGCCGGGGCTGGTGCGGGGACGCGCTGGCCGATCAGGCCGGAGATCGCTGGGGATCGCGGCTCTGGCTGCTCTCCCGCGAAAAGCAGCTCCCGGAGACGCTCCGCCGGGCCGAGGACTACGCGAATCAGGCGCTGGCGTGGCTGATCACCGATGGCGCGGCCAGCGCGGTGTCGGTTCAGGCCTCCTGGGCCGGCGTCGGGCGGATGGTGCTGGCGATCAAGGTCACCGCCGCGCCCGGCGCCCCCGCCGGTTGGACCGGAACCCTCAGTGTGGGAGGCTGACGCCCCATGACCTATCCCTCCTATCCCCGGCCCACCCCGCAGGCGCTATTCAACAACCTCGCGAGCCAGCTCGGCGCGGTGACCGGGGCCGATGGGCGCCAGCGCCGCAGCACCGAGAGCGCGTTCGCCCGGATGTGGGCGATTGCCAGCAATGATCTTGGCAACTATCAGGACTGGATCAGCCGCCAGATTTTTGTGGGCACGTCTGACGACAGTACCCTCGTGACCATCCAGGCGCCGCTGTGGGGACTGTCGCCGAAGCCGCCTTCGCCTGCGACCGGCCCGGTGTTGCTCACGGGTACGCCCGGAGCCACGGTACCCGCCGGTACCACCCTGCAACGCACCGATGGCATTACCTTTACCCTCGCCGCCGATGTGACGTTGTCGGTCGCCGGCACCGGCACCGGCACGGTGACGACCACCACCGCAGGTGCGGTCGGCAATACCTCTCCCGGTATTATCTTGAGCCCGCTGTCTCCGGTGCCGAACATCAGCAGCACCATCACCGTCGGTAACGACGGCAGCGGCAACGGTTTGTCGGGCGGGGCCGATCCGGAGACTGCTGCGGCGCTCCGGGGCCGGGTACTCGCCCGCATCCAGCAACCGCCGCAGGGGGGTGCTGTTGCTGACTATTACGACTGGACGGTCGCGGTGCCGGGTGTCACCCGGGCCTGGGTTCTCCCGGCCTGGTTGGGTCCCGGCAGTGTCGGTGTGACCTTCGTGTGTGACGCCAATCAGGGCGCGATCACGCCGTCTGCTACCCAGATCTCGGCGGTGCAGGCGGCAATTGCGGCGGTGCGGCCGGTGTGCGCTCAGGTCACGGTGTTTGCGCCCACGCTCCAGGCCGTCCCGATCACGCTCGGCGTCGATCCCAATACCGTCGCGGTCCAGCAGGCCGTGCAGGCCGAGATAGTAGACTTCTTTTATCGGGAATCGGTGCCCGGCGGAACGATCTATCTCTCGCGCCTGATGGCCGCCATCTCGTGTGCCGCCGGCGTCTACCGACAACGGCTCGTGACCCCTGCCGCCGATCTGGTGATGCCCGCCGGCACCCTAGCGGTGCCGGGGCCAATCACCTGGGCGGCCTACCCATGACCGGCGCTCGCAGCCCGAACGACTATCTGACCACCCTTCAGGCACTCCTGCCGCCGGGCAACCTCACCCGCAGCCCCGACGCGGTGCTGACCCAGGTGCTGGGGGTGGGCGCTGGCGAGCTGGCGCGAGTCGACCTCAGCGCCACCGGACTGCTCGCCGAGGCCGACCCGCGCACCACGGTGGCGCTGCTGGCGGGCTGGGAGGCTGATCTGGGGTTGCCCGACCCGTGCGTGGGACCGCTGGCCGGTGTGGATGCCCGGCGCGCTGCGGTACTGGCACGCATGACCGCGCGGGGCGGGGCCAGTATTGCCTACTTCGTTGGGGTGGCGACGGCACTTGGCCGCACCGTGGACGTGGTCGAGTTTCCGCCCAATACCTGCGAGGGTTCGTGCGAAACTGATATCCACGGCGAGGATTGGGCTTTTACCTGGCGCGTCCAGTCCGGCCCCGTCGCCGTCGCTGTCGCCACCTGCGAGAGCGCTTGCGAGACCGCGCTCGCGACCTGGGGCGACCCACTGCTGGAATGCACGATCCAACGCCTCGCGCCCGCCCATACGATTGTTCTGTTCGGCTACGGCAGCACCACCGCGCAGATATTGCCGGGGCCAGTCGTGATTTTCGCCACCTGCGAGAGCGATACCGAAACTCCCCTTGAGATGTGGTAAAAGAAAGGCCTTCCATGCAACGCGTCACGCGGCCAAGCGCCGTCACCACCCTCCCAACGCCTCCCGCTTCCCCCAGCGCGCCAGGGTTTTTTAGCGGCGGTAACGCCACCACCGGGCAGGCCGCCACGGTGCCCGGCTACGAGTGGTTTAATGCGGTGCAAGAGGAGTTGGTTTCGATCGCCCTTGCCACCGGCGCCCCCCTCACGGCGGGGGCCTACACCCAGTGCCTGACCGTGATCCAGGCGCTCTCCCAAGGGGGCGCCGGCAACGTCGCCGCCGACATCGGGTCTGCCACCGCCTATCAGGTGACGCTGACCCCGACCCCGACCGGCGCGGTCGCCCCCAACGCCACTCCCGTCGGGCTCATGGCGATGTTCCAGGCGGCCCACGCCAACACCGGCGCAGCGACCCTCAACGTCAACAATATGACCGCAGCGCTGGTGCGGTCCGATGGCACGGCGCTTCAGCAAGGCGATATCGTCGCCGGGCAATTGGTAGTTGCGGTAGGGGTGGGGACGTCCTGGACAGCACTGGGACTGGCGGGGCGTCCCCTCTATGGCGCGGTCGACACGGGTGCCGTGAATGCGTTGGTCGTCAACCCCGCCACGCCCCTGCCGGCCCTGGTGGCGTTCCGGGATATCAAGTTCCAGGTGGGCAATACCAACACGCAGAGCGCCGTTACTCTCAATGTCAGCGGCCTCGGCGCCAGGACCGTGCTCAGGTCCGACGGCACGGCGCTGCAACCGGGAGACCTAGTGGCGGGGCAGATCGTGTCTGCCGTCTATAACGGCGCCGCCTGGGTTCTGGTCGCCTCGCCCGGCCTGACACCGGCGGCGATCCAGGCTCAATCCGGCAACTTTGCGGTTGATACCGGGGCGGTGAATGCGCTGGCGGTCACGCTCTCGCCGGCCCCGGCGGCGCTGGTGGCGGGACTGCCGGTGCGGGTCAAGAGTGCCAATACCGTCACC
>CAIXKV010000175.1 GCA_903920145.1 uncultured Rhodospirillales bacterium
CCTTGATGGTGACTCATCAAGGCTGCCCTCAGACGCCGGGCGGGCGCATCCGCGCCCTTGGCTTCGCGCGCATGGGCGCGCGGGGCCGCCGTCGCGGCCCGATACCGGCGATGTGTCAGTATCAGGGCTCGCCGGTATTATACGCATCGCCGGGATTTTCGAGTGAGCGCGCCCCTGGCACAGGGGAATCCCAAGCCGTCCCTTCCCAGATGACCCGTGTCTTGCGAGTGGACTCATGCAGCTCCCTAAACCCTTCGACATTCGAGAATGCCAGCATAAGGGGCGGGGCATTTATGCCGTTGTCCCCATCGAAGCCGGCTCGCTGATCGAATCGGCGCCGGTTCTGGTTTTGAGTCCCGAAGATCGCGCCACAGTCTCATCCACCCGCTTGCGGCACTATTATTTTTTGTGGAGCGGGGATGAAAAGGGCGAATGGAGTGCCGCGATTGCCTTGGGGCATATCAGCCTGTGCAATCATGCCCGCGAGCCCAACGCCGCTTTCGTGGTTCGGCGGGACGAGGAGCGCATTGATCTGCTGGCGCAAAGCGACATCGCTCCCGGCGAAGAAATTACCATCGATTACGATTGCGACCTGTGGTTTGATATCCACGAATAGGGATATCATCGACCCCAGATTTTTGGCTTTTCGGTATCCGCCGCCCAAAGACAGGATGACCCGACCCGTGACGGTACGACGCACCGATACTTGTTATTTTTGCAAATTCTGGATCGGCCAAGGCGTTCGGGAGCGTGGCCCCAAGGGGGCCTGCCATCGTTTCCCGCCGGTTCCAACCAGCCGCCAACCAGAAGGCGGCTTTCCCATCACTTTATCCACAGACTGGTGTGGGGAGTGGTATCGGGATACCGGCGCCGAGCCCGCTACCGAAGCCACCATCGGCGATTGACGCCCACGGGTGGGCGTGTGTCCGTAGGAAAAGACGTTCGGGCCCCGTGTCGTTAGACTTTTCCGCTGGGCCATCAGGGTCGCTGTATACGGAGTTTACCATGCGTCCTAGCCGTTTTTTGTCGCTCCTGCTCGTTGCGTGGCTTTTGGCGCTGGGGTGGGGGCGCACAGCCTGCGCCGAGCAGCGATTGGCGCTGGTGATCGACAATGTTGCCTACCCCAATGCGCCGCTGTCCGCACCGGCGGGAGACGCTCGAACTTTATCTAAAGCCCTGCGCGGATTGGGGTTTGAGGTTATCCTACGCGAAAACTTGACTAAGAGCCAAATGGAAACCACTCTTGATGGTTTCAAGGATCGCCTGAATCCCGATTCCATTGCCATATTTTATTATTCTGGTTATGCCATTCAAATCAATGGCGGTAATTATTTGATACCATTGGACGTTGATGCCAGTTCCAAAGGTTCGGTCTTGTCAACCGCCGTGGCCGCCAAAGACATTCTCGACAGCCTGGCGACCACACAAAGCCATGCTCGGCTCGCAATTTTTGATGCCTGCCGGAACGGTCCTCTTCAACGGCAACTCTCTGGCATTTCAACAGGGCTGGCGCCGATGAAGGTGCCTGGAGCAACTCTTGCCGCGTTCTCGGCGGCTCCTGGTAAAACCGCCGATGATAGCGGGCGCTACGTGACTGACTTGATCAAGGCGATGAAGACTCCGGGGTTGCCGCTGCCTCAGATGTTTCAACAGGTCCAGGCGGCTGTTTCGGCTGAAACCAACCAAGCCCAAAGTCCTTGGTCGGTCTCGTCACTCACCGGAACTGTTACACTCACCGATGCCCCGCCGGTTGTTGCGGATGATGCTTCAGCCGCAGCGCCGGTACGACCGCCACCGCCGCCCTTGATCGCTGGAGCTGAAGCGGCGGAAGTGGCATTGTGGCTGTCGATTAAAGACAGTAAAGACCCAGCAGCCTTCCAAGGATATCTAACCAAATACCCAGCCGGTCGCTATGTGGTTATGGCGCGCAACAGTCTGCGTGTGCTCCAGCAGAAGACTGCGTTATTGGTGGCGGTACCGCAACAGCCAGTTCCAGTCTTTCAACCACCCTCTCCGGCCCAACAATCTTATGCAGCGGCAGACGCCGCCGAGAAAAAGCAATATGACCATGCTCGCGCCCTGTTGCGCCATGGGGACGCCACCCAAGCCGAGGACGCTTTTCGCCATTTTGTCGCCGATCATCGCAGTAGCCCCTTGGCGGCCAATGCCCAATACTGGTTGGCCGAAAGCCTTTATGTTCGAGGCCAGTTCAGCGACGCAGCGGCGGCCTTTGCCGAAGGAATCTCGGCTTTTCCCAAAAATCCGCGCGTTCCCGAGAGTCTACTGAAGTTGGGATTATCCCAAAAGGTCTTGGCTCGTCTGGATTCCTCAGGACATTTGGACTCTAGTCGCAAAGGCGGTGTCTGCAAGACCTTTGCTCTTCTTGTGGCTCAGTTCCCGGATGCGCCCGAAGTGGTGCGTGCCAAAGCCGAGCGCACGCGTTTAAATTGTCCTGCCAACTAGACGGACGAAGGAGAGCCCAAGAGGGGAGGGGAGATTTAAGGAAGCCGTTTTGTGTTAAATGATCGGGTTGCATACCGAAACGGTCTATGCCACGATAACGGTTTAGATGTATCGGAAAAGGTCGTGGTTTTGGGCACGCTTTGGTTCCGTGTCCGTGGGTTACCAGTAATGGACGATTTCCCTGTGGATGCCCGATTGGGTGGGGTTGCACGGGCATGGGACTCGGATGTAGTCTGTTACAAGACATAATGTCCTTGTAACATCGACACCGTCGCCGCCGCGATCTGTCCGGGGCGGATGGCGCCGGGGTGCAGAATGTACCGTCGAGGGGTGAGTAGAAGTCATGGAGACCGAAGAAAGCTTTAATCTTGCCATTCGGCGGATGCTGCGCTCATCGGCGACGCATTACGTTTTTCACATTACTCTGAGTAATTTTGGCTTCATAAGAAGCAACCCAGAGTTGTTTCTATTTATGCAGAACACCATTAAAGATATTGCCCGTGGAGCGGCGGGTGTCGTCTATCCGATGCGTCGTGGTGATCAATTTCTGGTCTTTCCCATTGATGTGGGCTCGAAGATTGGAGAGATCACCGAGCATATTATGACGGCGGCCTTTCCAGATCAAAAGCCGGACAACAGTCAAGACCATCCCTTGGTGAAAGTCTTCACGATTCCCAAGGACTACACGGCATTGCGGGAAACCGCCAATGCCTGCATGGAAGACTCGGCGGGAAAGGGCGACGGGGCCGGCGGCGGACCGACGATCCGACCGATCGAAGAAGACCTCGATGGTATGTTGAATGCCTGGGCGCTCAGTCGGCTGGAAATCGCTCTGGCCGAGATCGATCTCTCCCCCTATATGCGCGCTCAAATGGTGTTCGAGACCGACCATCAAGGGCATTGGAGGCCGTTGTTCGAGGAGTGTTTTACCAGCGTTACCGATTTGCGCCGGGACAAATTCCCCAAGCTAACTCTCCAAACCGAAGATCGGATGTTCGCGGAATTCTGTCGGGCATTGGATCGGCGTAGCGTCCCCGAGATTCTGCGGCGCCACCGTTCGAAACCCGGACATACCCGCAGTTTCAACATCAGTTTGGCCACCTGTCAGGTGCCATTTTTTGAACGGTTCATGCGGGAGTCTACTGATCTTGAGCGACGGACATTGATTATCGAAATCAACCGCTCCGACTTCCTACACAAGCCACGGGAGTCCGTCAAAATATTGGCGGCGTTGCGCGCGGCTGGTTTTGGTACGGCGCTTGACGGCATTACGCTCGACCTGCTGCCTTACACCAATCTGCATCGCCTGGATGTGGATTATTTCAAGATTGCCCTTTCACCCGGTCATATGGCCCTGTTGAAAGATGCCGACTGTGTGGCTTCACTGAAGAAGTTGCCGCGTGGCAAAATCATTCTGTGTCGCTGCGAGAAAGAGTCGGCGTTACCAGTAGGGCAGGCTTTTGGTCTGACCAAATTCCAGGGATGGGTCATCGACCGCCTGGCCACCGGCGGAGTCGCCTGAGGGCGACTCATACCATCGGGCCTTGATGGTGACTCATCAAGGCTGCCCTCAGACGCCGGGCGGGCGTATCCGCGCCCCCCCGTCTATACACTGGGGCTTCGCGTCCACGAGGACGCGGGGCCGCCGTTGCGGCCCGATACCGGCGATGTGTCACAGTATCAGGGCTCGCCGGTATCAAAGGGCTGGTGAGGTGTCCGGAAACTGCGGCTTGGCGGCCACGTCTGAAAAAGCCGCAGGCCGGGCCGGCGCTTGGTGGATTGACAGGGTGGGGTAGGGATGCCCAATCTCGCGGCATGATGATGACCGTTTCTCAGATTTACCGTTACCCCGTCAAAGGGTTGAATGCACAGGCCTTGACCGCTGTCGATTTGGAGGTAGGCCTTGGCTTGCCCGAAGATCGGCGGTTTGCGATCATGCACGGGGCTTCGACCTTCAATCCCAACGAGCCGTCGTGGCAACCCAAGACCAGCTTTCTCGGCTTGGGACGAACCGAACGCTTAGGCACGCTGGACGTCGACTATGACGCCTCGACCACCATGTTGACCGTGCGACGCAGCGGTCGGCCCGTGGCACGCGGCCAGATCGGGACGTTGGTTGGACGCGGCTTGATTGAGCAGTTTCTGGCGGCTTACCTCAAGGATGACTTTCCGGGCGTGCCGCGCTTGGTCGAAGCGCCGGGGGTCATGTTCGGTGATACCCCGGAAAAATGGGTTTCCATCGTCAACGCCGCCAGCCTGCGGGATATTGAACGGGTGGTGAAAGAGCCGGTTAACCCGTTACGTTTCCGTCCGAATTTTGTGATCGATGGGGCCGCTCCGTGGGAGGAACACCAATGGCTCGATCGGACTTTGGTGGTGGGAGGCGCTCGCTTAACCGTCACCGCCGCAATCACGCGATGCAACGCCATCAATGTCGAGCCCGGCACCGGCTCCCAAACCCTTAACCTGCTGCTGGCCTTAACGCGGGGTTTTGGGCACCAGCAATGCGGCGTTTACGCTCGGGTTACGTCCGGCGGTGTGGCGGCCATTGGCGACGCCGTTGCGCTCGAATCCTAGCGAACCGCACCCCATGCCGGATATACCATCGAGCCTTGATGTTGACACTTATCAAGGCTGCCCTCAGACGCCGGGCGGGCGCATCCGCGCCCTTGGCTTCGCGCGCATGGGCGCGCGGGGCCGTCGTCGCGACCCGATACCGGCAGTGTGTCATCGTTATAGCTCGCTGGTATCATTGCATCCTCCCCTGATCGGTGCCCTTGGTTGGGCTCGCCGGCCTGATCATCCGAGAACGATTCGTATGGTATGGGAAGCCCCATCCTCAACCAGAGGAATACGGACCTGATCGTGCGGCAGGGCTTCGCCGTCGAGGTCCGCATGAACGACACCATGGCTAACGCCGTTGGGGTTATCGACCCGAATGTCGTAGTGGGTGGTGTGGTGGCGGAAATTGATGCGGAAGCCCGGCCATGCCGTCGGGATGCAGGGAGCAAGAACCAACGTCGTCCCCTGCACCCGAAAACCCAGGATCGACTCTAGGCCGGCCCGATACATCCATCCCGCCGAGCCGGTATACCAGCTCCAACCGCCTCGTCCGACATGAGGGGGCTGGGAATACAAATCGGCGCAAACGACATAAGGCTCGACCTTATAGCGCCGAACGGCATCGGGCGAAATCGCGTGGTTGATCGGGTTCAGCATCGAGAACAGCGCGCCAGCCCGATCGCCGTCACCGAGCATGGCGAAGGCCATCACCGACCACAAGGCGGCATGGGTGTATTGCCCGCCATTCTCCCGAAGGCCGGGCGGATAGGCCTTGATATATCCGGGATCAAGCGGACTTTGGTCGAAAGGCGGGGTAAACAGCAAGGCTAGGCCGTCGTCCCGGCGGATCAAATGGTTCTCGACGGCAGCCATGGCTTGGGCCGAGCGAAGAGGATCGGCGGCCTGGGAGATCACGCCCCATGACTGGGCAATCGAGTCAATCCGGCATTCGGCGCTGGTGGTGGAACCCAGTGGCGTTCCGTCGTCGAAATAAGCCCGCCGGTACCAGTCGCCGTCCCAGCCTTCGCGTTCGAGGGCCTCTTTCAAGGCCGTTGCGTGCTGCCGCCAAGCCGCAGCGCGAACCGGCTCGCCGCGACGGTCAGCCAGGGGGGCGAACGCGGTCAGCGTGGCATGAACGAACCACCCGAGCCAGATGCTCTCGCCCTTGCCGTTCTCGCCCACCCGGTTCATGCCGTCGTTCCAATCTCCCGTTCCCATCAACGGCAAGCCGTGATGACCAACCGCGAGACTCTGATCAAGGGCGAGCGCACAGTGTTCGAACAGGGTGCCCTGATGATCCGATACAGTCGGGGTAAAGAAGGCTTCAGATGCACCGTCATGCAGCACCGCCCCTTCGAGGAACGGAACCACCTCGTCCAGAACGCCAAGATCGCCGGTGACCTCGACATAGTGGGCAACGCTGTAAGCCAACCAAGTCCGGTCGTCAGAGACTCGTGTCCGTATGCCTTGTCCCGACTCTGGCAACCACCAGTGTTGCACGTCCCCCTCGATAAATTGCCGCGCGGCGGCCCGCAGCAAATGCGTGCGTGTCACCGCTGGCTTCGCGACGGCAAGCGCCATTCCGTCCTGAAGCTGGTCACGAAAGCCATAGGCGCCGCTGGCCTGATAAAAGGCTGACCGTGCCCAAACCCGACAGGCCAGAGTCTGGTACAGCAGCCAGCGGTTCACCATGATGTCCAGGGAGCGGTCTGGGGTCGTGACCTCAACCACACCCAGCACGTCATCCCACAGCCGGGTCACCGCGCCCAAGACGGCCTCGAGATCGGCGGTTCGATATTTTGTGAGCAACGCCGAGGCTTCGGTCGCGTTCGCCGTTTCGCCGAGCAAGAACACGATCTCGTCCGAGCCATCGACCGGAAGTGTCAGCGAGATTTGCAGGGCGCCGCAAGGGTCAAGACCAGCCCCAACCCGATTGGACAGGGGGGCCCTGCGAACGAGCGCAGCGGGCTGATCAAGCGTCCCGTTGCGGCCGAGGAACTCCGTGCGGTCGCCGGTCCAGGACTGCTGCCGGCCACCAAGGTCAGCAAACGCGACGCGACGTCCGGACGGGATATTCCAGGGGTTGCGCGCCAGCATCGCTCCGGTCTTGGGATCGATCTCGGTGACAATGAAAGGCGCCGACGTGCTGCGGGATGCGCCGAGCACCCACTCGACATATGCGGTTACCGAAAGACGCCGGGAACGTCCGGATCGGTTTATGATCATCAGTCGGGAGATTTTGATCGGGTCATCAACCGGCACATATTGCAGGAGTACCAGCGAAATGCCGTGGGATGTGTGTTCGAACCGGCTATACCCCTGGCCATGTCGAACCATGTAGGACGAGCCGTCCTCACGGATGGGCAGTGCGGTTGGCCCCCATAACACCCGGCTCTCTTCATCGCAGAGATAGATCACCTCTCCCGGAGCATCGCTGACCGGATCGTTCGACCACGGGGTCAAGTGATTTTGCTGGCTGTTGAGCGACCATGTGGAGCCGCTGCCCTCGACCGAGACTTGGAAGCCGAAGGTCGGATTGCAGATGACGTTGATCCAGGGCGTGGGCGTCCAGGATCCGCCGTGGAGGCTCGTCCGGTATTCCCGTCCATTCTCGGCGAACCCGCCGAGACCGTTGAAGAACTCGAGCCCCGGCGACGGCAGGACCGCCCGCGACGGCAGGGCCATCGGAAGACGTCGGAGCGTCGGAGCGGGTGGCCTCGGCTCTGCGACCCGCCTGACTTGCTCCGCCAGGGTTCCTCGCCGGGCGACCAATACCACGCGGGCCGCAACTTGAAGTAGGTTTCGCACCTCGGCGGGAATCAGGTCGGCACGGAGGACGAAGACAGCGCCGCGCGTTCCTTCTCCAACCGCCTTCGACCGGGATTGGGTGCCCCGAACCAGAACCTCAAGGGAAACCTGGAGATCCTGGATGTAGGACGAGGCCCGCTCGTTCAGAACCACCAGATCCACGGATAACTGTTTCATCCGCCAATATTCATGGGCCAGGAGCAATTGCCGGGCGATTTCCAGGTCGCTGGTTTCATCGATGCGCAGGAGGACGATCGGAAGGTCGCCGGAAATGCCGTGGGGCCATAGCCCTGAGGCTGCCCCGCCGCCCCGCTTGAGAACCTCAGAGCTTGGACGCAAGGTCGGATCGGAATAGAGTATCCGGTTGGCGAGGCGTTGAAAAAGGTGAGCGTCACCCGCGCCGATCCCCAGGTGATGAAGCTGCACTTGGGCCTGGATCCAGGCGAGCGTGGTCGCGCGGTCAAAGGCCGCCGGATCATGGTGTTTGTCCACAAGATTGAGCACTTCATGGTGCGAACGGGCGATCAAGGTCCAAAAGGCGATGCGGACGTTTGACCGTGGCGGCACCCGCACCCGGCAGCGCAGGCTGAAGATCGGATCGAGCACAGTCCCCACCGTGTTGGAGAGCGACTGCCCCGGAGCCATGGCGATCGGCGTCCGAATCCCGCGTCCACGCCCAAGAAAGCGGGCCCGATCGGTTTCAAACTGGAGAGTGCCGAGGGTTTCGCCTTCCACGACGGCCAGATGTGCAGCCCAGGCCGGGGGATCGCCGGGGTCTCGGGGGCGCCGGGTGGCTAACAGAGCACCAACCTCGCCGGCAAACATCGTTTCGACGAACAACTTGGAAAACGCCGGGTGGGCATCGTCGGCACTTGGGGGCGCCAGTACGATTTCGGCGTAGGAGGTCAGTTCGATATCCCGGCTTTGGTTCCCAAGATTGGTGATCGATACCCGGCGAACCTCGGCATCGTCTTCTGACGACACCGCCACCTCCAGCGTCGTGGTGATCGTTCCGTCGTGGCGGATGATTTCCGCCCGGCCCTCGGAGAAGGCGACCTCATACCGATCGGCCTCAACGCCGCTTGGCTGATAGCCCGCCGACCACACCTTGCCGCTTCGGACATCGCGAACGAAAATATAGGAGCCCCAAGGATCACAGGTGGGGTCTTCTCGCCAGCGCGTAACCGCCATGTCCCGCCATCGGCTGTATCCCGAACCCGCCGTAGTGATCATCACCGCGTATCGGCCGTTCGACAGAAGATGGGTGCGCGGGGTGAGAGGGTGGGGCGAATCGAACCGACGTTGGGTCGATGAGACCCCATTGTCGGTCCCGGCTGCGGCCTGCACGGTTTCGGTCTTGGGTTCGAAGATCGCGACATCGCGCGGAACGCGTTCCTGGAGCAACAGTTCGGTCGCTTGAATGATGGGCTCGGCATGAAATCGGCGACGCATCACCCCATCGTGAAGCGCATTGGCGATGGCCACCACGCTCATGCCCTGGTGATGGGCCATGTAAGCCCGGACCACGGCAACGGTTGCCCCCTCGGGAAGACGCGCCTTGGTGTAGTCCAAAGCCTCGTACCAGCCATACTGCCCCCGCCCCCCCGCCTCGGCTAAACGCGCGAAGTTGCGGGTCGCGGCTGGAGGATCGACCATTGTCGACAGGGCCGTGGCATACGGAGCAATCACGACATTCTCGCCAAGCCCACGCTTGAGGCCCAGATCGGGAATTCCGAAGCTCGAATACTGATAGGTAAATTCCAGGTCTCGCGCGTTGTAGGCGGATTCCGAAGCGCCCCACGGGACGCCACGTAATGCCCCATATATCATTTGTTGGCGCACGACCAGGCAGTTGGTCCGCTCCAGCAAACTTCCAGCCGGCGCCCGCATGACCAGGGACGGCATCAGGTACTCGAACATCGACCCCGACCACGAGATCAGGGCGAAACCGCCACGAACCGGAGTCAACGCCCGTCCCAACCGAAACCAGTGACGAGTCGGGACATCGCCCTTAGCGATCGCAATTAGGCTGGCAAGACGCGCTTCCGAAGCCAGTAAGTCATAGCAATTAGGATCGAGGCTTTCATCGGCCACCCGGTAACCAATCGATAGTAATTCTCGCTCTGGGTCGAAGAGAAAGTCGAAGGCCATCGCCTGGACCATCTTCGACGTCGTCTCACTGAGCACCTGGAGACGGCCAGACAATGCGGTCGCTGCTCTGGCCGACCGTTCAAAGGCGTCAATCAAGACGTCGAGACCAATGATACCCTCGAGCCTTGATGTTGACTCATCAAGGCTGCCCTCAGACGCCGGGCGGGCGCATCCGCGCCCTTGGCTTCGCGCGCATGGGCGCGCGGGGCCGTCGTCGCGGCCCGATACCGGCAGTGTGTCATCGTTATAG
>CAIXKV010000176.1 GCA_903920145.1 uncultured Rhodospirillales bacterium
CGGCCCTAGACAATGATCCGTGCCGTTGGTATCGGCGGCGACCGCCGCCGCGCGCCCCATGGCGCGAAGCCAAGGGCGCGGATGCGCCCGCCCGGCGTCTGAGGGCGCCGCAGACGTGTCAACGTCCAAGGCCATTGGTATTAGATGGTGTTCTCGCGTGCACCGCAGTATTCCAACCACACGCTCGAACCGCCTTCTTGGTGTCGATTGCGCATCAACTTCAGTAGCAAGTCCCTATTGAAATAATTATGATAGGCGCTTCCAAATAATAACGAAACCCTCGGATTATCAATCATCCATGCCATCAATAGGTATTGTTCAGTCCAATAGATATGTGAATCGAATAGCCAATGTTGTGGCATGCCAAACGGCAAAAATATATCATGGACATGAATGTAAATATTTTTCTTAATTCCTGGAATTAACTTTAAGTATAAATACAGACAGTCGCTACCAGCTTTAACTGTATGGGTTGAATCAATAAATAATACATCGCCATCATTTAGCATATCATTCATGATCTGTGTTGTTACGTCTTGAATTTTCATGCTGAACAGTTCGATACCACTAAGTGTCAATAGAAAATTCCGAGGATATGGTTCAATGCAGACAATTGTCCCTGTTCCATTCTTTTTAAGAGCTTCAACCGCCACCAATGTCGAAAAACCACTGCCGATTTCGACAACCTTTGCTGGTTTTAAACGGCGTAACATAGCATAATATGCCATAGCATCGCTATAGGTAAACTCGCTATTGTCCCAAAAAAAACTTTTATCGTTACTTAACTCTTGATTCTCAATAAAAGGGGGATCAAAATCATGAGTGTATTCGACTAAATCAATTAACCACTGTTTCATCAATGTTTCATTAAATATCATTGTATTTAAAAAAGGAATTTCAGTATTCTGGTATTCAAAAGCTGTGGTGATCTCATCAATCGATGGAATAGGCGAGTAATAATTTGTTGGAATAACATTGAGGCCAGTTTTTTGTAATTCCTGCCTGACCGCCCTTGGTGCGGATACAACTGTTTTCAAGGCTATGGCCAGCCCTTCTAATTCGATCAGTCCACTCGGGTGACGCGTGCTGAGAGGAGCGGCCCCGTAGCCCTCGTCCTGATCATCGGCGGCAATCAAGGACTTAATCATGTAATGATTGATCGCTAGCCAGTCGCCGCTATATTCTCCCTGAGGCCCCGGACGACAGGCCAACGAAAATGACCCAATACGCCAAGCAAAAACTGAAATATCGATAGTTATAGAAGACCATGTTAAATATGTTCCGGGATAGAGGGTACTAAAAAATACCAGAACCGGCGGCGTTTTGGGGTTTCCGGTAATTGCGGATTCCTGAAACTGCAACACAATTTCTAGACCATCAACGCTTCGCTCGGGTAGACCAGGACCAAAGACGATAGTAATACGTCATTTTTCCGGGCAGTTTAAAACTTTTGTATGTAATTCTTCTCCAGCGAGTAAAATTAGAGACGAAACTGACGGTGTTAGATGACGAATATACATGTGCCTTGGAAAATCGAGTGCAGGAGTTCCGGTAATATGCCAGTCATCTGATCTAAAAACGTCGAATAACTTGGACATGCGCGATCTCTTTCATTCTATATATTTTACCATATCGGCTGAATTTTAGTCTTTAGTTATTTACAACGTATCGTTAGCTCGTGAAAGCTGTCATGAGCCTGTTCCGGCCATCTTCCCGACCGAGCTTCTGAGCGCGCCAACCCTAATCCGCGCCATGATAGCGGGTGGGGTGTCGGGGTCAGAAGCCTCGGAAACTACTCATACCAATGGCCTTGGACGTTGACACGTCCGCAGCGCCCTCAGACGCCGGGCGGGCGCATCCGCGCCCTTGGCTTCGCGCGCATGGGCGCGCGCATCCGCGCTCGCCCGGCGTCTGAGGGCGGCCTTGATGGTGACTCATCAAGGCTCGATGGTATCAGAGGCGCTCTCGCCACGCTTGAAACATCAAGACGGCCCACAGCGCGTGGGCATGGTCGCGTCGACCGGAGATATGCTCGGCCCAGGCATGGCGGATTGGGACCGGATTCAACAGGCCGTCTTCGGCTAAGGCCGAGGGCGCCAGCATTGTTTCGGCCCAATCGCGCAGGGCTCCGCGCAACCAAGCCGCCAGCGGGATCGAAAAGCCCTGTTTGGGTCGGTCTACCAGGGCACGAGGCACATGCCGATATAACACCTGCCGCAAGGCCCATTTGGATTGGCCGTCGCGGAGCTTGAGTTCCAAGGGCAGCCGCCAGGCGAATTCGACGACCTGATGATTGAGCAACGGCACTCGGGCCTCAAGCGCCACCGCCATGGTGGCGCGGTCGACTTTGGTCAAAATGTCGTCGGGTAAATAGGTGAGGCTGTCCACCAGTTGCATGCGCTGGGTGAAGTCGGGAACATCCTGGGCCACGCCTTCATCCCACAGCAGGCCGCGCGCCTCGATCGCTCCCGGCACCAGTTGTTCCGGCTCTGGCCAAACACTGACTAGGCGACGAAAGAGGGCATCGGGGCTTTCGGCATCGACGATGCCCGCTAATTTCCGCAGCTTGTCGGCGGGGTGGCTGGGCCGAAGACCCATGGGGATCAAGGCAAAGGCCGCCCCGGCCAGGGCGCCGGGAACCGGCCCGGACATTCCGGCCAGTGTGGCGGCCAGGATCCGGCGCAACGGCATTGGGACTGCGCGTAACCGTCGCCACAGTCGATCTGCCCACACGTAACGAGTGTATCCGGCAAACAACTCGTCGCCGCCATCCCCGGACAGCGCCACGGTGACATGCTGTCGGGCCAGTTTCGCCACCATATGGGTGGGAATCTGCGAGGAGTCCGCGAAGGGCTCATCGTACCATTCGGGCAAATACGGCACCACATCTAGGGCGGTAGCCGGATCTACCTGAAATTCGGTATGCTCGGCACCCAAATGCGCTGCAATGTGCCTGGCGGCGGTGGCTTCGTCATAGCCAGCAGCGGCAAAGCCGATGCTGAAGGTGCGGATGGGGCGGGGGCTTTGGGTCTGCATGAGCGCCGCCACCGTCGAGGAATCGATCCCGCCCGACAGGAAACAGCCCAACGGCACATCGGCGATCATCTCGCCACGGACCGCCCGGCTCAACACCTGCTCCAGCTCGGTTACGGCCTCGTCGGGACTGCCGGTAAAGGGGTCGGCCAGACCGGCCCGCGCCACCGCCCGCAGGTTCCAGTAAGCCTCGAGTGCCGGAGGCTCGCCGGTTTCAGGGGCAAAGGTCAGGACGCAGCCCGGTTCCAGTTTGCACACGCCGCGATAGATACTTCGGGGCGCCGGGACATAGCCGAAGCGCAGATAGGCTGTCAGTGCCGAGCGGTCGATCTCGGGCCGCCAACCATCATGGCGGCGCAAGGCCTTGAGTTCCGAGCCGAAGACCAGAGTTCCCGGCCAATATCCCCAATAGAGCGGCTTGATCCCCATGCGGTCGCGGGCCAGAGTCAGGCGGCGAGCGGCCCGGTCCCAGAGCGCAAAGGCAAACATGCCTTCGGCTCGCTCCAAAAAAGACCGGACGCCGTAATGGGCGCACCATTCCAGCAGCACTTCGGTGTCGGAATGGCCGCGCCGGGCCAGTCCATCGGCATCCAGGGTCTGGGCCAGCTCGGGCGCGTTGTACAGCTCGCCATTATAGGCCAGCACAAACCCGCCGCAGCGCGAAACCATCGGCTGGGCGCCCGCCGGACTGAGGTCAACAATCGCCAGACGACGATGGCCAAACGCCACCCCGGCTTCGGCGTCTACCCACACCCCTTGAGCATCGGGGCCTCGGTGGCCAAGACAGGCCGCCATATCGGCAACGGTTCGCGTCAAACGCTCGGCATCGCCGCCATCGCGTGCCGAAAAGCCGGTAATGCCGCACATTGTGACCGCTGTCTTTACGTTGTGAGAGCCCGGAGCCAACCGAAGACCCGGCGGATCCGCTGGCCAGTCCGCCTTGGTGTAGGGATTGGGTCTTGTTCCGGTCAAGTCCAAACGCCAGGGACCGTACAGGACGCTGCCTTGGACCTCCCATCTCAACCGGCTTCGCTCTTGATGAGATAAAGCATGGTTCCCATACCGTCAAAATACTGCATGATTGATAATCCAGTACCAGGCTCGGGGAAGTTATATTCGGGATAGAGGTCGGACAAATCGTTACTGATAAAGACCTGTGCACGAGGTTCGGAAGGGGATGAAAACTGAGCGAGCGTCTCTTTATAAACCTTGAACCGTGCTTCTGGCCCTGAGAGACCGTCCGCAAGAGGTTCCAACGCGGCACTGAACGCGTGGCGAATGGCGGCCTGGGTAACGTCATGGAACGAACCGTCATGATTCACGATGATAGACATGGTCAGCGCCTCTCGCAAAGTTGCCGGAACCGATGTTCAGGCTTTGTTATTCTGCCTGATCTATGGTGCTTCCGCTACTGTCCATTACCGCCCATGAATCGCTGTGCCCAGATTTCGGGATCAGAAATGACCCGCCAATTGCGGCTCAATCTGCTGATTTGTATAAAGATAGGCCCCTTTTTTATTGCCCCACCACACCACTTCGCGGCACCAGTCGGTCAAGCGGTCGTAACGGACAGTTGAGCGGTCGATTTTGACTGTGACCGGCCCTGGATTGAGTGCTGATGTCGTGCCTTGGCGAATGCCATTCCAAAAACGCGGAATATCATATCCTAAGGTTAAAACCAGATCATTTGAGACAAAAGGCTGTTTGATTAAGGCTTGATTCAGGTTAATCCCATCGTCCAAGGCCGCTCTTGGTACGGTAAGGTCGCGTCTTGGCTCGTCGCTTGAAATAAGATGAAAGATCAAGCGCCGGCTTTCTTGATAAAAATTATCAAGCCGACCACTGGCGGTAAGTTGGATAAACATATATTCATCCGCCGGCCAGTAAATTCCCAACCAGGGCTCCGAGAAAACATATTCCGGGCCGCCCTGCTGAATCAGAAGGGCTTGTTCTAAAAAGAAATCCCGCATTTCCGCCAATAGAGGATAATCATCGGCAGAAACCTCCATAAAGGCTTCGATCATCGAACGAAAAGATCGGCCCAGCAATTCATGAACCAAGATCAGGGGAATTTGGAAAAGTTTATCGAAATGCAAGAAAGCGGTCATCCAACCAACCGCTCGGGTCCGCCGCCAGTCTTCGGCGGGCATGGTTCGCGTGGCAATCACCAAGTGCTGGATTTCTGGAACATCGTCGTCAACCTCGACCCGTGCCCCATGAATGTTAATGATCTCGCTGGTCACCGTGACCAAACCGTGATCACGGATATAGTCGGGATTGGCCATCTCGGCATTGGGCAGGATCGAGAGGTCGTTGAATTGAATTCGGTTATGCTGGCCTGATGTGATCAGAGAATCAATCCCATCGACAAAGGAATCATAGGTCTCACCGGGCAAACCCAGGATTAGATCAGAAAATGTATCAACTTGATCTTTCGTAAAACGCCTTTGCAATTCTAAATATGTTTCTAATGAGATATTATCTCGTTTAATATTCTTAAGAGCGAGGGGGTTGAGCGATTGCATCGAGAGTGCCACGCCCTTGCTCAAGCCGGCATCGGACAGGATTTTCTGAGTGCGATAGGCCCGCTCGGTGGCGTTTTTAGTGTTTTGAACCGACAACGCCCGAGGATAGCCGCTTTCCCGTTTAGCCTTGGCCACATAGTCGGCTAGCTCAATATCTCGGGGGAGAATGCCGAAATTAGCGTCACAACAAAATATAAATTCTAAATGATGACGTGAGAACCAATCCACTTCGTTTCGCAGACGATCCAATTCAAACTTTCCTAATTTTGCTGCGGTCGCCGATCCCCAATCGCAATAGGTGCATTGAAATGGGCAGCCCCGGTTGGTTTCCCACAAGCCAATCCAGCTTTCATCGGGAAACGCCCGCATCAACGGGGCAAAAATATCGTTCAGATAGGGCGAGGGCAAGGCGGCTAGGTCTTGAAGGCGCGGCGCGCGGGGCGTTTGGACAAAACGACCGTCGGGATCCAAGAAACTCAGTCCCTTGAGCGCGCCCCAATGACGGTCAGGCAGGCGTTCCAGCACGGCTAGGAACACCGCCTCGCCTTCACCATTGACCGCCAGATCGATGAACGGATTTTCGCGTAGAAACGCCTCAGTATGGTCGGGAACATGAGGGCCGCCGAACAGAATCAAAATCTCTGGTTTAATTTCTTTCAATCGACGAGCGATCTCTAGGGAGAGGCGAGCGTTCCAAACATAAGCACTAAACCCCACGACGTCGGCATCCAGCAAATGCGCTACCGCATCCCGACAAGGAAGACGCCGATAAATGGGTAATAGAAATCGATAGCGATCGGGATTCAGGCTATGATGGCGAACATAACCCTCAAGACACGCCACAGCATAAGGCAAATAGCTTTGCCCCGAAAAGCTGTTGTTAATCTGAACCAGGCCGATGGTCAGCGCAGAAGAAGGCATCGATGGGCGTCCCGGCTAGGTAAGATATCAGCGATATTGGCCGAATAGGCCGTCATGCCAACCAAAATCGCCAATCAGGGGCTTTGATTGCCCCCACCAGGGCCGAGGCGGCCCAGGATTCCATGACGTTCCGGTTTCCAAAGGCCGCTGGCCTTTGGTGGGTCAAGGGCAAAGCCCTTGGGGGGGGACGGGTCAATCCTGCTAAAAACCCATAGCGCGTCGACCTAGCCCGGAATATCTTTCTACTCCACGATCAAATAAGACGTGCGGGCGCTATAGCGATAGCGCCGAACGGCATAGCGATCCAAACCCAAGACTTCTTTCAAGGCCAAAGTTTCGCCAGGCGTCACCGGGTCATTCAGTTCATCGAATCCCAGCACCGTGCCGCGTGTGATACGGTCACGAATGGCTCGCAGGCTGTCGCGGGTTGGCGCGTAGAGGTCAAGATCGAAATAAGCCAAGGCAATCATGGTCTCGGGATGAGCTTCAAGATAGGCCGGCAATGTTTGGCAGATATCGCCTTTAACAATCTGATACTTGCGAAGATGGTCCAGCGGAGCTTCTTGTTCCTGGTGTTTGAGAATTTGATCAAGATAATGTTCGTAGCCAGCAGTGGTGGCATAACCGCCTTGGTTCAGCTTCTCGCCGTCCCGCACATCCACCGAAGGAAAGCCTTCGAAGCTATCGAAGGCGACCACGGTCCGCAGCCGGTTAAAGGGCTCGTAAATGCCACGTAGGGCGGTCAACAGTGAAACATTTTGTCCCCAGCGACAGCCAAATTCCATCACCACACCTTGGACCTCCAATATCTTCTGGTAGAGAAAATCCATGAACAAGATCCGAGAGAGCGTTTGCGGTGTCAGAAACAGGCCCATATTCAGCGGCAATTCGCGATCTGGAATCGGGCAGGCCCGCATCAGATCAATAAACTGCTGCCGTCGGTCGGTTTCTCCTGCCGGGCCAAAGGTTAGGATCGAGGAAGGCAAAGGGGGCATCGGGCGGGCCTTTTATCGTGGGGGCTTGGAGAGCGCCCGGTCTTAACGGTTGGGCAGAGTGCTCCAGGCCTCGCGGCCCGTTTCGGTAAGCGCCTCGGGGGTCAAGCCGCATCGGCGCATCACCTCGTCAAGGGATGGATTGCCAAGGATCAGGGTTTCGCCCGGCCCCACCCCGATCAGACGTAACCGGCTGCGGACGGCGTGATGGGCCGCCGTGACCAGCCATCGGCTCACCACATCCCGCAAGCCCCCCCGAAGACCATGGTCTTCGGCCACAATCAGAATGTCGGCCCGGCCCGCCACCTCGGCTAGCAGGCGCTCGTCAAACGGGCGCAGAGTGTGAAAGTGGCAAACCGCTGTGGCGCGCCCATCGGCAGCCAAACGCTCGGCGGCCTGTGTCGCCGGGATGACAGCGGCGCCGGTGGTCAGGAAGGCCACCCGGTCTCCCGGACAGACCAGCCGGCCTTGGCCGACGAGGATCGGGGCGGACCCCGGTACCGCCGGCTCGCCAAAACGCCCAACCCGCAGATAGCTGGGGCCATCCAGCCGGGTCAATTGAGGCAACAGGGCGCTGATCTCGTCGGGACCGCCGGGACAGGTGACGGTCAAGCCGGGAATCAGGCCCATCAAGGCCAAATCTTCTTGAGCATGATGGGTGACGCCGCTTTGGGCGTAGGAATATCCGCCTCCTGCGCCCACCACCACCACCGGCAGCCGGTGATATCCCAAGGCCAAACGGATTTGCTCAAAGGCCCGCCCGGTGAGAAAGGAGGCGATAGAGTAAATCAGCGGTCGCCAGCCTTCCAGCGCCAGCCCGGCGGCACAATTGACCAACTGCGCCTCGGCGACGCCGACATTCAAATAGCGGTTGGGGAAGGCTTCGCGGAACCCGTCAAAAACTTGATAGCCGAGGTCGCCGGTTAGGAAAATGACTTTCGGATCGTCATGGCCAAGCCGGATCAGCGTTTCGGAAAAAGCCCGCCTCATGGCCGTCGCTCCCGATGCAGCGGCGCCACTCCCAGTTCCGCCAGGGCGTTGGCCAAATCCTCGGCGGACGGTGCGCGATAGTGCCAGGCCAGATCGTTTTCCATAAAGCTAACCCCGGCTCCACTGCGGGTTCGGGCAATCAAAGCCGACGGACGATCCGAAGAAAAGGGGACGTCCGCCAACGTCGCCGTCACATGCTCAAGATCATTGCCGTCAATGGTCCGGGCTTCCCAGCCAAAGCCCTGGAATTTCTCGGCAATTTCAGTAGGAGCCATCAACTCGGCGCTGCGTCCAACCGCCTGAAGGCCGTTATAGTCAATAATCGCCAGCAGGCGGTTTTGGCTGTGGGCGGCGGCGAACATCGCCGCTTCCCACACACTGCCCTCGTTGCATTCGCCATCGCTCAAGACAGCCACCACCCGGCCCGGCTTGCCGTCCAGCATCATGGCGTGCATCATTCCCGTTCCGATCCCCAACCCATAGCCCAAGCTGCCCGAGGACATTTCCAACAATGGCAGCGCGTGGCGACAGGGATGGTCAGGCAAGCGGTGACCCGTTCGGCAGTAATCATCCAATTCCGCCGGCGGGATGTAGCCATACAGGGCTTGAACGGCGTACAGAGCGGTGACAGCGTGACCTTTGCTGAACAACAGCCGATCCCGTCCGGGATCCCGTGGATGGTCCGGGGTTACAGAAAGAAAGCCGCCGTACAGCGCCACCAGGATATCGATGCAACTGAGGGCCGACTTGAGATGACCATGTTTGGCGTCGTGGGCCATCTGGATACAGGTTGCCCGAACCCGCCGGGCGGCGAGCCGAAGCGCCGCCACATCGGGCGCCGCCTTGGCCGGGCTGATGGATGGGAGTTGGGCGTTGAAACTCATGGACCACCGACCCGGTTCAGCCGTCGCAATCGCTCTTGAATCATGTCTCCGCCCTCTTTGTTGCAGAGAATCCCGGCGGCGAGAAGGCGGGCTTCGGCCTCTTCGCAGCGCCGGGCCATGACATCGGGCGGGATCGGGTCCGGCAAGCGCGCCGCAGGGGCGTCCTCACAGCCCATGAACCAACTGAGCAAAACATGCCGAGGCCGATGATGGAGTAAAAACGCCACGGTTTCCTCAAATTCAGCATCGGTTTCGCTGGGAAATCCGACGATGACATGGGTGTCAAACCCGGTAAAGCCCAATTGGTTCAAACGATCAAAGGCCGATGTCAATTCGGCCCGCGTGTAAGATCGCGCCATCAGATGTAAAATCCGATCAGAAGCCGATTGAATCGGCAGGTTCAAATGACGAATGCGCTCTTCTTGAATCAGAGCGGTGTAATCCTCCAACGCCTCGATGAAATGCCGGGGATGGAAATTGCTGAAACTGACCCGGATCTCCGGTACGGCGGCGGCTAGGCGACGGACCAGCGCCACCAAACTGGAACCGTTATCGCGGCCATATTCTCCCAGGCAATCGGCAATCAGGATCACATCCTTCTGGCCGGTTTCACGCATTCGGGCGGTGACCGCAGCGACCAGATCCGTCTCGGGAAAGCTCCGAAACTCCGGGAAAGCCAGGCGCTCGGAACAATAGGTGCAGCGGAAGGGGCAGCCCTCGGCGACCATCACCTGAAGAAACTGGTCATGAAAAATGACGTCGCTGTCCGGGTGATCGCGACGGAATTGGCTGGCATCGGCGCAAAGGGCGGGTTTGGTATAAATCCGCTCGGTCTCGGCCAAAGACGGGCCATTGGTGCGGAACTGCGTCTCCAGCACCTCTGTCTCGTCGGTCCAGGCGAAAATCTCGCCGTCACAGGAGGCCGCCAAAGCCTGAGGCGCAATCCGAGGCAAGCAGCCGGTGGCCATCACCCGACCAGGGTGGTTTTCCCCATAAGCCGCCACTTGGCGCAACGTATTGTCCCGAACATCGGCCCGAAAGCCGCATGTCCACACCAGCAGACGATCGCAGCCTTCAGGCGTCTCGAGAATTTGGTGCCCATTCTCCCGCAAAAAGGCTAGATACTGTTGCAGCTTTTGATTACGTTGTGGGCAGGTATTCAGGCCCTTGACGAAGACTTTCATTCTACCGCCTCCGAACAGGCTCCCTTGGCTTGGTGTGCGAGCAGACCGCATCCCGGATGGACGCTGCCACAGCCCCCGATTCCGCCGGGAATTCTTGCCACGGCGGCGACCGGAACCATACCGTGGGGCGATTATCGCTCAACGGCGTGACGGTTTCCAGCAACAACGGCAAGGGAGGTGAGGCGCGCCCCAAAGCCAGCCTTCCCGGTCACAAACGCGTCACCGTTCTTCCAGACTTGCTCAAACCTACGCATAGGTAGGTTTGACGCTGGATTTCTGCTTCACTGAGGCTGGTTTCGTGGCCGGCTTGCGCCGACCGCCAGAGCCTTCCTCTCCACAGGCTGACACCGTGGAACTCACG
>CAIXKV010000177.1 GCA_903920145.1 uncultured Rhodospirillales bacterium
CGTGAGTTCCACGGTGTCAGCCTGTGGAGAGGAAGGCTCTGGCGGTCGGCGCAAGCCGGCCACGAAACCAGCCTCAGTGAAGCAGAAATCCAGCGTCAAACCTACCTATGCGTAGGTTTGAGCAAGTCTGGAAGAACGGCAAGATATCTTATGCGATTCCTGTTTTTGGTGCATTGGCCTCAGACTCAACGGGAAAGGTCTCGGCGGTGAAACGGAACGCCTGAAGGGTGGGCGACGACACATCGGGGGAAAGCCCGGCCTTCAGCTTGAGTTGGCGCAGAAACTGCCGGGGCAGAGGGAGGTCATGCCAGACTTTGGGTAGAAAAAGAGCCCGCCGGTCGCCGTCGCGCAGAATCACGCCATCAACATCGGGGCGCAACAGGTCCAGCAAATGGGCTTCGTCGGTAAAGGCGATGGGTCTGGGATGACTGAGGACCGAGATCGAGATGTCAATCTTCGCCACCTCTTCAGGGGTGACCGGCCCGAAGCGAGAGTCTTGCAGGCCAGCCCCGAAGCTATTTCTGACCACATCGGCCACCAAAGGCAGGTCGGCGGTCAGGGAGCCAATACATCCGCGCAGATGACCATCCCGTGTCAGTGTCACAAAACTGCGGCGCATGGCGCGCATGGCCAGAGGATAGGCCGTCGGGTCGATCGCCATCTCTTTTCCGGTCTCGGCGGCGGTCTGTAATGCTCGCCGGGCGGTTTCCAGCAGGTGATGACGGTGGGACTCCGAAAGTCGGGCGCTGGCAGCATATTCAAAGCCATAGGCGCCATAGCCCACCACCTGATCTCGTCCTCCGGCGGTATCGCCCGACGTCCGGAGGTCTAGGGTGGTGGCGCGCAAATCCAAGGCCATGGCTCGGCGCAACAGTCCACCTAGGGGCAGAAAGCCACAGGCGAAGTGGCCACTCAGCCGGTTGGCTCGGAGCGCCTCGATGGCTTGAGAGGTGGCAAGGTCAAGACGGCGAGCGGTTTCATAATCCTGATAGTGACTTAGGTCGGAACTGACCACGATCAGGGTTTCTGGACCGCCCCAAAGCCGTTCCAACACCCGATCCACCTGTTCCGGTCGGGTATCGCCGACCAGCAACGGGACCACCTGAAAATCCGTAAAAAGATGCTGGAGGAAGGGCAGGTGGACTTCTAGGGCATGCTCGCCTGCAAAGGCCGGGTCAAAGCTGTGAACGCCCGGTACCTCGAGGCCTGCCGTGAGAGCCGCGCGATCGATCGGAACTTCACCCAGGGGTGTGGCCAGCGCGTCGGCACTGGGAACGGCCATTCCGCGAAAGCCGGCCCGGTGTGCCGGACCCAACAGCACCACCCGCCGAATCTGGCCAGCCAGGTGACGGACGGCGGCATAGGCCGTGCCAGCAACCGGCCCGGAATAGAGGTAGCCGGCGTGGGGGGCGACAATCGCTTTGAACGGCATCGGCTCGCCCGCCGCCGCTCCAACCAGAGTCGCCACGGTTTTCTCAAGGCTCCCGGCATCGCCTGGATAGAACAGCCCTGCAACCGCAGGGGCGCATATGGTGTTCATGGCTCGATCGTCCTCGTGATTGTCGGTCTTCGGATCTGCGGGGATCAAAGGATTCTATGGGTGGAACCCGCGAAATAGTCTTATCCTAGTACCCATGGCCTCTCTCCTTCGATTGTTTCTCACACTCAGAATAGGACGGCGAGCCATGATCGATACCGTGCAAACCCTCTATTGGCATGCCCTGGACGATGGCCGTGTCCAGTGCGACGTGTGTCCCCGTTTTTGCCGGTTGGCCGAAGGCCAGCGGGGCTTATGTTTTGTTCGCGCCCGCATCAATAACGGTATCGTGCTCACCACTTATGATCGTTCCAGTGGTTTTTGCATCGACCCTATTGAAAAGAAACCGCTCAACCATTTTTTGCCGGGAACGCCGGTCCTCTCTTTCGGCACCGCAGGCTGTAATCTGACGTGCAAATTCTGCCAAAACTGGACCATCAGCAAATCCCGAGATATCGAGACTTTGGCCGACCGCGCCTCGCCCGAGCGGATCGCGGCTGCCGCCGCCGAGTGGGGGTGCCGCAGCGTTGCCTTTACCTACAATGACCCGGTGGTCTTCATGGAGTACGCCATGGACGTTGCCGACGCCTGTCACGCCTTGGGGATCAAGGCGGTGGCGGTGACCGCCGGCTACATGTGCCCAGAGCCCCGCGCGGCCTTCTATCGCCACATGGACGCGGCCAATGTCGATCTCAAGGGGTTCAGCGAGCGATTTTACCGAACTTTGACCACGGCGCGGCTGGGAGCGGTCCTCGAAACCTTGGCTTATCTGAAGCACGAGACCCCGATTTGGTTGGAAATCACGACGCTTTTGATTCCCGGCGAGAATGACAGCCCTCGCGAGATCGAGGCCGAAAGCCGTTGGATTGCAGAGACACTCGGCCCCGATGTGCCGCTTCATTTCACGGCCTTCCATCCCGACCACAAACTGCGGGATAAACCGCCAACCTCTCACCAAAGCTTGGCTCGTGCTCGGGAAATCGCCCAAGCCAACGGCCTGCGTTATGTTTATGTCGGCAATGTTGAAGATGCCGGACGCGGAGCCACCTATTGCCCGTGTTGCGGTGAACGGGTGATGGGTCGGCGTGGCTACACACTCACGCGCTGGGCATTAACCCCAGAAGGGCGTTGCCGGGCCTGTGGCACCAGCATTCCCGGCGTGTTCACCGAGTCTCCCGGTTGTTGGGGCAACCGGGCTCAACCGATTCGGCTGCGGGACGAGGCTGCCGCCAAAGGCGCGCAAAGGACAGCCGGCCCCTTGAACCCTTAACGTTGTTCCCAGCGAAAACCAGGGGAGCAAGCCCAGACTCGCTCCTTGAGGGTCGCCCCCCGGTTTTCTCAGCCCTCTTCGGAACCGCCGCCAGCGGGGTTAAGGGCGTCGCGCAACGGCTTGGCGGGCTTGAACTTGGCGGCCTTGCTGGCGGGGATTTGCACGACTTCGCCTGTTCGTGGATTGCGACCCTCGCGGGCGGCCCGTTCAGTGACGGCGAAGCTGCCGAAACCGACGATCCGAACCTCTTCACCCTGGCTCAACGCGGTCGTGATCTTTTGGAACAGTTCATGCACCACCCGGGTAGCGTCACCTTTGGTTAGGCCGCTGGCACTGGTGACAGCATCGATGAGATCGGCTTGGTTCATGGTAAATCACTCCGTAATCGCGCCGGATTCCACACTGAGAGCCTTACTGGCAGGGCCGATGCCGCGATGCAAGTGTTCTTCTTAGGGGGACGAGAGTTTTGCCCGTCAATGTTTCCGGTAAGACGCGACTGGAACGATGCGCGCCATCGCCCCCTTCAACCAAGACTCCTTCGGTCGCATATTCAGGGCCGGCGTTCGAGAGCGCAAAAGACCAAGAGAGCAAGAGAGTGAGGCGGTGATGAGCGGTTGGCGGATCATAAGGGGGATGATGGCCGGGGCGGTGTGGCTGGCGGTCTCGATGACGACGGCACAGGCTGCGGCTCCAGCCAACCGAATCGCGTTGGTCATCGGAAATGGTGCCTACCAGCAGGCCCCGAAGCTTCCCAATCCGGTGAATGATGCTCGGGCCATGGCTGGAATGCTCAAAGGGATCGGTTTTACGGTGGTTGAAGGCTATGATTTGACCATTGAAACCATGCTTGACAGAATCCATGATTTTGGTCAGTTGGCAAACGGGGCTGATGTGGCGTTAGTATTCTACGCTGGCCATGGGTTGCAACTGGATGGCCATAATTATTTACTGCCGATCAGTGCCCGTTTGCTCCGCGAAACCGATCTGCGTCGGGAAGCGGTGGAGGTCGATGAGATTCTTGGGGAGGTGCGTCCGGCCCGGCGGCTTCGGCTGGTCATTCTCGACGCCTGCCGCGATAATCCATTTCAAGCGCAGATGGCGCGGGCCATTGCTGGTCGTTCGGTCTCGGTTGGGCGTGGTTTTGCCCGAATCGACGATGTTGAAGCCGATACCCTGATCGCCTTTGCCACAAAAGCCGACGCCATCGCCGAAGACGGCAATGGCGACCACAGCCCCTATACCACGGCGCTGCTGCGGTACCTGGCGACGCCGGGCTTGTCGCTGGAACGGGTCTTTGGCAAGGTCCGTGACAGTGTGGTTGAGGCCACCGGCGGACGTCAGCAACCCTTCGTCTATGGATCGTTGGGCGGGGATCCGATTTATCTGGCCCAGGCGGCATCGACGACGACCGACAGCGCCGCTAAAGTGGCCGATGCCACCGAGTTGGCATTTTGGGATGCGATTAAGACCAGCGCCAGCCCCGCCGATTATCAGGCCTATCTGGACACGTATCCTCATGGCCGATTCGCCGCCTTGGCCAAGGTCCGGGCGCGCTCTCCCTCTGCACCGCCGGCCCCTGATGATGCGGTGGCGTCCAGCGGTCGGATGATCGCGCCGTCCTTGTCTTCCTCGCCACCCCCGGCTTCGGCTCCCAATCCAACCCCGCCTCCAGTCCCATCCCCGGCTTCGGCCTTGCCTCCCTCTTCGACCCCGGCGCGTGGGGATGCCGAGACAGCTCGGGTCAGTCGCTTGGCGGCTGACCGGGGAGACGCCCACGGCCAAGCCGTTCTTGCGGCGCTGTTGGCCACCGGGCGGGGCGTTCCGCTGAACGAAGCTGAGGCGGCTCGTTATGCCCGATTGGCAGCCGATCAGGGCGATGCCGGAGGACGAGCGTTGTTGGGGACGCTGCTGGAAGAGGGGCGCGGCGTTGCTCGCAACGAGGCCGAAGCGGCTCGCTGGTATCGTCTGGCCGCCGATCAGGGGCAGGTTGAGGCTCAGACGGCGTTGGCTCGGATGTTGGAAAGTGGGCGTGGCTTGGATCGGGACGAGGCGGAGGCGGTTCGGTTTTATCGTCTGGCCGCCGGCCAGGGCAGTGCCGAGGCCCAGAACGGGTTGGGCGCGATGCTGGAGGAGGGGCGGGGTGTCGCAAAAAACGAGACCGACGCCACCCACTGGTACCGTTTGGCCGCCGAGCAGGGATGGGCGGTGGCTCAGTATAACCTGGGGGTGGCCTTGGAAAATGGCCGTGGGGTCGGGCGGGATTTGGCCGAAGCGGCGCGGTTCTATCGTTTGGCCGCCGACCAGGGACATGCCGATGCCCAAATCACGTTGGGATTGCTGCTAGAGGCCGGTCGCGGCATTGCTAAGGATGAGGGGGAGGCCGCTCGTCTGTATCGTTTGGCTGCCGATCAGGGCAATCCCTTGGGGCAAGCCTATCTGGCGGTGATGGTCGAGCATGGCCGGGGGGTGCCTCAGAACGATGCCCAGGCCCGGCAGCTTTACCGACTGGCAGCGGCCCAGGGCAATGCGCTGGCTCGGGCTGCTTTGCGGCGATTGGGAGAGACAGCTCCTTGACCGATACAATTTGTCCACTGGCAAGAAAAGCGTTACAATTCGTCACGAATTGAAGGCGACCGGATGTCCTGAAAGGCGGTGGCGTCAAGGGGGTGGCGCCTCCTCTTTTTTGGATCTCTTTGGGAAATAATGCGCGGATAGAGGGCGGGAGAGAGGCATGACGCCGCACGAATTGGTCGCAATTCTTGACAAGCACGATCGCTGGGTGAAAAAAAAGATGAATGGTGCTCGTGCTGTTCTAACCATGATCAATCTGGAAGGGGCCAGCCTGGCCAAGGTCAACTTGGAATCAGCCAAGCTCTCTGGGACCAATTTACGCATGGCGGACCTTTCAGGAGCGAACCTTAGTCATGCCGATTTGTTCGCAGCCTTTCTAACCAAGGCGGATTTAAGCGGGGCCAATCTCTATCGGGCCGATTTGCGCGGCGCTCATTTACGCGGTGCGAAGCTCAAGGGTGCGATCATGCGGGAAAGCGATTTCCGGGGAGGGGCCCTGCTGTCGGGGGCGCGGGGCGGCGTTAGTTTCGTGCGTTCGGATTTGTCCGGCAGTGATCTGGACGACGCCTTTATGACCGACGCCAATCTGACCGGGGCTGATTTAACGGATTGCTCGATGGCGGGGGCCGATTGCCGGGGCGCCTTGTTGGCCGGCGCCAGTCTGGCGCGGGCGATGATGAAAAATGTTAATCTGAGCAACGCCGACTTGCGCGGCACCAATTTCAGCGGCGCCAATCTATCGGGGGCGTCTCTGCGGGGCGCTAATCTGACCGGCGCGGTGTTGTCGGGGACCGTTCTGCGTAACGCCGACTTGCACGGCGCCAACACTGAAAATACCGATATGGGCGGGGCCGACACCACAGGCGCCAACATGGTCCGAGCCGCCAAGAATTTTCCGCCCCATATTCAGGACCAACTCAGCCGGCATTTTGAGTGGATTCACACCAACGGCACCGTTGGCTCGCGGGCCGACTTGGGCGGGGCCGACCTCAGCCATATTGACCTGTCCGGGGTCAATCTGAGCGGCGCCAATCTAAAAGCGGCCAATCTGACCGGCGCGCGATTGCGTGACGTTCTGATGATCATGTGCGACGTCTCCAACGCCACTCTGCGCGACGCCGATTTTACCAACGCCGTCCTGGATGGCAGTAATTTGCGTGGATCCGACGGCGAGGGAGCCCGTTTTGATGGGGCCGGGCTGGCTTGGGTCGACGTCAAGGGCTTGGATGGCCGCCCCACGGGCCGGCTGTGGCCAGCCAGTCTGGCGAGTTGCCGTTTGGTTAACGCTTCGATGGTCCGAACCAATCTGCGCGGCGTCAATCTGTCCGGTTCCGATCTGTCCGGGGCCAATCTGTCCGGCGCTATCCTCAGTGACGCCAACATTCGCGGCGCCATCTTCACTGACGCCAACCTGAGCGGCGCGAGCTTGCCCAGTGTGGATAATAGTTATGATTGATACCGGCGAGCCCTGATACTGACACATCGCCGGTCCTCGGGCCGCGACGGTGGCCCCGCGCGCTCCGAACTCTGGGACCGGGTGTTTTCATGGACTCCGCCCACACCCGCAAAGAGCCGGTTGGCCCTTTGAACCCGTGACGTTTTTTCCCTAACGTCTTGAGGTCAAAGAAGCTGCGCCTCTTTGCGGGTGCAGGGTGGAGCCCTGCGAAACCGACAGCCACAATGGGACAGCCTTACTCTCCCCGTTCGCCGACCAGCTCCACGATATCGGCCATGATTGTCGTCAGGTCGTAATCCTTGGGCGTGTAGACTCGGGCGACGCCGGCGGCCTTCAAGGTTTCGGCGTCTTCAGGAGGAATAATGCCGCCCACCACCACCGGGATTTGACCGATGCCGATGGTTTTCATGCGCTCCAGAACTTCGGTCACCAGCGCCAAGTGGGAGCCTGACAGGATCGAGAGGCCAACCACATGAACGCCTTCTTCCACGGCGGCGTTGACGATTTGGGCCGGGGTCAGGCGGATGCCTTCGTAGACCACTTCCAGGCCGGCATCCCGCGCCCGAACCGCGATTTGTTCTGCACCGTTGGAATGACCGTCCAAACCGGGCTTGCCCACCAGCATCTTGATCCGGCGGCCTAAGCGAGTCGAAATCTCATCGACTCGCCCTCGGACTTTGATCAGCTCTTGGCCGCCACCGGCCGCCACGGCCGCTTTGGCAACACCGGTCGGGGCCCGGAACTCGCCGAAAATCTCCCGAAGCGTTGCGGTCCATTCTCCGGTGGTGACGCCAGCATGGGCGCAGGCGATGGAAGCCGGCATGACATTGCGGCCCTCGCGAGCCGCCTCGGCTAGGTCTGCCAGCGCCGTTGTCACCGCCTGGCCATCCCGTGCCGCCCGCCAAGCCCGGAGCCGGGCCAACTGGTTGGCTTCGGCCTCCGGGTCTACCGCCAGGAATCCGCCATCCTCTCCAGCGGTCAAGGGCGACGGGGCCGACTCGGTAAAGCGGTTGACGCCAACCACGGTGATCTCGCCGGACTCGATAGCCGCCAGACGGCGGCTGTTGGACTCCACCAGCCGCTGTTTCAGATAGGAAGACTCGACCGCCGCTATCGCGCCGCCCAATGCGTCGATTCGGGCCAGCTCGGCTCGAGCCTCGGCCACCAGTTCGGCCACCTTAGCCTCGATCACGGCACTGCCGTTGAACAGGTCGTCGAACTCCAGGAGGTCGGTTTCGAACGCCATGATCTGCTGAAGCCGGAGGCTCCATTGCTGATCCCAGGGGCGCGGCAATCCGAGGGCTTCGTTCCAGGCCGGCAACTGCACGGCCCGCGCCCGCGCATCCTTGGATAGCACCACCGCCAGCATTTCCAATAAAATGCGGTAGACGTTGTTTTCGGGCTGCGGCTCGGTCAGCCCCAACGAATTGACCTGGACGCCATAGCGGAAGCGACGCAGCTTTTCGTCGGCGACGCCATACCGATCGCGGGCGATTTCATCCCAAAGCTGGCCAAACGCCCGCATTTTGCACAGCTCTGTGACGAAACGGATGCCGGCATTGACGAAGAAGCTGATCCGCCCAACCACTTCGGGGAATTCCGCCTCGGAAAGCTGCCCCGATGCCTTGACCACGTCCAGCACTGCCACCGCAGTGGCTAGGGCATAGGCCAATTCCTGAACCGGCGTCGCTCCTGCCTCTTGGAGGTGATAGGAGCACACATTGGTTGGGTTCCATTTCGGAACCTCGCGCACTGTGAACGCGATCACGTCACTGGTCAGGCGCAGCGACGGGCCGGGCGGAAAAATGTGGGTGCCCCGGCTGAGATACTCTTTGATGATATCGTTCTGAGTGGTGCCGTTGAGCTTGGCACGCGGCGCGCCCTGGCGCTCGGCGGTTGCGATGTACAGCGACAGCAGCCACGCCGCCGGCGCGTTGATGGTCATCGAGGTGTTCATCTCGGCCAGCGGGATTCCCTCGAACAGGGTCTCCATGTCGCCCAGATGACACACCGGAACGCCCACTTTGCCGACCTCACCCCGCGCTAACGGGTGATCAGAATCGTAGCCGGTCTGAGTCGGCAGATCGAAAGCCACCGACAAACCGGTCTGGCCTCGGGCCAGATTGGTCCGGTACAGCTGGTTGGAGGCAGCGGCCGTCGAGTGACCGGAATAGGTACGGAACAGCCAGGGCTTTTCACGGACGCTCATGGAACCCCTCGGATTAGACAGATCATTGCCGCATTGCAAAGCGGCGCGTAATTTGTTTAAACTCCGGCCTGCCGGCGGTCCATAGGGATTTCGACGGACAACAACCATTATGGCGGGGGATCGAACCCCCGAAGCACACCAGGGGCCCGTGATCGCCCCTGGGCCAAACCTTAAGGAACAGTAAGGCATGAATCAGTCCGCCCCCTCTGCCTCCGCCTCATCGGCCCCCTTGAAGGACCTGTACGAGGTCGGCGAGATCCCCCCGCTCGGGCATGTGCCGAAGCAAATGTACGGTTGGGTGATTCGCCGCGAGCGTCACGGTGAGCCGGAAAAGGCCATGCAGATCGAAGTCGTCGATACGCCGACCATCGGCCCCGACGAGGTTCTGATCCTCGTGATGGCGGCCGGCGTCAACTATAACGGCGTGTGGGCGGCCCTCGGCAAGCCAATCTCGACCTTTGATTATCATAAGGCCCCTTATCATATCGCGGGCTCGGACGCCGCTGGCGTGGTGTGGGCGGTTGGTAGCAAGGTTAAGCGGTTTAAGGTCGGCGACGAGGTTGTGGTTCACTGCAACCAAGACGATGGTGACGATGAGGAGTGTAACGGCGGCGACCCGATGAACTCTCCGTCCCAGCGCATTTGGGGTTACGAAACTGCGGACGGTTCGTTTGCTCAGTTTACGCGGGTTCAGTCGCGCCAAGTGATGCACCGCCCCCGCCATCTGAGCTGGGAAGCCAGCGCGTGCTACACGCTGACCCTCGCCACCGCCTATCGCATGCTGTTCGGTCATCGCCCGCATATTCTGCGGCCCGGCCATAACGTGCTGGTGTGGGGCGCTTCGGGTGGTCTTGGCTCGATGGCCATTCAGTTGATCGCCACTGCCGGCGCCAACCCGATCGGCATCATCTCGGACGAATCCAAGCGCGATTTCGTGATGCAGTTGGGCGCCAAGGGCGTCATCAACCGCAATGATTTCGATTGCTGGGGCCAACTGCCCGACGTGGACGACTCCGCCGCCTACAACGCTTACCTGAAGAAGGTGCGGGCGTTCGGCAAGGCGATCTGGGACATCACCGGCAAGGGCAACGACGTCGACTTCGTGTTCGAACATCCGGGCGAGCAGACCTTCCCGGTGTCGTGCTTCGTGGTCAAACGCGGTGGTATGGTGGTGTTCTGCGCTGGTACCACCGGCTACAACCTGACTTTCGACGCGCGGTTCGTGTGGATGCGTCAAAAGCGCATTCAGGGCAGCCACTTTGCCAATCTGCTCCAGGCCAGCCAGGCGAACGAGTTGATGATTGAGCGCCGGATCGATCCCTGCATGAGCGAAGTGTTCTCATGGGCCGACATTCCGCGCGCTCATACCAAAATGTGGAAGAACCAGCATAAGCCCGGCAACATGGCGGTGCTGATCAGCGCCAAGCGTCCGGGGCTGCACACCCTGGAAGATGCTCGGGAAGAATAGAACCCGCAGTATCGACGGAAAGAAACCGGAGGGCGGCGACGCCCTCCGGTTTTTTCGTGGGGCCGGAGCCAGGATATTTGATCCAGATTTTGGCGCTGCCGATCGTAGCGGACCCCTCTTGGGCTGCGGCTGGGAATCCGTTACACTCGCGGCATCCTCTTTCCCGGCGCGACCCAGGAGCCCTTGAATGACTGAGACTAAATTTCGGCTGGTGACCCGTTCCGATTTTGACGGGTTGGTATGCGCCGTGCTGCTGCGCGAACTGGAGTTGATCGGCGATATCCTGTTCGTCCATCCGAAAGATATGCAGGACGGCAAAATTACGATTACAGATAAAGATATTACGACCAATTTACCCTATGTTGAAGGCGCCCATCTGGTGTTCGACCACCACGCTAGCGAAGTCGAGCGGGTGGGCAGTCGGACAAACCATGTGATCGATGCGACGGCACCTTCAGCGGCGCGCGTGGTCTATCGTCACTTCGGCGGTAAAGAGCGGTTTACGAGTATTTCCGACGAAATGATGGTTGCGGTCGATCAGGCTGATTCCGCGCAATATCAACGGGCCGATATTTTGGCTCCGGAACGCTGGTCTCTGCTCAATTTCATTATGGATGCTCGAACCGGGCTGGGACGGTTTCGGACCTTCCGCATTTCCAATTATGCTCTGATGATGGAGCTGATTGACTATTGTCGCAGCCACAGCATCGAGGAAATCCTGGCGCTGCCCGACGTGCGCGAACGGGTTCACCTTTACTGGAGCCATCAGCATGCCTTCATCGAGCAGTTGGAACAGCGGTCCCGGCTCGAGGGCAATGTGGTGGTTCTTGATCTGCGCGATCAGGATCCGATCTACGCCGGCAATCGGTTCATGATTTACGCGCTTTATCCGACCGCCACAGTTTCCATTCACGTCCTGAACGGCCTGAGAGGCCAAAATACGGTATTGGCGGTGGGTAAATCCATCGTCAATCGGGCGTCTAAGGCCAACATTGGCTCGATCATGCTGGAATATGCCGGCGGTGGCCATCATGCGGCGGGGACGTGTCAGGTTGCTAATGATCAGGCCGAGGCGATTTTGGCCAATGTGGTACAGCGCATCAACGATGCCGGTTGAGGGTTATGAATAAAGAGAGCAAGGCCGGGAGTCGTCAGGACGACCGAGTTCGGGACGATGTCTTCGTGGTCAGCGCGGGCGTGGTTGAAGCTTTTTGTCATTGTCATGGCTCGTCGGTATCACGATGACTTTAGAAGCCCGGCCACGGGCGTTGGCATTGGCGTTGCTGGGAAGCGTGTTGCGCCAGCGGCGATCGTTTGATGATGTGTTGGAAGCGGAGCTTGGCCAGTCGGGGCTTGATAGCCGCGATCGCGGCTTTGTCCGGTTGCTGGTGGCAACAGTGCTGCGTCGACTGGGTCAGCTTGATGCCGTGGTCGTTGCGATGCTTGACCGGCCCGGCTCGCTTCGGCCTGAAGTTCAGGACTTGCTGCGGCTGGGGGCCGCTCAACTGCTGATCCTGGGAACGCCCAGCCACGCGGCGGTGGATACCACGGTTACTCTGGCCGCATCCTCGCCGGTCACGATGCCCTACAAGGCGCTGATCAATGCGGTGCTGCGACGAATCAGCCGGGAAGGGCCGGCGCTGCTGGCTGGGCAGGATGCCGCTCGTCTGAACACGCCCGATTGGCTGTGGCAGTCCTGGTTGGCGGCTTATGGCCCGGAACGGACTCGCGCCATCGCCGAGGCTCACTTGGGCGAGGCGCCGCTAGACTTTTCGGTCACGCGAGCGGACGAAGCCGGCCTGTGGGCCGAGCGGTTGGAGGCTCGAATCCTGCCCACCGGCTCGCTCCGCCGAACGGCGGGGGGCGCCATCCCCGATTTGCCGGGTTTCCAGGAAGGCGCCTGGTGGGTTCAGGATGCAGCGGCGGCGTTGCCGGCTCTGCTCTTGGGGCCGTTGGCGGGTCGCCTGGTTTTCGATCTGGGGGCGGCTCCTGGCGGTAAAACCGCTCAGTTGGCGGCGGCAGGGGCTGAGGTGGTCGCGGTGGATCGGGCCGGTGGTCGTTTGGCCCGGCTCGAGGCCAATCTGACCCGCCTAGGTCTGAAGGCCGAGACCATCACCGCCGATGCTTCGCGCTGGGTTCCAGAGCGGCTCGCCGACGCCGTGCTGTTGGATGCCCCGTGCAGTGCCACCGGCACGATCCGCCGTCATCCCGATATTCCGGTGATCAAGGGGCCGGACGATGTGGCGCGACTGGCGGCGATTCAAAGCCGTTTGTTGGCCCATGCGGTGACGCTGGTCCGTCCGGGCGGCGTTTTGGTCTATACCGTCTGCTCGCTTCAGCCCGAAGAGGGCGAAGAGCGGTTGGCGGCGCTGTTGGCGTCAGGGGCTTCAGTCGAGCCGTTGCCGATCACGGCTGACGAGGTGGGCGGGCTTGAGGCGCTGCTGACTCCCACCGGCATGGTTCGGACGCTGCCATGCCATCTAGCCGAAGCTGGAGGACTAGACGGCTTTTTTGTCGGACGGGTCCGGCGCCTTTAGCGTGCTTTCTTTCGGCCATTCCAGAAGGACCGAGAGGCCGGGCTGTTGGTTCGAGAGCGTGAGGCGGGCGTGATGGAGGGTGGCCACGGCTTGAACCAGACTTAGGCCGAGGCCGACACCCGGCGTGTGGCGGCTGCGGTCACCACGAAAAAAGCGTTGGGTGGCTTTGACCCGATCGGCATCCGACATGCCGGGGCCGCTATCGGTGACGCGAAGTCCGGCGGTGGTGTCTCCGGCGATGGTTGGGGGGCTGGGCGTGGCCGACAGCGTGATGGTTCCGTTGGCGGGGGTGAATTTGATGGCGTTGTCCAGCAAATTTCCGATGGCCTGGGCCAGCAGGTCGCGGTCGCCCCACACCGTCAGGTTGGGCGTTACCGTGGTGGTCAAGGTGATATCCTTGGCTTCGGCCAGGGCCGAGTACAGGTCACCGACATCGGCGGCGACCTTGCCCAGGTCAACCGGCGCGAAGGCCGAGCGGCGCATGCCCGAATCGATATCCGCCAACCGTAGCAGGGCGGTGAAAATAGCGTTTAGCCGGTCTACGTCGAGGATGGCAGCGTCGATGCCCTCGGCAAGATCGGCGGTGATATCGGTCGCGACATGGGGACTGTTGGCGGTGTGGCGACGTTGGAGGGCTTCGAGTCGGGCGCGGAGTTCCGCCAGGGGCGTTCGGAGGTCGTGGGCAATGGCGTTCGAGACATTGCGGACCTCGGCCACCAGCTCTTCGATTCGGCTGAAGAGGTCGTTCAGCGTTCCTGCCAGCAGGTCAAATTCATCGGCACTGCCGCTCATGGGCAGGCGGCGGCTGATATCGCCTCGGGCGATGGCATCGGCGGTGGCGCGGACGGAACGCAGGCTGGCCAGGAAGACTCGGCGGAACAGTAGCCCCAAGACTGCCGCCAACGACACCGCCACCACGGCTGACCATAGCACGGCGTCTAAAATCAGGGTTCGCAAGCGGGTCAATTCGCTGATGTCGCGTCCCACCAGCAAATGAAGATTTTCGCTCAGTTGGATATGGTCGATACGAACCGGGCTGTTTTGGCCTAGGGTCTCTTCCCGGCCTAATGTTCGGCCCGCATCCGGTTCTAGGTTGAGAGTCAGGTCGTGCCAGCCGACGGCATGTCCCATCGCTGTTGGCCAGGCGGGCAGGGTGCCAGCCAGAGGCGTCAGTCGGGCATCGGTTATCAGATACAGAGCCTTGTCACGGCGGGCGGTGGCGACCCGGCTGGCGATGGTGCTGCGTAATTCAGCCAGTCCGCCATGGTGGTATAAGCGCCGCAGGGTATCGGCATCGGAGCGAATTTGCGTGCTGATTTCGCTATCCAAATTGCCGGCGGTGACCCACCACAAAACCCCGATCGGTACCAGGGCTGCCAGGGCGAAAATCACCGCAAATCCAGTGGCCAAGCGCAGCGAGGTCGACCGCCACCAGCTAGTCGTCAGCATGGATCATATATCCGGCGTTACGGATGGTTTTGATCAGGGGGCATGGTGAATCGCCGTCGATTTTGCGGCGAAGCTTGCCTACATGAACATCCACCACGTTGGTTTGTGGATCAAAATGGTAATCCCAGACGTTTTCCAGCAGCATGGTTCGAGTCACCACCTGCCCGGAGTGACGCATCAAATACTCCAGAATCTGGAATTCGCGGGGTTGCAGTTCGATTCGCCGTTCGCCTCGTGTCACCCGTCGTGAGAGCAAATCCAGGGTCAGGTCGCCGACGCTCAGAGTGGTCATGGCGGCAGGGCTGTGGCCGCGCCGAAGCAGGGCTTCGAGTCGGGCTAGCAACTCACCGAACACGAATGGTTTGGCCAGATAATCGTCACCGCCAGCCTTTAAACCGCGAATGCGCTCATCCACGTCACTCAGCGCACTGAGGATCAGTACCGGGGTCTGGTTGCCCTGTCGACGCAAGGCATCGAGGATTCCCAAGCCATCGACCCCGCCGGGGAGCAGTCGGTCGAGGATAATGATATCGTAACGCTCGCTCACCGCTAAGAAAAGGCCATCGCGACCTGTATCGGCGTGGTCGGCAACATGCCCAGCCTCGGTCAGCCCCTTGAGCACGAAGGCCGACACTTGTTGGTTGTCTTCGATGAGCAAGAGTTTCATCAGAGTCCTCATTTCCGCCACAGTCACGCCAGCCACGCCGGATTGCGTCTCATATGAACAAGAATTCATCTGCCGGCCAAAGACTGTTCATGGAGCGTCTCATATCTTATACGACAAGCGCACCGCCGGTCGTTGGCGGCGAACTCAGCATTAAAATCGAGGAAACCTGATATGACCACATCCATCCGTTCTCGCCTGGTTGGCGCCTTGGCCGTGACCACCGTTCTGGTCGGCGCTTCGATTGCTTTCGCTGCCGACGCCCCGGCTGTTGCCCCGGCTCCTGCCATTGCTCCGGCCCCGGTCGCTCATCCGGCTGCGGCTCCGGCTGCGGCTCCGGTTGTCCATGCTGCCGCTGCTCCTGCCGTTAAAGCGGCTCCGGCCCATGTTGCTGCCAAGGCGGCTTCTCCCACCCTGGCTAGCGTTGCTGCCGCGCTCGAGCATGCTCGCGTCGCGTTGTCGGACAAGAAATATGGGGAAGCGCGTTCGGTCCTCAGCGGCGCCGTGGTTGACCTGAACGGCATCCGCAGCGATGCACCCCGGGCCGAGCGCGCCAAGCTCACCAGCCTTAATCGTCTGGTGAAGGGGGCGCGGGTGGCCCTTCGTCATGGCGAGCATCAGGATGCGGCAACTAAGGTTGACGCCGCTTTGGCTGCGATCAAGGAATTCCCGGCAGCAGCCAAGTAATCGGTTAGCCTTTTTATTCCGATACGTTGTTATTATGGACCGGGGCCGGTGGCGATTGCCAACGGCCCCGGTTTTTTATCCAGAACGTCGGCATCAATCGGCATTTGGAACCGAAATGGCAAACATCGAACCCCGGTCCAGCCAAGATCGCACCCAAAGGCGATGATTTAACAAAGCCGCAGTTCGGCGGACGATGGCCAGCCCAAGGCCAAAGCCCTTGGCGCGCTGCCGCTCGGGATTGTCGAGCTGGAAGAAATCCTCAAAAACGGCGTCAAGCTGTTCGGTGGGAATACCGATGCCGGTATCCCACACCTCGATTCGCACCATCGTACCGCACCGTCGGCATCCCAGCAGCAAGCGGCCCTGGCGGGTGTAGCTGATCGCGTTGTCCAACAACCCCCGCAGCGCACGGGCCAGCAATTCGGGGTCGCTGCGGACGCGGACGCGAGTTGGGACCAGCCGGAACGCCAAGCCTTTGGCGGCGGCCCGAGCGGTGAAGGTGGAGGCTAGGCGTTCGAGGAGGGGGCCTAACGGAAAATCGGAAATTTCACGGTGAATGGCTCCACCATCGAAAGTTGAAATTTCTAGCAGAGTGTCCAGTAAACTGCTGGCCGCTCCGATGGCCTCGCCTAAATTGGCGCACAGGTCGCGGGCCTGGGATTCGGGGAGGCGATTCATCAGCAAATGATGATAAAGCTGGATCGCTTGGAATGGTTGGCGCAGATCGTGACCGACGGCGGCCAGAAAACGCGACTTGGCGGCACTGGCGGCTTCGGCGGTTTCCTTGGCTTGGGCTAGGGCTCGGGCGGCTTCGGTACGCTCGGTGATATCCCAGATGACCCCCACCAAGCCGCTGACGCTGCCATCGGCGCGGGCCAGCGAGGCTTTGTGGAGCACCACATCATGGCGTCGACCATCGGCATGCATAAAGGCCGTTTCATAAATCTGGGTTCCTGGGGATTCAAACAGGGCGCTGTCGGCATTGCGATAAATCTCGGCCAGATCCGGGGGCCAGGCGGCTTCGACAGTTTTCCCGACCAAATGAGCGCGTGTCCGTCCGACATAATGTTCAAAAGCGGTGTTACAGCCGCCGTAAAACCCGTTTCGATCTTTATAATAGACCGGCGCGGGGATCGTTTCGAGGAGCCGTCGGGTAAATTCCATCTGATCGCGGAGTTCGGCCTCAATGCGTTCGCGTTCGGCGTAGGCGGTGGCGGTTTCTAGGGTGATTGCGGCCTGGGCTGCCAGCAGTTCCAGGGCCGCCAACGTGTTTTGACTGAAGGCTCCGGCGAGCAGGGTATTTTCAAGATACAGCGCCCCCATCGCCTTGCTTTTGCGCAGGATCGGCAGGCACAACACCGACCGGGGCCGGTGCTGGGTGACGTAAGGGTCGGCAGCGGTCAGGCCGTCGGTTTCGGCAGAGGCCAAGACCACGGCTTCGCGGGTCCGTCGGACATAGTTCAGGACCGAGAGCGGAAGCTGCGAAGGGCTGGCGGCGTCGGTCAGGTCGAAGGGGAGGTGGAGAATCGTCACCTGGATCCGGTTGGATTCGGTTTCAGCCATGGCGCGGATGACCCACTCCTCGCCTTCGGTTAGCAGCAGAACGCCCCGTCGCGCGCCCGCTTGCTCTACGGCAATTCGTAGCAGGGTTTCCTGGAGCCGGGCCGGCACCAATTCCGCTGAGATGCTTTGGGATGCCTTGATCACAGACGCCAGGTCCAGCTCCTCAGTCGGAGCCGCCAGAGTGGTCAACGAGAGCAGTGGGGGGCGGGTTCGGAGTCGGGGGAACTGGGTTTCCAACAGGTGGCATTTGCCATCGGCTCCCCAACGGCTAAAGCCGTTATGGGATTGGCGCCAATAGGTGTCGGCGATCAGCCCAAAGCCACGGTCCTGGTAGAATCGGGCAGCCAATTCGCTGGCAAGGGCTTCGTAGTGGATAAGGGTATTCTGTTGGGCCGAGCGGATTGCCTGCTCGTACAGGTGCTGGGCTTTCCAGGCTTGCCCCGTAAGGCGGGCCAATTCCGCTGCCACCAAATGGACACGGGCTTCGAAATTGGCCGGGCAGTGGTCGGCCCATCCGCGCAACAGCGCCAAGTGGCCTTCGATTTCGGCGAGAAGACCCGGATTCGGGGCAAGGAGGGCCGAACGATGGCGACCGGCCTTGGCCAGCGCCGCGAAAAAATCATAGTCCATGCCCTGAATGTCAGGGCCATTGGCATCAATCAAAGCACCCGCCCGTTCGGCAGCCTGGACCGCTTGGTCCAGGTCGCCCATGATGAATCGGGCTTGAAGCTTCAGAATATAGTACCAGCACACCATTAATGGCATCTGGCTGGATTGGATTTTAGTTTCAAATTGGTCTTGATCGAACGTAGAAGTATCAAAACTGAAGGGTGTTTTCGTTTGTCCGCGTAAATTAAGAATAAATTGCTGTTGGCTAATAAGAATGTCAATGATATTGGGATCACCAGCCCGACGAACGAAGTCCAAGCAGCGTTCTGATTCGTCCCAAACCTGATCCAAAGGATCGCCGCAAGACAGCATATTGGTAATGAGGTGATTGCGGCTATAGCAGGCCCAAGGTAAGTCGCCAGCTTCGATCGCACTTTGGAATGCGATTGTGAGATAATCTCGGTTTGTGTGCACCGGCTGGACATAGACTCGGATCACATCGCCGAAGATCAGATTGACCTTGGCCCTCAGTTCGTGTCGAGGGTTGCGGGCGGTCAGATCCCAGGCCAGCTTGCCGAACCGATATCCTTCCTGAATCCGCCCGATATCCCGTTGAACCAGAGTCGCGCCGAACCATAGGTAAGCCCAGACCGACGCTTCGGTCGTCCCATGACCAAGGGTGATATCGATCATGCGAGCCAGCATCACGCGCAGCAAGGCCCGGTGGCCGAAAATGGCCGGCGTGCCCAGATCGGCCAACAGAGTCATGGCCATCCGCACCTCAGGTGAAGCCATGGGCGGCAGGTCGATGAGCGATTCGATGGATCGAGTCCCCAGGTGACACCAGACGGTGGAAAGGGCGTGGTCTACCTGTTCGGAGCTAGGGTTGATCGGGAGCAGAATCCCGAAGAGCCGGAGACTGGCAATCCCTTCTTTGATCGCCCGGTGGATGTCGCCGGAGGTGGTGAAAAGAGCGATACGGACTCGGTGAATCCGTGCCCGATCCATCGGTGCAGGGGTTCGACTTAAAAGGGCCTCGAGTTGGGCCGAAGCGTCCTCCAGGGCGCCTCGCAAGTAATCACATTGGGCATGGTCGAAGTGAAGGGCCCAAGTCAACTCATCCAGGAGCGGCGCTTCATCCAGGTCCGTCGAGGTTGTTGGCGTCATCAATCGAAGCCCTGCGGCCAGATAGGGAAGCGCCGCCTGGTAGCCACCAGCATTTTTCGCTTTTCGACCGGCCTCGAGATTGAATTCGGCCAGTCGGCGCCGCTCTTGAGGATCGCTGACCTGCTCTAAACAGCGGTTGAACTGATCGACCACCACAAAGGGGGAAAGGCTTCCGGGGGCGGTGGCGTTGTGGGCCAGAAGCCGCCGCCCCAATGTCAGATGAAGGGTGGCCCGCTGGGGCTCGGGAACCTGGGCGTAGGCAACCTCATCGACTCGGTCGTGAACGAAACGAATCTCGTGGTTTGTGTGGGTGAGCAAACCGGCATCGACAGCAGGGGCCAGATCGACGGCCGTTTGCTCCGGCCCCCGGCCATGGACGATGACCAAGGTGGCCAGATCGGTGGTGTGGCCAAGGCAGGCGGCATGAATCAGGAGGGTTCGCGTGTCTGGGGGCAGACGTCGAATCCGGGCCGTCAACAGCTCGGCGATGTCCTTGGCAGTCAAGCCTTCGGCTTCGATCTGGGTCAGATTCCAGCTCCAGCCGCCGCTGAACCGGATCAGGCGTTTTTGGTTCAACTCGGTTAACAGTTGAGCCATGAAGAAGGGGTTGCCGCCGGTTTTGGTTCGGATCAGGCGGGCCAGCGGTGCCACGAACTCCGGGCTGCGGTGGACGGTGTCGGCGACAAATGCGGTCACATCGGACGCGGTCAGCGGGACCAGTTGAATCTCGGTGACGGTCGTCGGGCAAGCCTGAGCCGTCGTCCGTAAGGCCATGATACCGGCGAGCCCTGACACTGACACATCGCCGGTATCGGGTCGCGACGGCGGCCCGGCGTCCTCGTGGACGCGAAGCCCCCGTGTGACTTTAGGGGGGCGCGGATGCGCCCGCCCGGCGTCTGAGGGCAGCCTTGATGAGTCACCATCAAGGCTCGATGGTATGAGGGGGTGATCAGAGGCGACTTCGGTATCGCGGTAGGCGCCAATTAACAGGATCGGGTGAGGATCTGGGCTGGTCAGCAGGTCTTGAAGAGGCGATAGGCTGGCGGCATCGGCCCAATGGAGATCATCAAAAAAGAGAACCAGGGGATCATAGGCCGGTCGGCCTGCGGTTGGGGCGGTTTTCTTGAGAGCAAAGCTTTCAATAAAACGACGAAACGTTATGCTCAACCGGCTTTGTGCTTCAGCGACCGATAGTTCAGGAAGTTGTGGTGACTCTCCAATAATATATCTAATTTGAGGAATAATATCGATTAATAATTGGCCATAATTTGCGATAGAGTTCGACAATCTTTGGCGCCAGAAGGCAATTTTCTCTTCATTTTCCCCCAAAATATCTTGGATTAAGGCCTGTAAATCGTGGGCTAAAACGGCGTAGGGCGACATCGCCTGTCGTCGTGGCTGGAATTTTCCGGTCAGCAGGAGGCCGTGGGCTTCCAGAATGAGGGGGCGCAACTCATTGACCAGAGTTGATTTCCCGATTCCAGATGAGCCGGAAATGAGGATCAGCTCGGCGCGCCCGGTGGCCGCAACTCGGTTAAAGGCCGTTTGCAATTGGGCAATTTGAGAGTCGCGGCCATAGGGCCGTTGCGGGAGCTGAAACCGTTCGGACACATCGCGGGCACCCAGCACGAACAGGTCGTCACGGCCCCGCTGCCAACGGTCGTGGCATCGCTCCAGATCAATCGCCAACCCCCGTCCGCTCTGGTAACGCTCTTCCACGGGCTTGGCCAGCAGCTTCAGCACGAGCTGGGACAGCATCTCGGGGATTGTTGGCATGATGGCTTTGGGGGGAGACGCGACGCGGGCCAGATGACAATGCACCCACTCCAGGGCATCGGCGCCGTAGAAAGGCATCATGCCCGTAAGCATCTCATAGAAAATCACGCCTAACGTGTAGAGGTCGGCTCGGTGATCAACGGCTCGGTTGGTTCGTCCGGTGCGCTCTGGCGCCATATAGGCCAGTACGCCCTCGGGGCGCCCAGGAGGCGGTGGGGTCTGTGGTGTGTCTAGGGCCAGCGCAAAGCCGATCAGTCGAATCTCGCCGGTTCCGGGATGGACCAGGATCGTCTGAGGTGTGAGATTTCCGTGGATGACGTCCTGTCGGTGCAAGTTGGAGACCGCAGCGGTCAGGGCAGCGGCCGTTCGGAAGAACAGGTCCAGCGCCATCGGTCGGTCAAGCTGGCGGCGGAGGGGCTCTCCGCCAAAATCCTCGAGGATTAGGGCCGGACAGGGGCCGCTTGTCACGAGGTCAAGAGGTGGCAGCGTCACCGCGCCGTCAAGCCGACGGGCGATCTCAAAGTCGCGGCGCAGACCTGCTAGGATGCCAGGGGAAGAGGGTTCAACCGGCGAGACCCGTAGGATAACCGGCTGATCGCTGGCGACTCGAACGCCCCGGCACAGGATCACGTCGTCATCCTGACATAAGATATCCGTGATCGTGTATCCCTGGGGTGTGCTGAACAGAGCCATTACCGATACCGGGGCCTTATGACTGTGAATCTGGACCTGCCACGCTTTGATTATTATGGGATCAAAGCGCAATCAAAGGTCCAGTAAAACCATCCCATAACCATCGAGCTTTCAGACGCCGGGGGGCGTCCGCGCCCTTGGCTTCGCGTCCACGAGGACGCGGGGCCGCCGTCGTGGCTCATCGTCGTGGCTCATCGTCGTGGCTCATCGTCATGGCTCGCCGGCATCACTTCCCGGCTCGGCATGTTCGCGCCCGCAGACCCGTCGCCTTCATTCATGCCCGTCGTCTTTGAGAGTCTAGGGCGGCGAGCTGCCCAAGCTCCACACGGAACTGCAACTCACCAGATGGTGTAAGTCCTTTAGTTGTATCCTCTCTGTGGCTTTTGTCCGGAGAGGAGATCGCTATCGGCGAGGCACATCATCACCGATCCTTGATCATCGACGCCATGTGGCAAAACATCCCCTTGCGTTGAGCCTGTCGTTTCGGCGACGGTCGAGGCGCGGGGATCAAAGGCCGCCAGCATCAAGAGGTCACTATGTCTATTCAGACCAGGGCTCCGGGAGACGAAGCGAGGCAGGCTGTGCCTGCGTCTTTGGTCACAGCGGGCGTTGCGGCCCTGGGAATCGTCTATGGCGATATCGGCACCAGCCCGCTCTATGCCTTCAAAGTGGCTGCCGAGACCGCCGGCAATGGTGCGCCGCTTGGGGCCGACCCGGTTCCGGTGCTGGGGGTGTTGTCCTTGATCGTGTGGTCGCTGTTGTTGGTGATCGCCTTTAAGTACGTGCTGCTGGTCATGCGCGCGGACAATCATGGCGAAGGCGGTATCTTGGCGCTGCTAGCGTTGGTTCGGCCCTGGAGCGCGTCTGGAACGGCCCGGCGCCGATGGTTGATTGCTCTTGGTATTTTCGGCGCCACTCTCTTGTACGGTGATGGCGTCATCACTCCGGCCATTTCGGTGCTCAGTGCGGTCGAGGGCTTGGAAGTGGTGGCCAGCGGTTTCGAGCCCTGGGTCAAGCCGATTACCATCGTGATTTTGGTGGCGCTGTTTTGGGTTCAATATCGCGGCACAGCCACCATTGGTCGCTGGTTCGGGCCGGTGATGCTGGTGTGGTTCGGGGTTATCGCGGTGTTGGGCGTTGGCGGGATTCTGCGGGCTCCTCAAGTGCTGTCGGCCCTGAACCCGGAATGGGCGTTGGCCCTGATCGCCCGAAATAGCTGGGTGGCGTTTTTGGTGTTCGGTTCAGTGTTTCTGGCGCTGACCGGCGGCGAAGCGCTTTATGCGGATATGGGGCATGTCGGCCGGCGTCCGATTCGCGTCACATGGTTTTCGGTGGTGCTGCCGGCCCTGGTGCTTAATTACGCCGGACAGGCTGGGGTCATCCTGACCGATCCCGGTGCCTCCGCGAATCCCTTCTTTCGGTTGGCGCCGGATGCTCTGCAAATACCGATGGTGATCTTGGCCACCATGGCCACGGTGATCGCCTCGCAATCCTTAATTTCAGGGGTATTCACCCTGACGCGCCAAGCCATTGCCATGGGGCTGTGGCCACGGATGAAGATTGTCCAGACCTCTGCCGGAGGCTATGGCCGGATCTATTTGCCGGTGATCAATTATGGCTTGATGCTGCTGACTCTGGGTGTGGTTCTGGCGTTCAAAAATTCCGATGATATGGCTGCTGCTTACGGGATTGCGGTATCTGGAACTATGTTAATCACCACTCTGCTGCTAGCGGTGGCTATGCGGCAGGTTTGGGGCTGGTCGCATCTGTTGGTTTTGCCGCTGGCGGCTGGTTTTTGTGCCATTGATCTGTGCTTCTTTACGTCGAACCTGTTCAAATTGCCTCAAGGGGGGTGGCTGCCGTTGGCAGCAGGGATTGTGATTTTCCTGCTGATGCGGTTGTGGGAACGGGGAACCCGTTATCTTCATGGCCGGGTGGCGGAAATGGCCGAGCCGGTTCCGGTGTTCCTGGAGCGTTTGGCCACGGGCGGCGTGATTCGCACGCCGGGGATCGGGGTGTTCCTGACCCGAACCGCCGCCGACGTGCCCGAGGTCATGCAGCATCACGTTAAGCACAGCCAAGTGCTCGACCAGACTGTGATCATCCTGACCATCGCCAGCCATGAAAGGCCGCAGGTTCCGTCTCGGGAACGCTATACCGCCGTGCCTCTGGGTGATGGATTGTGGCGGGTGACGGCTCATTATGGGTTTATGCAGACGCCCAACATTCCGGTGGTCGTGCGTCGCTGCGTCGAGGAGGTCTTGAAACTTGATCTTGACCCCGAGGATGTCACCTACTTTGTTGGGCGTGAACGCGTGATTGCTTCGGACGACAATCCGGCTTTCAGTGGCATTTCGGAATGGCTGTTTGCCTTCATGGCCCACAATGTCGCCGATGCCAGCGATTTCTACCGTATTCCTGAATCTCAGGTGGTCGAGATCGGGATTCGAATCGATATTTAAGCGCTATTTAAGCACGTTAGGGGGGCGGGCCTCTTGCCCGCTCTTTCTTTTTAGGCAGACCGCAGACCGGGCGGCCCCAGGAAGGCTCTCTCTCTATTCGGCAGCGCGGGCCGCAATGCGGTCGGCGGCGTAGTCGGCGATGCTGCGAATCAGGTGGGTAATGGCTTTCCGCAACGGCTCAAAACCGCTGTGCTTTTCCAGACTGTCCTGATTCATGTAGAGGCGCCGACTGACTTCCAGTTGAAGGCTGTGGCGCCCCTGGCTTGGGTCCGAGTAACGGCGAATCAATTCCACCCCTTTGTAGGGCGCGTTGATGGCGACTCGATAGCCTAAGCCCTTGAGAGTGTGGGCAACGAAGCGTACAAAGTCCGGCTCGCAGGTGGTGCCGTCGCGGTCACCGATGACAAAATCCGGTCGGCTTGCTCCCGAGGCACCAGCCATCGACGGCATGGAGTGGCAGTTGATATGCCAGACCATCCCGAATCGGACAGCCAAGCTGTCCAAAATCGCCTGAAGTTGGAAATGATAGGGGCGATAGTAACGGTCGATTCGTTCGGCGACCTCGGCAGCCGGGAGACGGCCATCATAGATCGGCATGTCGGGGCGGCAGAGCTGGCGGATCAGGCCCAAGCCGAGCGCGCTTTTCTCGCTGGGCCGGAGTGGTTCACGCCACGGCCCCTCGATCATCTTCGGGTCCAGGTCGTCTTCGGCGCGGTTGGCGTCGATGAAGGCGCGCGGAAAGAGTGCAGCCAGCAGAGTCGCGCCATGGTCGGGAGCTGCCGCAAATAATTCATCGACAAAGGAATCTTCGGCTTGCCGAAGCAATGGCAGAGGGCAGATAAAGCGGAAATCCTGTGGATAGTGAATACCGCTATGCGGCGAATCAAAGAGCACAGGCAGACGATAGCCGACTGGATCATCGCGAATGAGCACATCCTCAATCACGAAACTCATAGCTTGCTCCCAATCAACCGCCCTGCCGAGTCCGTCATCTTGCCCGATGTCACGGATACAGCTATACCCACTCTGTCTAACCGAGAATGCCGTGTCGGTGCAACAGTTCCGTCATCGATGTCTTTGCTGGCGAGCCATGACAATGATACCATCGGGCCTTGATGGTGACTCATCAAGGCTGCCCTCAGACGCCGGGCGGGCGCATCCGCGCCCTTGGCTTCGCGTCCACGAGGACGCGGGGCCGCCGTCGCGGCCCGATACCGGCGATGTGTCATACCATCGAGCCTTGATGGTGACTCATCAAGGCTGCCC
>CAIXKV010000178.1 GCA_903920145.1 uncultured Rhodospirillales bacterium
CCTTGATGGTGACTCATCAAGGCTGCCCTCAGACGCCGGGCGGGCGCATCCGCGCCCTTGGCTTCGCGCGCATGGGCGCGCGGGGCCGCCGTCGCGGCCCGATACCGGCGATGTGTCAGTATCAGGGCTCGCCGGTATGATTCAAGATTACAGAAGCACTGGTTTTCGCTAGTATCGACGACGATGTTCAATACTCGGAGGCTCTAGCCCTGAACGCCGAAGCGCCCGCCCCCGCCGCCCGTTCTGCGGCCTTTCTGAATATCGAACGGTCAGTCACCGGACGGCGCTGGCTGGCGCGCCCCGGCTGTGACCGCACGGCCCTGGCTCTAGCGCAAAGCCGGGCCTTGCCCGAATTGGTCGGACGGGCGATGGCGGCGCGCGGAATCACTCTGGAAACCGTGGACGACTTCTTAACGCCGACCCTACGCGCCTTAATGCCGAATCCCAGCCTTTTGACCGACATGGACAAGGCCACCGCTCGCCTGGCCCGCGCGGTCTTGACAGGCGAACCCCTCGCGGTGTTCGGTGACTACGATGTGGACGGCGCCACTTCGGCATCGCTGCTGTTCCGGTATCTGTCGGCGGTCTCGCAACCGCCCCGCCTGTACATCCCTGACCGGATCGCCGAAGGCTATGGCCCCAACACCCCGGCCCTATTGCGCCTGCATCAAGAGGGCGTGCGACTGGTGGTAACGGTGGATTGCGGCACCACGGCTCACCAGCCGCTGGCAGCAGCAGCAGCGGCAGGGCTTGACGTGATCGTGCTTGACCACCACGCCACCGAATCCGCATTGCCCCAGGCCGTGGCTGTGGTCAACCCCAACCGGACCGATGATCGATCCGGCCAAGGGACTTTGTGCGCCGCTGGCGTCACCTTTCTAACCATCGTGGCCCTGAATCGGGCGCTCCGCCAAGCCGATTGGTTCCGCGAACGCCCCGAGCCCGATTTGATGGCATGGCTGGATCTGGTCGCATTGGGAACCGTCTGCGACGTGGTGCCCCTGGTCGGCCTGAACCGAGCCCTGGTTACCCAGGGCTTGAAGGTCATGGCGCGGCGCGCCAATGTCGGGCTTCGGGCGCTGGGCGATGCCGCCGGCCTAAACACCCCTCCCGAAGCCTATCACGCCGGGTTTGTGCTGGGGCCACGAGTCAATGCCGGCGGTCGGGTCGGCACTTCTGATCTTGGCACCCGGCTGTTGACCACAGAAAATGTCTCCGAAGCAGTCGGGCTGGCCCGCCGCCTGGATGAACTCAACGGCGAACGCCGCCAAATCGAAGCCACTGTTCTCGCGGCAGCCCTGGAGCAAATCGGCGACCAAGACCCCACCGAGATGGTGTTCGTGGCCGGCACGGGATGGCACCCTGGCGTCATCGGCATCGTCGCCGCCCGTCTGATGGAACGCTACCGACGACCGGCCTGCGTGGTGGCCCTGGGGGATGACATCGGCAAGGGATCGGGCCGTTCGGTGCGCGGCATTGATCTGGGGGCGGCGGTGATCGCGGCCCGCCAAGCCGGTCTCCTGACCCATGGCGGCGGGCACCGGATGGCCGCCGGATTTTCGGTGATGCCCGACCGGATTGGCGATCTTCAAGCCTTCCTGCGGCAATGCGTCATCGACCAGTTGGGAGGGCGAGCGTTAGAGGCTAACCTGGAATTGGATGGCGCGGTGGCTGTCCAGGGTGCAACCCCGGCTTTGGCGGAAACCCTGGCCCGGCTCGGCCCCTTTGGCAGCGGCAATGCCGAGCCCCGCTTTGCCGTGGTCGACGCCCGCGTGGTCCGCGCCGATGTGGTTGGTTCGGCCCATGTCCGCTGTATCCTCACCGGCTCCGAAGGCGGTCGGCTTAAGGCCATCGCCTTTCGCTCGATCGATACCGACCTTGGCCAAATGCTCCTGAAGGCCGGAAGCCGCCCACTGCACTTGGCTGGCCCCCTGCGCCTGGATACCTGGAACGGTGGCGTGGCGGTGCAATTAGTGATTGAAGACGCCGCTTGGCCGCACTAAATCAAAATATCCCGCATTAGCAATTGCTAATTGTTAATGCGGGATAACGCCATTTCCCTTAAAGGCGAGCTAACGCTGGCGTTCCAAAGTGGCTTTGATACTCGGCCACCGCCTGCTTCTCGTTAAACTCCCCTTCCATCTTGGCAACGACGACCGTTGCAACGCCATTGCCAATCAGGTTGGTCAGGGCGCGCGCCAACGACATGAATGCATCAACCCCCAACAGCAAGGCCAAGCCTTCCACCGGCAGCGCCCCGGTGGCCGACAGCGTGGCGGCCAACGTGACAAAGCCGCCGCCGGCCACCGCTGCGGCTCCCTTCGACGTTAACATCAGCACCGCCAGAATCGACAATTGTTGCCAGATCGACAGGTCAATATTGTAAGCCTGGGCAATGAACAGCGCTGCCATCGATAGATAAATCGATGTCCCATCCAGATTAAATGTGTAACCCGTCGGAATCACCAACCCCACCACATGCTTGGAGCAACCGAACCGCTGCATCTTCTCGATCATGCGCGGCAGCACCGATTCCGAAGACGAGGTGCCAAGCACAATCAATAACTCATCTTTGATGTAACGCAGGAAGGTCAGAATATTAAAGCCATTGGCCCAAGCGATGGTTCCTAACACTAGAATAATGAACAAAATCATGGTCAGGTAAACTGCGGCGACCAACTGGCCAAGAGAGATCAGGGAACCAACACCAAATTTTCCGATGGTAAAAGACATGGCGCCCAGCGCCCCCAACGGGGCCAATCGAACGACGATCCCGATGATGCCAAAGAATACTGCCGAAACTTTTTCTAAAAACAGCTCAACCGGCTTACCTTTTTCGCCCAACCCGGCTAAAGCGGCGCCAAATAGAACTGAAAAGAATAATATTTGCAGCAAATCACCTTTCGCAAAAGCTGCAATAACGTTATCAGGTACGATATTCATGATGAAATCAATAGGAGTTTGCTCATGAGCGGCGGCAGTGTACTTGGCTACTTCACCGGCTTTACCAGCCGCACTATCAACATTAAAGCCCTGCCCCGGCTTTAGCACATTCACCACCAGCAGCCCGATTCCCAGGGCAAAGGAGGTGACGACCTCGAAATACAAAATCGCCTTGATACCAACCCGGCCAACCTTGCTCATATCGCCGATGGCGGAAATGCCGGTGACCACGGTCAGGAATATGATCGGTCCGACCACCATCTTAATACACTTAATGAAAATAATTCCTAACGGTTTCAACTCCATGGCGAAATTCGGGTAGAAATGGCCCAGCAGCACACCAATCAGGATGGCCGTAATCACCTGGATGTAAAGGAGCTTATAGAACGGCTGCCGGGGAGCAGGCATCCGGGTGATCTCGTCTGTATCCACGATCATGTGCATTTCCTCGAAAATATCTTTTTGATCCGATGCCAAGGCGCCGCCATCCCGACGACCCCCTAGGGCTGGGGCGGAATGACAAGCAAAACTCGCGCCAATCTCATCTCCCCGAATTGATTGGACAAAAGACGTTCCATGGGCGGAAATCCGCACAAACTGCCTTATTTCTTGTGCGATACTCCACACACAGACACGGACAGAAACGGGTCAAAATGATACCGGCGAGCCGCTTTTAATGTGTCACCATTAAAGCTCGATGGTATGGATACCAACACCCGCCTTGCCGGGGGCCAAAACCCACCATGAGCAGCAGCAAATCCTGGCCTTCCGCCCCGCTCCCCCCTATGCCGCTTGCGGACGCAATCCCGACTTTGCGGCGCGCCTTACTGATCGCGCTGGCGATCGGACTGCCGGTGGTGGCGTTGGTTTCAGGACACTGGGCGGCCGTTTGGGCGCGAGCCGATTTGCTGGCCGCAAGCCAGGGAGCCCTTGAACTGTTCCGGGCTAATTTAGCCAGCGAAGTTGACAAGAATGAGGCAGTCCCGTTTCTGCTGGCCCGCGACCATGATGTGGTGGCCTTACTGGCGACTCCCGCCCTGACGACGGCTTCGGCCCTCACCGAACGTCTCAATCGGAAATTAGAGGATATTCAGAACGCTATACATGCCGCTGCTCTTTACGTCATGGATACGAAAGGATTGACCATCGCGGCCAGCAATTGGAACAGCGACGCCAGCTTCATCGGCCAAAATTTTAATTATCGCCCTTACTTTCATGCCGCCATGGCCGGAACGGTGGGCCGCTATTTTGCCCTGGGCACCACCTCTCATCAGCCCGGCTATTATATCGCTTATCCCGTGCGAGCGGAAAACCGCACAGTGGGCGCCGTGGTGATTAAAGTCGGGATGGAACGGATCGAACAAAGCTGGAGCGCCGGCCCTGGACGGGTGGCCGTAACCGATGGTGATGGGGTGATTGTCATCACCAATATCGACCACTGGCGCTTTCACAGCCTAGCGCCCCTGCCCGCTTTGGATCGCGCCCGTATCGAGGCCAGCCATAAATACGACGACCTCGCCATCACGCCGCTTCCCATCACGATCCAAACTTTCGCAACCGCCATGCCGTTCGGCCCAGCCCCTCCTCTGATGATCCTGTCTGACGCGGTGCCTGGCACCGATTTGACGTTGCATGTGCTATCGGACCCAACACCAATTCGGACACGAGCCGTGGCGGCGGCCTTGATCGGCGGCCTTGCCGTGGTGATCGCCGTTCTGCTGGGATTTTTGGTGTTAGGCCGTTGGATTCGCGCTCAAGAGCGATTGGCCGAACAACAGCGGGCTCGGGAGGATGTGGAACGGCGGGTCCAGGAGCGCACGGCGGATCTAGCGGAAGCCTATGACCAACTCAGCCGGGAGATGCGCGAGCGAGAGCGCGCCGAGCACGTACTCCGAGCTGCGCAAATCGAGTTGGTGCAGGCCACTAAGCTGGCGGCCCTCGGCCAAATGTCGGCAGGGGTGGCCCATGAGATCAACCAGCCCCTCAGCGCCATTCGAGCCTTTGCCGAAAATGCCGTTACCTTGCTGGAACGGGGGCGCACCAGCACCGTTTACGACAATCTAACCCAGATTGCCGAACTGACCCAGCGAATGGCCGGCATCACCCAGCATCTTAAAGGATTTGCCCGGAAAGCGGCTGGCACGTTGGGGCCGGTGTCCCTGCCCGAAACCATCAATAAGGCGTTGATGCTGGTGGCGCCGCAAATTCGTGCGGCGCAGATCGACGTGATCGGCGCACCCCATCACCCGCCGCCGGTTCTGGCCGAGGATGTCAGGCTGCAACAGGTGTTGGTCAATCTCTTCACCAATGCCATCGATGCCATGAAGGGCTGTCCGCACCCCTGCCTGACCCTGGACATCCATCACGAGCGTGAGCACGGCGAGGTCACGCTCCGGGTCCGCGACACCGGGCCAGGCATTGCCGCCGCCGACTTGCCTCATCTCTTTGTTCCGTTCTTCACCACCAAAGGCGCCACCGAAGGTCTGGGCCTGGGGCTGTCCATCACATCGGGCATCATTCAGGACTTTGGCGGCACCATTGCCGCCGCCAATCATGCCGATGGCGGCGCCGAATTCACCATCCGTCTTCGTGCCCTGGACTCCAACCCATGACCGCTTCAGGACCATCTCCTCTGGAACCCTCTCCTCTGGAACCCTCTCCCGAAACCGGGCCGGTCCTGTTGATCGACGACGAAAAAGCGATCCGACTGGCCGGAACGCAAACCTTGGAACTGGCTGGTTTCGAGGTAGTCGCCCGTGCGTCCGCCGAAGACGGGTTGGCTCGCCTCGACGGTCCCGATTGGCCGGGCGTCGTAGTCAGTGACGTCCGCCTGCCCGGCATGGATGGCTTGGCGCTGCTCCGGCATTTGACGGCCATCGACCCCGACTTGCCGGTGGTGTTGATCACCGGCCATGGCGACGTCGCGATGGCGGTTCAGGCCATGAAAGAGGGCGCGTACCACTTCATCGAAAAGCCATGGCCGGCGGATCATCTGGTCGAGGTGGTCCGCCGGGCTCTCGACAAGCGCCGTCTGGTCCTAGAGAATCGCCGTTTGCGGGCTCAGATTATCGGCGAAGCACGAGGCTTGGCGGCAATCATCGGACGATGCCCGGCCATGGAGCGGTTGCGCCAAACCATCGCCGCCGTAGCCGATACCGACGCTGATGTGCTGGTGCTGGGTGAAACCGGCTCTGGTAAGGAACTGGTGGCGCGGGCTCTGCACGATCATAGTCCCCGCCGTCGCCACCCTTTCGTCGCCCTCAATTGCGGCGCCCTGCCGGAAACCCTGGTGGAAAGCGAATTGTTTGGCCACGAAGCCGGCGCCTTTACCGGCGCTGCTCGCAAACGGGTGGGCCGCGTGGCCTTTGCCCATCATGGCACCCTGTTTTTGGACGAAATCGAAAGCATGCCCTTGACCCTTCAAGTCAAGATGCTGCGGGTTCTTCAGGAACGGGTGGTGGAACCCCTGGGTGGCAACCAGGCCGTGCCAGTGAATGTCCGGGTGATCGCTGCCACCAAAGTTGATCTGTCCGTAGCCTGCGCCAATGGCCGGTTCCGTCAGGATCTTTATTATCGCCTCAATGTGGTGCCATTGCGGATTCCGCCGTTGCGCGACCGGCTTGAAGACATCCCGCTCCTGTTCCAGCATTTCACACTTCAGGCCGGTCTGCGCCACCACCGCGACCCGCCTCTACCGTCTCCGGCTCTCAGCCGACGCCTACTCAGCCATCGCTGGCCGGGCAATGTCCGGGAGTTACGGGCAGTGGCCGAACGCGTGGTGCTGGGGCTCGAAGATGGCTTGATCACCGAAGACAGCCCGCCACCCGCCGCCACCCTCGGCCACCGTTCCCTGGCCGAGCGGGTTGATCTCTTTGAAAAGAGCCAAATCGAAACCGAACTCGCGGCCCAACGCGGCAACATCAAAGCCACCCTTGAAGCCCTTGGCCTTCCCCGCAAAACCTTCTACGACAAAATGCGCCGCTACGGCCTCAGTCGGAACGATTACGTCGATTGAAAAGGCGATGATTGTCAGCGGGGCCGGTGCTCAGTACACTAAGCAACCGCACTAAGGAGAAGCCTTGGGGGCGCGGGGGATGGCGGATTGTGAGGGGGTACGAGACCGATGGCCGGTTCGTTGGTTGCCGTAGTGTCCTTCGCCTATCTGTTCGGATTGTTCGCCATTGCCTATTGGGCCGACCGTCGCGCGGACCTGGGCCGCAATATCATCGCCAATCCATCGGTCTATGCGTTGTCGCTGGCGGTCTATTGTTCGTCCTGGACTTTTTATGGCAGTGTTGGCCGGGCTGCCGAGACCGGAGTCGGATTCTTACCGATCTACCTTGGCCCGACTCTGATCATGACCCTGGGCTTCGTGGTGATTGGCAAGATTTTGCGCATCGCCAAACGCCAGCGGACCACCTCGATCGCGGATTTCATCGCCACCCGCTATGGCAAAAGCCATCTGCTGGGCGGCCTTGTGACCGTGATCGCCGTGGTCGGGGTCACGCCTTATATTGCGCTTCAGCTCAAGGCCGTTTCGGTCAGTTTTGATGTGATTTCGGGGGTTGATCCCACCGGCTTGGCCGAAAGGCTGCAACAACCGCCGCTCTTAGATAAGGCGTTCTACGTGGCCCTGATCATGGCCGCCTTCGCCATCATTTTTGGTACCCGCCAGATCGACGCCGCCGAACATCATCCGGGTGTGGTCGCGGCGGTGGCGTTCGAGTCCGTGATCAAGCTGGTTTCGTTTCTCGCGGTGGGCCTGTTTGTTTGCTTCGGCCTTTATGACGGTTTTGGGCCGCTGTTCAGCCGAGCCATGGCCGATCCCACCATCGCCCATCTCTTTACCCATGGCTCGGCCCTGGGCGATGGAAGCTGGGTCACTTATGCCATTCTGGCGGCCCTCAGTTTTCTCTGCCTGCCCCGCCAGTTTCAAATCGTGGTGATCGAAAATGTCAGCGAGCGCCATCTGGGGCGCGCCATGTGGCTATTCCCGCTGTATCTGCTGGTGATCAATATCTTTGTGCTGCCCCTCACCGCCGCCGGTCTGGTCCAATTCCCTGGCAACGCCGTCGCCCCCGATATGTTCGTGCTCGCCCTGCCCGCCTCCGCCGGTTGGCAGGGATTGGCGCTACTGGCCTATATTGGCGGATTGTCAGCAGCCACCGGGATGATCATTGTCGAATGCATCGCCCTCAGCACCATGGTCTGCAACGATTTGGTAACGCCGTTGTTGTTGCGCCTTCATGGGAACGCGTTGCGCGGCAGCACCGACCTCAGCCGGGTTTTGTTGCTGATCCGGCGCATGACCATCATCGGTGTCCTGCTGTTGGGATACGGCTATTACAGGTTTGCTGGCAACGCCTACAGCTTGGTTTCCATTGGCATGATCTCGTTCGCCGCTGTGGCTCAGTTCGCCCCGGCCCTTTTTGGTGGCCTTTTTTGGGCCGGCGGCACCCGACGCGGCGCCGTCAGCGGCATGCTGGCCGGTATCGCGACCTGGGCCTACACCCTATTGCTGCCAACCGTCGCCCCGGCTGATTTCATGACTGCCGGCCCCTGGGGCCTGGAGATTCTTCGCCCTTACGCACTGTTCGGCCTGACCGACCTGGATCCGATCAGCCATTCGCTGTTTTGGAGCCTTCTGATCAATATCGGCCTCTACCTCGCCGTATCGCTCTTCGATCGCCCCTCTCTCAGCGAACGGGTCCAGGCCACGACGTTTGTCGAGGTTTTTCAGCAAACCGACCCGGCGGTGGTTCCGGGCCGTTGGCGGGGCAGCGCCACCGTGGAAGACCTGCAACGGCTGGTGGCCCGCTTTGTCGGACGCCAACGCGCCGAACAGGCTTTCAACCAATATGGCGCCCGAAACAATGAGATTTCGTCCCCCCAGACCCAAGCCAGCGCCAGCTTGGTTCGGTTTGCCGAACGCCTGCTGGCGGGCGCCATCGGGGCCGCCTCGGCCCGAATCGCACTGGCTTCGGCTGTCAAAGAGGGCGAGTTCAGTATTCCCGAACTCATGCGGATGCTCGATGAAACCTCTCACGTCATCGAATACAGCCGCCAACTCGAACAAAAATCCGCCGAGCTGGAGCGAACATCGGCGGCCCTGCGGGCTGCCAATGAACAATTACGAGAACTGGATCGGATGAAGGATGACTTCCTCTCGACCGTCACTCATGAGTTACGGACTCCATTAACGTCGATCCGGGCTTTTTCCGAAATTCTGTATGATGACCCCGAATTGGCGATCGAGCAGCGGCAAGAATTTTTAGGGCTGATCATCAAAGAAAGTGAACGATTAACCCGCCTTATTAACCAAGTTTTGGACTTTGCAAAAATTGAATCCGGTCAAATCAATTGGATCATCGAACCCATAGACCTAGGAGAGGTGATGGAGCAGGCGGTCGCTTCCACCAGTCAACTGTTCCGCGATAAAAATGTGGTCCTTAAAATGAGCATCGCCCCATCCGTGCCGACAGTGCGGGGCGATTATGATCGGTTAATGCAAGTTGCGGTTAACCTATTATCCAATGCCGTTAAATTTACGCCTAACGATGGCCGCGTCGAAGTTTCCGTTCGTTCCGATGGCCATTTTGGTCGCGTTGATGTCCGGGATAATGGGCCTGGAATTGCACCGAAAGATACCCGCATTATCTTTGATCGCTTTCGACAGGTTGGCAACACCATGACCAACAAGCCCCAGGGAACCGGCCTGGGTCTTGCCATCTGCCTCCGCATTGTCGAGCATCTTGGAGGCCGGATTTGGGTGGAAAGCCAATTGGGCGCTGGAGCCACTTTCAGCTTTACGATTCCCAGCTCTCCCGCCCCCGCAAGCAGCAACTCCGAAACCGCTACGGTTGCCTGATCACCCCCCTGTCGACGGGAATTCGGTAACGACATTCACATTGATTGAACCAATTCAAGCGGGCATACTACAGCACCGGGACTGGACGACTTACGGAATCGGCCCGAACAAAGTTTCGGTTTTCATAGAAGTGTCGCTCGCTTTGAGGTTGACGGTGCGCGGCAATGGTTACTTCGCACTATATTTGTTGCGAAGACTAAGCTGCGGAAAGCCCAACGGTGGCTGACACACGAAGACAGCGGACAGAACGCCGAAGGATAAGGAGAGCATGGTGGCGCTAATCAAATGGAATGAGGAGGGCGGTCATGTCAAACTTGGACTGCCCTCCGATCTTGATTTGCCTATGGCACAACCGCTTGTTGACAGCTTACGCCACGCCTTCACCGTTGGCGATGTGATCGAGATTTTAGCTGATAGTGTTGAACGGGTCAGTACCGCGTGCATTCAGGCCCTATTGGTTGCATCCCGCACTGCCGCCGAGAGCCGGCAGACATTCGCGATCGTTGCTCCGTCGGTTCCTTTCGTCGAGGCCTGTTCTGACCTCGGCTTGGCCAGCTGGCTGAATCAATGGAGGCGGTCGTGAAAAAAAAGGTGCTGACCGTCGATGATTCGCGCACTATGCGCGAAATGGTTGCTTTCACCTTGAAAGGGGCCGGTTACGAGGTGGTCGAAGCCAATGATGGCCAACACGCCTTGACTGTGTTGGGAAACGACAAAGTTGATCTGGTGATCGCCGACCTCAACATGCCGATCATGGATGGCCTAACCCTGATTCGCAAGCTTCGGGCGACTCCCCAATATCGTACCACGCCCATCTTGATGCTGACCACCGAAGCCGACGATAAGAAAAAGGCCGAAGGGCGTGCTGCTGGCGCCACCGGCTGGATCGTTAAACCATTCGATCCCAGCAAGCTGATCTCGGTCGTACAAAAGGTTTGCGGCTGACCTGCCCTCCAGGACTACGCCGGCACGCCTGGACGCCGTCAGAAACGGGAGGATGCTCTCTTGGAAGACCTGCAACAGTTCAAGCAGACCTATTTCGATGAAAGCGGCGAATTCTTGGCGGTGGCCGAGGCCGGGTTGTTGCGGCTTGCTCCGGGGAACGTCGATCTTGATGAAGTAAATGCAATCTTCCGGGCCGTCCACTCGATTAAAGGCGGTGGCGGCGCATTTGGTTTTTCTGAATTGGTCGCCTTCGCCCATGAATTTGAAACCGTCATGGATGGTGTACGCAGTTGCACCATCGCCGTCACCGACGCGTTGGTCAATACACTGATTCGGGCAAACGACATTTTAGCGCAACTGCTAGCCCATGCCCGCGATGGGACTAAACCGGAACTAGGTTTTGCTGATCCTGTGGTTGTGGCCCTGCGGCACCATGCACAGACTGCCGCCGACGCCGTCCAGGAGTCCCCGGCCCCTTCGACGCCAGTGACAAACCTCCCCGAGACGGTTTCAAGAGTCGTAACGGTTCGCTTCCAGCCCAAAGCCGATCTGTTGATGACCGGCAACGATCCGACCTTCATGCTCCGGGCCTTGACTCATCTGGGCGCCGCCGAGATCGAATGCGACGTGGGAGGGCTACCAACTCTGGCCCACCTTGAGCCAGAGCTGCTGTATCTCCAATGGCTGGTCACGCTAACCACCGACGCGAGCTTGGTCGATATTCAGGACGTCTTTGAGTTTGTCAGCGACGACAGCTTAGTCGAAATCACCGAGCACAGCGCCGACGGTGCGAGCCCGACCGCCAGCCCCTCTGAAACCGATGAGGCCGCAGGCGGCGCCGTCACCCCCAACAGCCCTGGAGGGCTGGCCCCAGCGACACGCACCGAAGCCACGGTGGCCACAGTGGCGGGCGCCGCGTCACCCAGTCAGCTTGCCCTTTACGAGGCTTCCGCTCCGGCTCTTGCCGCTGGGGACAGCAAGGCCGCAGCAGGAAAATCCTCGACCGCCGGAGACGGCGCCCATTTGAATTTGGGTGGCCATACCATCCGAGTCGACCTCGATAAAATTGACCGGCTGGTCAATATGGTCGGCGAGATGGTGATCACCCAGGCGATGGTTGCCGAGCATGTCCGCGATCTGCCGCCCGGCCAATTCCAAGAGTTGTTGGAGGGTCTGGAGCAACTGGCCCAACACACACGGGAATTGCGCGAAAGCGTCATGTCAATTCGGGCCCAACCCGTCAGCTCGGTCTTCTCGCGGATGCCCCGCTTGGTGCGCGAGTTAAGCAGTGAAACCGGAAAAGACGTGGTATTGATCACCGCCGGCGAAAACACCGAGGTGGATAAGACCGTGGTCGAAAATCTGGTCGACCCGCTGACCCACATGATTCGCAACTCTATCGATCACGGATTGGAAAAACCCGACGACCGCGAGGCCGTCGGCAAGCCGCGAACCGGGACTGTCCATTTATCGGCTCAACATCGCTCGGGCCGGATCGTCATCGAAGTTGCCGATGATGGCCGGGGTATCGATCGACCCAAGGTCTTACAAACCGCAATCAAGCGTGGGTTGGTCCAGCCGGGGATCAATCTCAGTGATGAGGAAATCGATAATTTAATTTTTGTCCCCGGCTTTTCCACCGCTGATAAAATCTCCAATATCTCTGGTCGCGGCGTTGGCATGGATGTGGTCCGCCGCAATGTCAGCAATCTCGGTGGCCGCATCGGAGTCTATTCGGCTCCAGGTCAGGGCTCCCGCTTTGTGCTGTCTTTACCTCTGACCTTGGCCGTCCTGGACGGGATGGTGATTTCAGTCGGACTCGAACGCTTTGTGCTGCCCTTGACCAACATCGTTGAAAGCTTACGGCCCAAGGCGACTGATCTTCATGGTCTGGTCAATCGGTGTGATGTCATGATGGCACGCGGTGAATATGTCCGATTGGTCTATCTGCACCAACTGTTCGGGATTCCCGATGCCATTGTCGACGCAACCAAGGGTTTGGTGGTTCTGGTCGAAACCGAAGATGGCGGGCGGTTGGGCTTGGTGGTGGATGAGGTGCTGGGCCAGCAGCAGGTGGTGATCAAAAGCCTCGAGTCTAATTATCGTCGCCTTGACGGCGTGGCAGCGGCGACCATCCTCGGTGATGGTCGGGTTGCCCTGATTCTAGACGTGGCCGGTTTACAGGAAATGAGCCAACACGCCCGCTCTCCGGCATCACGGTCAGTTGCCGACGCCGCAATTCAACTTCCAGCCCTGTGAGGCCATCCCGATGAGCAAACCCTCTTCTCTCGCCACCATTGGCAGTGTTCGCGGCGATGTTGTGGCTGCCGCCAACACCAATGAAGAACAATACGTCACCTTTACCGTTGGTAACGAGGAGTATGGCGTCAATATCCTCTCGGTTCGTGAGATCAGAGGGTGGACCCCGGAAAGCCGCCTGCCCAATCTGCCCGATTATGTGCGGGGTGTGATCAATCTGCGCGGTATCATTATTCCGATCTTTGATCTGCGCGCCCGTTTTGGCGGTGGAACCACCGAAGTCACCAAGCGCCATGTGGTGGTGGTGGTTCAGGTCGGGGAGCGCACACGCGGAATTCTTGTGGATGCGATTTCGGATATTCTGGCCATCTCTCGGGACCAAATCAAATCCCCTCCGACCATGGAAACCGGCATGGTCGACTCTCAATATCTGAGCGGTCTTTTCACCGCCGAAAATCGCATGGTTACACTTCTGGATGTGGCTCGCCTTTTCGCGGTAGAAACCGGCGATGATGAACACTCCAACCAGCGCGCCCTTGTCAACTGACCCATCGTTTCAAGGCCTGATTATCGCATACACAACCCAAGAGGTTAATAAGATCGGTCGGCGGTGCCGAGTGAAAGGGTTGTCTTCTTGTGCTGAGTTTCATACTTTCAACACCACCACGTCAACTCATAGCCGGGTCATGGTTCAGTATTCACCATTCGTCGCCAAAGACCCAAACGGCCCCTCGCCTCGGGCAGTGCCCTCGCCGGAGCGGCGCGAATTTCATTTCGATCGCGGTCACTTTGATTTTATCGCGGCACTCCTTTATCGTCTGGCTGGCATCCATCTGGCGCCGCACAAAGTTGAGATGGTCTATTCGCGGTTAGCCCGGCGTCTGCGAGAGTTGGGCCTTAAGGATTTTGACGCCTATTGCGCTCATCTGGACAGCGAAAGCGGCGAACAGGAAATCGGTTTTCTGGTCAATGCACTCACCACCAATCTGACCAGCTTCTTTCGCGAACGACACCATTTTGATCACTTAGGCAGTGTGGTGTTGCCGGCAGTCCGCGAGGCCCAGGCGAACGCCGTGCGGCCTCGCTTGCGGATATGGTCGGCGGGCTGTTCATCTGGCCCCGAGCCTTACACCATGGCCATGATTCTGTGCGATCGGATTCCCGATTTGCGGCGATGGGACGTCCGTATCCTAGCCACCGATATCGACACACACATGGTCACGACGGCCAGAAACGGCCTGTACTCGGTTGAATCGCTTAAGACCATCCCGCCGGCCCTACGAGACCGATTCACCCGGCGCGTTGTCTCCGGGGACGGAGATGTCATGATTTCCATGAGCGAGGAACTGCGGCGCCTCATTACCTTCAAGCCCCTAAATTTGCTTGAGTCCTGGCCAATGCGAGGACCATTTGACGCCATTTTCTGTCGCAATGTTCTGATTTATTTTGATCGACCGGGCCGCACGGCGGTGATTGAAAATTTCGCCGAACTTCTTTCGCCTGACGGCTTTCTTTACCTTGGACATTCCGAAAGCCTATATGGCGTTTCCAGCGGCTTCCTTCAGGTCGGCCCGACCATCTACCAGAGAACAACACGATGAGCGAGCTTCCTCCCAGGCGCCCTAATGATCAACGTAACGCTGGGACTTATTATCACCCGCATTTCGACGCCCATATTGTCAAAGTCATGCTCGGCCAACATAAAGTCAGTGGCCGGGTCGACGAAATGCTGGTGACAACGCTTGGCAGTTGTGTTGCTGCCTGTATCCGCGATCCGGTCGCTGTGATTGGTGGCATGAACCATTTCTTGCTCCCCGAGGTGCCTGACGGCACCAGCGATAACGACAACGCCGCCGCCCGGTATGGCAGCGTGGCGATGGAATTGCTGATCAATCATATCCTGGCCCAAGGTGGCCGCCGGAATCGACTGGAGGTCAAGGTGTTCGGCGGCGCCAAAGTGATCGACACCAGCCTTGATATCGGCGCCAAGAATGCCGAGTTCGTGCTGTCTTATCTACGGCGCGAGGGGTTGAACTTGGTCGGACAGGATCTGGGGGGCGCGTCAGCACGTCGCATCCATTATTTTCCCACCACAGGCCGAGTGTTACGCCGTACTCTGCGGCCCGAAGTCCTTTCGGAGACCGTTCGTCAGGAGCTCAACTTCCTGTCCACGCTCCGTCACAAACCGATCGAGGGCGACGTCGAGTTGTTTGGAGACGATTGACATGGCCAAGCTCGTCCGGGTGGTTATCGTGGACGACAGCAATCTGATGCGACGATTGCTGACGGCGGCATTGTCGCGCGATCATGATATTGAAATTGTAGGGTCAGCCTGCGACCCTTACGAAGCCCGGCAGGTCATCAAGGATACCAATCCTGATGTCATCACCTTGGATATTGAAATGCCCAGGATGGATGGTCTGTCGTTTTTGGAAAAAATCATGACGTTGCGGCCAACCCCGGTCGTGATGGTCTCCAGCCTGACCCAAGCGGGTTCCGACGCGACCATCCGGGCGCTGGAACTCGGCGCGGTTGATTATGTCGGCAAGCCGGCGGGGTCCGAAGGGTTCGGGTTTCAAGACGTCGTGGACGAGCTGATTGATAAAATCAAAATGGCCGCATCGGCCCGAGTCACGCCGCTGCGTCGGGTTCAGACGCCGCCACCTCCCTTGTTGTCTCCTCGCCATATGGATAGCTGGTCGTTCATCGCCATCGGAGCATCAACTGGAGGGGTAGAGCGAATCCGCGATATCCTTCAGGTCATGCCCCCCGATTGCCCCCCCATCGTGATCACCCAGCATATGGGCCCGAGCTATCTGGCCAGTTTCGCCGACCGCTTGGATCGGATCAGTCCGCCGACAGTGACGTTGGCGACTCACGGTGCCCGATTGCAGCGGGGTACAGTCTATATCGCTCCTGGTGATCGCCATCTGGCGGTGGCACGGGAAGCATCGGGGTATGTTTGCCAGATTCAAGACGCCCCCCTCGTCAGTGGTCACAGGCCGTCAGTGGATGTCCTCTTCCACTCGGTCGCCAAAGTGGCCGGCCCCAAAGCCGTTGGCGCGATTCTCAGCGGCATGGGACGCGACGGCGCCGCTGGGTTGACCGCCATGCGGGCCGCTGGTGCTCACACCGTCGGCGAGCAAGAGTCGAGTTGCGTTGTTTACGGAATGCCCCGCATGGCGAAAGAAGCCGGCGGCGTTGTGCTTGAATTACCTTTGGCGCATATTGCGCCCGAGCTGTTGCGGGCGATCGACGCGATCGGCGACCGGCCACGGATGAATTAGGAGGCGGTTGGTCATGGTCTTCGCTTGGTCGCGGAAGAAAGCTGAAGCTGTTGGCCAAGGCAGCGTTGTGACGTCTGTACGGCTTGAGCCCGAGGCGCCGTCTGCGGTCGACCCATCGGATTTCGACTATACCCTGTTAGGGCAATGGATTGGCTTCGCCGACCTTCAGCGCCACACCATGGAGGTATTGCGAGGGGAGATCGAGCGGACTTCGGAGTTGGTTGAAGATTCCACCCTCGATCTCAGTCGCCGTTTCCGTGAGCTGGCCGAAACGGCTCGCGAACAGACACATCGGGTCGACGAGATTGTGGCTATGGCCCGCTTTGTCGAAATCGATGGTGCCAAGGTGCCGCTCGATGAGTTGGTCACCAATATGCAAGAGATCATCGGTGAGATGATCGCCAACATCGTCAATCTGTCGATGAAGGCCATGAGCATGGTTTACCTTTTGGATGATGTTCAAAAGGACGTGACCGAGCTGGAAAAGAGCATTTCGGATATCGATGGGATCAACCGCCAAACCAATTTCCTGGCACTGAACGCGACCATCGAGGCGAGTCGGGCGGGCGAGGCTGGCCGGACCTTCGCGGTGGTGGCCAACGAAGTTCGGAACCTGTCGAAAACCACGAGTGCGCTCGCCCAACGAATGCGCGATAAGATCACAGCGGTGGTCAACGGGGTTCGGCAGGGCCATGATATTTTGCGAACAATCGCCAACACCGACATGTCACCGCAAATGTTGGCCAAGGAACGGGTCGACAAGACCATGGATAGCTTGGTCGACCAAACCAATCACTTCAAGGATGTTTTGGAAGGAACAGCCGCTTCATCGGGAGAATTGTCTACGGTGATTGGGCGTATGGTCACTGGAATGCAGTTCCAGGATTTGACCAAGCAACGGTTGGAACATGTCGCCGATAGTATGACGGTCATGAGCGGCGGCCTTGAGGATCTGGTGTCCCGAACTCGGGCGGTGATTCCCGCTCACGTCGAAATTCCTTTTCCTCAAGAATGGATCGACCAGCTTCTTGGCCGTTACACGCTGACCGAAATGCGCCAACGATTTGTACGACGGTTGCTTCTGGAAGGAACGGCTCTCGATGAACATGGCATTCTTGACCTGAGCAACGAACCGACACAGAGTAGCAGCGGCGGAGATGTCGAGCTGTTCTGATCACATGAGGCGGTTGGGCCTCTAGGCAAGATTTCAGATCGAAGGATAACAAGACAGATGGACTATGCCATCGATATCAAGGAACAAGAGGCTCTTGTTCGCATGTCGGGCCGTCTGACGTTTAATGATCACGCCAAATTGCGCGCCTTGATCAAAGAAATGTCACAGAATGCGGTCAAACGTCAAATTCTTGACCTCGCCAGCCTTGAGTTTGTGGATTCGGCTGGGATCGGCATGCTTCTGATTGCCCGCGAAGAACTGTCGAATTTGGACAAACAGTTCATCCTGCGCAAAGCCGGCGGCCAAGTGAAAAGGGTGCTCACGGTCGCCCAGCTCGGCAAGCTCATCACGATCGAAGAATAGGCGCAAACCGTGGCGCCCCCTCCCGCCGTCGCCCTACACAGTCTGGGTTTCCCAGCCGAACGGCTGGCGGACCTTGCGGCTGCCGCACATTTGCCTTTATGGCGCTCTGAAACAGACGGCATCAATGGCCGTGCGGACCCGTTGTCCTCACGAGTCCTGGTTCTTTTAGGTCATGCCTGGGAAGATCAGCTGGCCGGTACCTGGACTCACCCGTACACCGCCTGGATTGAAGTGGCTGCGCTGGCCGATCACTCGATCCTTGAGCTGATCCAGCGCGCTGTTGAAACCAGCCTGTATATCTCCTTCACCACCATCACGGCCAATCGCCGGGATCTGGCTGGAGAGTTGCTCTCGGTGATCGGTCAGCGCCGCACTTTATCTCATGACAGCCGAGATAACATGGAACTAGCGCTCCATGAGGCCCTGAGCAACGCCGTTCTCCACGGGAATCTTCAACTGGAAAGCCTGTCCGGCCTCAGTGTTGAAGCCCTTGAGCGCTTTTCCAATGATTTGACAGGTCGGATCACCGACCCGGATTTTGCCAATCGCCGCATTGACGTGATCTGTAATTTGGATGTCGACGCTGTAATCATCGACGTCGTGGATCAAGGCAAAGGCTTCTTCCTGAAACCGAAGACCGAACCCTTGGCCAGCGGGCGTGGTTTTGATTTAATCGGCGTCAGTTGCCAGTCATTTCAATTGCTTGACGGCGGTCGACGATTGAGCATGAGGTTTCCGGTATGACCCCAGAGCTGCCATCGGCGCCAGTCGGAGGGGTGGCAAGAGGACGGCCATCGGTTACCGACAGCCCGATTTTGGTGGTTGATGATATTGCGTGGAACCGGGCCTTAATCGGCACGCTGTTAGAGGAAGCCGGGTACACCCGAATCCGTTATGCGGTCGATGGCCTGGACGCCCTGAATAAGATTGGCGAGGAAACACCGGATCTGGTCATCCTCGACATCATGATGCCTCATCTTGACGGGTTCGAGGTGTGTCGGCGGCTGCGGGCCAACCACGCCTACGCCGACTTGCCGGTACTGGTCCAAACAGCCCTTTCGGGTGTCGAGGATCGCAACCGAGCTTTTGATGCCGGCACCACCGATCTGGTGATGAAGCCGCTGGACCGCACCGAATTGCTGGCGCGAGTCAACATCCACTTGGAAAACCGGGCCTTAATTCGCGGCCTTCAAGCCTACCGAGATCGGCTTGAAGGTGAATTGGCGATGGCCCGCAGCATCTTCGACCATCTATTGCCCGCCGAATCCGCCTTGGCCGCGTTGGAAAAAAGCAGCGGCCTCCGCATCCGCTCTCACATGGCTCGGGCCTCGGAATTGGGCGGGGATGTTTGGGGCACGGTTCAGTTGGGTAAAGGCCGATTTGGGATTTATCTGCTCGATACGGCGGGCCGGGGGGTCTCGGCAGCCCTGAATGTCTGCCGGCTCCATACGTTGGTTCAGGAGTTGGTGGGGTTTGGCCACTCCCCGGCCCGGTTTCTCCAAGAGCTGAACCGTCGCGCCGACGACTTGCTGGTCGGAGGTGAATATGCGGCGATGATTTACGGCGTGGTCTCTCCGGCAACGGATCGCTTTACCTACGCCTGCGCTGCCGCCGGACCGCCGCTGTTGCTCCTGCCTGGTGCCGATGCGACCTTTTGCGATACCACAGGCTTGCCGCTGGGCGTTACAGCCGACGCCAAATACGAACAGCACACCCTACCCTTCCCTCCCGGTGCGGCGGTGATGCTTCACAGCAACGCTATTCTTGATGCTCTTGACGATCGGGCTGCGTCCGGTACCCGTCAGAGCCTTGCTGAACTGGTGGCCGGACCATGGCTGACCCATGGTCAACAGAACGCTTTCCCCGCCATTGTCGAGAAGTTGGGCGCGGTGGTTGACAACCCTCCCAAGGACGACCACACCCTGGTTTGGCTAGCCCGCCCCGGCCCGCCTGCCCCGGATGGTACGGGGTAAAGCTCCTCCTGCACTGAAGGCCAGGGGATTCCAGAGACGAGGCAACGGGTGTGATGGGCAGTGACCGGTTGGATGCCAAAGATCAATTCGCCGACCTACGGGACGCGCGGGTCATGGTGGTGGATGACAACCGTGTCAACCGCCATCTGTTGGTTGCGCTTTTGGAGCGAGGCGGCATCACTCGAGTCGATCTCGCCGAAGACGGCGAGCAAGCCTTGGCCAAAGTCGGTGTGTTCAAGCCGGATTTGATTCTCCTAGACCTGATGATGCCCCACCTGGACGGCTTTGAGGTTTGCCGTCGGCTGCGCGCGGATCCCGCTTATGTCGACCTGCCAGTTCTGGTCCAAAGCAGCCTCAACCGATCAGAAGACCGCGCCCGCGCCTTTGCCGCCGGAGCCACCGACTATGTCAGCAAGCCGATCAACGCCATAGAACTGCTATCGCGAGTCCGCATCCATTTGCAAAACCGCATGCTGTTGAACAGCCTGCAACTTTACCGCCAACGCACCGCCGCCGAATTAACTTTGGCCTGCAAGATGCAGGAGCGGTTGATGCCCCAGCGGCCTCATCTGGACCGAATTCGCCAACGGCTCGGTCTCAGTCTTGCTGCCCATTTTGCGCCATCGTCGGAACTGGGGGGCGACTTCTGGGGTCTGTGCTGTGACAGCCGTGACCAACTGGTGCTGTGGCTGGTGGACTTTTCCGGACACGGCATCGGTGCAGCCCTCAATACCTTTCGGCTTCACGCCATCCTGAACCAGTTTGATTTTTCCGCCTTTGATCCAGCTACGTTTCTGGGCATCGTCAACCGGCGCCTTTGCCCACTGCTTCCCAGCGGCCAATACGCGACGATGCTGGCTGGCGTTATTGACCGAGACCATGATCAATTTTTATATGCCTCGGCAGGCGCCACCAGACCCATGACATGGGCGGTGGATGCCACCGAGCCAACCTTTGGAGACAACACCGGCTTGCCGCTCGGCCTGACAGCGTCTGCTGATTACGAAAATCGCACCTTGCCTCTGCCAGCGGGCGGAAAGTTGTTTCTTTACAGCGATGCTGCGGTTGAACTGCCGGTCGGAAATGGCATTCTTGACGAAATTGGCCTGGAAGCCCTGGTGATTCAGCATATGGCCGAACCCGATGGTCAAACGCTGTTGCTGCGTCTGTTGACGGCCCTGACGGCTCTAGGGAATTTTGACGACGATCTCACCGCCTTGGTGGTGACCCGCGAACGCTGAACAGATTTTGCCCTCACCGGCAAGGTGGCACGGCCCTCTTGACCTCGGGACGTTATCGGGATCCCAAAACATCAAAGATTCATAGGACCGACTGGTCCTTTGCGAGTGGGGGCAGCGCCCACGAAAGCGGCCTATCCAAGCCGCTCGTTGGAACGCCCTGCCGGAGAGACTGAATGACATCCCTTCCATTGTCCCAAATGTCGACGGTGACAGCAGCGCTGGTGCTGGCTACCGGCCTTGGCGCATGCAGCGTTGGCGAAGACTATCAACGACCCGAAACAGCAGCACCCGCGACCTGGGCCACGGCACCCGACCAAGCAGCGGCTTGGCCGACCTCCGATTGGTGGCGGCAATTCGGCTCGGCCACTCTGACCGCTTTGATAGAGCAAGCCAAACGCAACAATTTCGATCTGGCCGCCGCCATCGCACGGGTTCGCCAAGCCGACGCCCAAGCCCGAATCGCTGGGGCTCCCCTGGTCCCCAGCCTAGACGTCGGAGCCGGCACATCGCAACAACATGGAACAGGCACCTCCTCGTCGGGGTCAGGGAAGTCCGCTTCAACCACCACCGCCTACAGCACTGAACTGACGGCCAGTTACGAATTGGATTTTTGGGGGAAAAACGCAGCGGCGCTGGCCTCTGCCGAAGCCACAGCCCAAGCCAGCCGATTCGACCGCGAAACCGTGGCGCTGACAATCCAAGCCAGCGTTGCCAATGCCGTTTTTGACCTGTTGGGCACCCAGGACCGACTTCGGGTGGCTCGGAGCAATGTCAAGAACGCAGAGGACGTGCTGGCCGCCATTCAGGATCGCCTGCATTTCGGCACTGCGACCAGTCTGGACTTGGCGCAACAAGAAAGCGTGACCGCCGGCCTGCGGGCGACCGTACCGCCCTTAGAGCAACAAATTCGCCAGGATATCAATACACTCGCCTTGCTGGTTGGGCAGCTTCCCGAAAAGCTAACCATTCAAGGCGAGGGGCTGGCCTCAATCACGGTTCCTCGGGTCGCTCCTGGCCTGCCTTCGGACCTGCTGGCCCGACGCCCCGACGTCCAAAACGCCGAAGCACAATTGATTGCCGCCAACGCCGACATGACCACGGCCAAAGCGGCCCTGTTTCCCGACGTTAAACTCACTGCTGAAGTGGGATTTGAAAGTTTGGCTCTGACCGCCCTGTTGCACGGAAGTAATCTTTTATACTCCATGGCTGCCAGCGCAACTCAACCAATTTTCCACGGCGATGCCCTGCGCGGAGGAATCGAACTCAAGCAGGGACGCTACGATGAATTGGTGCAAAATTATCGCAAAGCCGTTCTTTCAGCCTTCACCGATACCGAAAATGCCCTGATCACAACTCGGAAAACGGCAGAGGAAGAAGAGGCCCAGAAACAGGTGGTGGCCACCGCCCAAAAAGCGTTTGAAATCTCCAAGGCCCAATTCAACGCCGGTTTGGTGGATATCACAACCCTACTGAACACACAAAAGACGCTCTTTTCAGCGGAAGATGCCTTGGTCCAGGCCAAACTTGGCCATATCCAAGCCGTGGTCGGTTTGTTCAAATCCCTAGGTGGCGGTTGGTCGGTCCCGCCGGAGAACAGGCCGCACCCTACTCTCCGGCGCACCGCCGATGCTACGCCGCACGAACCTTAACAACGAAGCCCTCGACGGCATGACCGAGGCTCTCGGATTGTTGCAAAAGCCCCTCTGACGCCGCCAATACTTTGGAAGCCAAAGCTCCGGTTTGGCCGGCGGCCTGTGTCACACCGGAAATATTGCTCGTGACTTGTTGGGTTCCGTGCGCAGCCTGCTGAACATTGCGAGCAATTTCTCGGGTTGCGGCGGCTTGCTCTTCCACCGCCGCTGCAATACCGGCAACGATTTCGTTGATCCGCAGAATCGTGCCACCAATCCCTTTGATGGCGTCAGCAGCGCCGCCAGCAGCCCCCTGCATTTGGGCAATCTGAGACGAGATTTCCTCCGTGGCCTTGGCGGTCTGATTGGCTAGGCTCTTGACCTCCGAGGCCACCACGGCAAAGCCTTTACCGGCCTCGCCGGCCCGTGCGGCTTCGATGGTCGCATTCAGCGCCAACAGATTGGTCTGGCTGGCAATGTTATTGATGAGCTGCACCACTTCACCGATTTTTTGGGCCGCATCAACCAATCCCGCAACGGCGCCATTGGTCCGCTGGGCCTCTTCCACCGCGCCGCTGGCGATTTTTGAGGACTGAGCAACCTGATGACCAATCTCCCCAATAGAGCTGAACAACTGCTCGGCTGCGGAGGCCACCACCTGCACATTACTCGAAGCCTGTTCGGCTGCGGCAGCCGCTGCCAAGGATTGACGATTAGTTTGCTCTGAAATGTCTGACAAGCTCCGGGCATCACCCCGCATATGGCTTGAAGCTGATGAAACACCTCTAACAACAGTACGAACACTGCTTTCAAAGCCATCGGCCAGTCGCGTCATAACCTCCCGTTTTTCTTGCTCAGACCGCCGATCGTGAGCCTCACGTTCCTGCTTCAAGCGCTCCATCTCCAAAGCATTATCTTTGAATACTTGAACCGCTTGAGCCATCGCCCCCACTTCGTCGCGATGATCCTGGGCAGGAATGTCAACCGCAAGGTCGCCGTGAGACAGCTTTTCCATGGCCAGGGTCATGGCCCGAATTGGGCGAGCAATAGCCCGAGCCACCAGCAAAGCCGAGAACAACCCCAGCAAGGTTGCGATCACCACAACCGCAAGAGAGTGAGAGACTGCATTATCGATAATCGCGATAGTCGCCGGCTCCAACTTTTGTTGTTTCTTTTCTAATCTTTCTCGTAAACTATTAGAGTTTTTAGTCACAGATGGACCAATTTTCTTTAATTGATCCTCTATAATGGCGTCTCTTACGGTCATTTTAGCCGTCAAATTGGCCAAAATGTCGCCATATTGCTTCAAATTTACCAATAATGACTGCGCCTGAAGCTTTCGTTGATCATGAGTTATGGCAACCACCATGCTCTCAGCCGTTGCCGTGGCCGATTTTATGGCGTTTGTTGCTTGGTTGGCGTCATCGATTTTGTGCCGAAGAAGATACTTCATCAATTCAACACGGCCCAACGCCATATCACGCAACGATAATCCAGCCAACCACGCGGCGTCTCCATCGCCGTCATTGTGGGCGCTTTCCATGAGCGCCCCCAGCGCCTTTTCCATGGGCGGCCCCAGATCCGCCAAGTTCTTGGTCAGTTTGGTGGTTTCAGCCTGTAGATCAATAACTTTTACAAAATAATCTCGATAGCTTTGAATATCCCGTATAATGCTATCAATGTCCGCCTCGTCCTGCGAGGATGAAAAAAGCGACCGCGTGGTTGCAGCGCCCGCTAAAATCGCATCCAAGTGAGAGAGAGTCTGATCGGAACTGCCTTCACCATTTTTAAGAATAAAATCTTTAGCGTAAATCCTGGCCTCACTTAAAGTCAATTGCACAGTAAAGAGTTGATTATTTTGCGCCATTAATTGGCGATAATCATATAATCCCTCTTTTGTCGCCATAAGCCCTAACAAAGCGATAACACCGATCGCGATCGATAATAAAATTAACAAGCTATTACTGGCTGTAATTTTAGTCCCGATCTTGACATCATTGATAAAAGTCATAACCGCCCCCGCTTCATTCGCGATATTACAGCACCACACCTTGACCCGGCTTCACCCATAGCCGTTCAAAGACCAAACGAACTCACCCACGCCCTACGGTCTCGCGCACAGGGGCGCGACAAACCGCTTTTGCGATCAGACACCAACGATTCCGCCAACTTAACGGACTCGCCGATAGGACTCGGGTATGTCTTCAGAGGGCTATGCTGGGAAGAATCAGCTCATCTTTCCACTAAAACGGCAACGGCTTCCCATCTGGATGCGTCTGCAACGATGCATAACTTTATCATCACATGACGAAAAATCAAGACTGATTTTATGCATTTCTGCCCTCAAGGGTAACTTAGTTTGAAATCAAATCTATAATAATTCCTAGATATAAAAGATAACTTTCCCTTCTTTTGAGAGGCTGGGTGAAAAAACAATTAACGATCCTTAACATTAGAAATAAAACTTTCAACTCTTTTACGGCCAATTTTGAGGCCAATTATTAATGTCGTCGAGCCTTAACGTTAACCTATCGAAGGCCCCTCAAACGCCGGGCGGGAGACATGACCGTACCTTGGGCTTCGCGCACATGAGCGCACGGGACCGCAGTCACAGTTCGAAGACCGGCCTTGTGTCATTGTCATGGCTCGTAGACATAATACCAACGGCCCTAGACAATGATCGGTGCCATTGGTCTCGGCGGCGACCGCCGCTGCGCGCCCATGCGCGCGAAGCCAAGGGCGCGGATGCGCCCGCCCGGCGTCTGAGGGCAGCCTTGATGAGTCATCATCAAGGCCCGATGGTATCAGTCCCCTTTCCTGTCGCTCAAAAGCAATGTTTATCCCAATATAAAACTCGATAATCTTAATCTGCACAAAATCCACACAAAATACCTTGTTTTTTGCTCATCTTGCTTGAGCCCCCTGCACGCAAAGCCGTTATCATCGGGCATGAAGCAACACAACGACAATCTGTTGTGATCAATCACCAATCCGGAGACAAAAGCGATGAAGACGGCATTCGTTACAGTATTGAATAAATTAAACTTCATCTGTCGGATTCCCTCTCGATTCCATTATCTCTGTATTTTTATATGTATTATCGTAGCAGATTTTTTGTTTTGGGATCAAACCGTTGGAATATCCTTGGCTATCTTCCTGGAAGGATTAGCGATTGTGGCGTGGATCGGCAATCCGGTTCGATGCCGACCTGACAACGGCATTCTGGCCGTTACTGTTCTGGCGCTTGGACTTCTCCCCTTGATTGAAACTGTGAACATGCTCTCCATTCTGTTCGGCTGTTTTGGAACAGCCCTGTTCGCGCAAAGTCTTGTTTTACGTCAGGCTCCTCCTTGGATAACCCGGCTGCGGCAAGCGGCCGCCCTCCTCGTCAGCGGCCCTGCCCGGTTGAGGAGAGACTGTGCCCACCTGTATCGATCCGTCGGACGACAGAACTGGGACGTGCCCGTGCGCAGGTTTCTGATCAATTGGTGCATGCCCATCTGTGGCCTTGCCGTATTCCTGGCCCTTTTCTCCTCGGCGAACCCATTGATTGAAAATGGACTGAACCATATTGATTTCAGTCTCGGCGGCGTTCTGGCTCTGGCCTCTCCCTCACGCATTTTGTTTTGGGGCTGCGTTCTAGCCGCCGTCCGTCCCCTGATCCCGACGCTTCCTCCCCGCCGCCGCCCAATCCGACCCGTCCTAAAACCCACCACAATCCATCCACGTGGCTCTTTCGGAGACGCTGCGCTGCTACGGTCACTCATTCTCTTCAATGCGGTGTTCGCGTTACAAACCGGGCTCGACCTGACCTATCTGTGGGGTGAAGTTACCTTACCCGATGGCATGACCTACGCCGCTTACGCCCACCGAGGCGCCTACCCACTGGTCATCACGGCCCTGCTTGCGGCGGCTTTCGTCTTAGCGACCTTGCGCCCTAACGGGCCGGCAGAGCGTTCCCGCCTTATTCGGCTGCTCGTGCTGGCTTGGATCGGGCAAAATATTCTATTGGTGATCTCATCAATTCGACGAGTTGATCTTTATATTGTAAGCTACTCACTCAGTGAGTTACGGTTTTATGCTTTGATCTGGATGATGCTGGTGGCCATCGGCCTCGCTCTGATTATCATCAAAATCGTACTGAATAAGCCTACCCACTGGCTCATTACAGCCAATGTTGGCAGCATTATTCTCACTTTTTATATTTTATGCTTTGTCGATTCTCAAAAAGTGATTGCAACTTATAATGTCGCCCATTGCTCCGAAATCGGCAAAAACACCCCCCATCTCGATGAGGAGTACCTCGTCTCTCTCGGTCCTAGCGCTATTCCAGCTATCGACAACGCCCTCAATTATTTTCCGCCGGACACAGTACAGGATCTCGTGGTTGACCGAGCCCGGTTGGTAACAAAACTCCACTGGAACTCTGATAACTGGCGGGCCTGGACCTTTCGGGCATGGCGTCTGAAGCGTTACATTAAGCTCCACCAAACGACCAATGGCAGAGTTCCTGGTGATGGTTTATCGCATTCTCGTGGTTGACGACGACCCTAACATCCGTGCCGTCATCTGCTTTGCGCTGGAAAAGGCGGGCCTGTCGGTCATTGTCGCACGGGATGGCGACGAAGCCTTACGCTGTTTCCAGCGCCCTCCCTCTTGCGACCTGATTGTTCTCGACATCGGCATGCCCGAAATGGATGGACTCGATGTTTGCCGACAAGTGCGCAAATCATCGGACGTACCGATCCTGTTTCTATCTGCCCGCGACGACGAGATCGACCGAGTGCTCGGCCTTGAAATCGGCGGCGATGATTACGTCACCAAGCCGTTCAGCGCGCGGGAACTCGTGGCCCGGATCAACGTGATCCTCAAGCGCACCCGCGTTGCTCCTACGGCAACGCTCAAGACAAGCCGACAGCATCACGGCGCCCCGACCATCGATCCTGTCGCCCATCGCGTCACCATTTCCGAGACGAATGTGGCCTTGACCGCACTCGAATTCACCATCCTTTCGGTTCTCCTGGCACGACCGGGACAAGTCTTCAGCCGCGAACGCATTTTGGATACGGTCTATGGCGGTACCATCCATGTCTCGGATCGTACCGTTGACAGCCACGTCCGCAATATCAGGGCCAAACTGGCAATCGCTGGCTGCACTGACGCCATCGAGACGGTCCATGGCGTCGGCTTCCGTCTTGGTCCGTGCGAGACGGCGCGATGACCGCCGATCCCACCGCCCCCCCCCTCCGGGTCACTGGGAAGTGGCGGCCAAGCCTCGGCCTCGTGATGGTCGCGGTCCTGACGACGGTGTTATCATTGCCGCTACTCGGACTGCTGTTCCTTCACATCTACGAAACCCATCTGGTACGTCAGACCGAAGCCGAACTGATCGGCCAAAGTGCCATGTTCGCCGCTGTCGTCCGTCGTGAAATCGAAACGAACCAACCATCGGACCTCCCGCTTGGGGCTTTCGTACCAGAACGACCACCCCGCAAGGAGGCCCTTGAGAATTCCGACGAGGACACAGGGCCCTATCGGCCCGTGCTGCCGAGCCTTGACCTTGCGATGGATGATGTTCGACCCACTCGACCCGAGGCGCGCGCACCAATAGCGCCAAGTCCAGATGCTTTCAGAGCCCTGGGTACACGACTAACGCCCGATCTGATCGAAACGCAACGGGTAACACTGGCTGGCTTTCGCTTGCTGGATTTTGCTGGCGTGGTGATCGGTGGCCGTGGCGAAATTGGACAATCGCTTGCTCATGTCGAAGAAATTGCCGTTGCGCTGACCGGACGCCCCTGCTCGGTCTTGCGCCTGCGAGTCTCCCCTCATGCCCCCCCGCTGCTCCGATCGATCAGCCGGGGCACTGGCGTAAGGGTGTTCGTGGCCATGCCGGTGATCGTGCGAAGCCATGTTGCCGCCGTTGTCTATGCCTCGCGCACACCCCTCTCGGTTTTCAAGGATCTATATCAGGACCGTTGGAAGATCGCCTTGGCCGGCATATCCGTCATCCTGTTGACGGCGTTGATCGGCCTCCTGTTCCATCGCGCCATTACCGACCCGGTCCAAACACTGATCGCCCGCATCCGAGCCATCGAAGCAGGAGATCACACTGCGATCCGACCCTTGAATCACCACGGCACAGCGGAATTCGCCGTGTTGGCCCAAGGGCTCCTCACTATGGCGACAACTCTGACCCGGCGCTCTGATTTCCTCTCCAGTTTTGTCGCCCATGTTTCCCACGAACTGAAATCGCCTTTGACCGCAATCCGTGGAGCCGCCGAGCTGCTTCGTGACGATGTCGGGGTGCCATCCGGCGCGATGAGTGACAATGAACGCCGCCATTTCCTTGATAACATCCTCGCCGACACCAACCGCCTCGCCGCCTTGGTCCAGCGCCTCCGCGAGCTGGCTCGCGCCGAAACCTCTCCGACCATCGGCCTCACCCAACCCACTGTCATGCTCGACGACCTCCGGATTGCCTTTCCAGCTCTCACCTTCGAAGGCTGCGGCGACCTGGAGACTCCCCTGGGGCTATCGCGGGACAATGCACGGATCATCCTTGGCCATCTTGCCGATAATGCCGCGCATCATGGTGCTCAACATCTCACCATTAAGGTTCTACGCGGTGCCGACACCGTCCAAGTGACGATATCCGACGATGGCAACGGCATTTCCCCCAATAACCGCGCTCGCGTCTTCGATGCTTTCTTCACCACCCGGCGCGAAAGCGGCGGAACCGGCATGGGACTGGCCATCGTCCGCGCCCTGCTAACCGTCCATGGCGGATGGATCGAACTCATGCCGTCGAACAGGATCACGTCACCGAGCCCCGACCCGGCCCCGGTTCGCGGCACCACCTTTCGCCTGACTCTCCCAACAGTCCATGAAGGCGGCACCATGGCATGACGGGTGACGGCTGATGATTTTCGGGTGTATACCCGAAGATCGATCGCTCCTGGTTCCAGGAAACCGCCATGGCCGACGCTGTCCCTGACGTGCTTGCTCGCATTTGCGCCGACAAACATGTCCATATCGCCGAGCGCAAAAGCGCCGTATCCTTTTCCGAACTCGACCGCCAGGCTCGACTCGCCGGTCCAGTGCGGCGGTTTGCGGCTGCGCTTAAACAGGCCATCACCCTTGAAGGCTATGGCCTGATCGCCGAGATCAAACGGGCAAGCCCCAGCAAAGGGGTGATCCGCGCCGATTTCGATCCGCCGATTCTGGCCCGCGCCTATCAAACCGGAGGGGCCGCTTGCCTTTCGGTCCTGACCGACAAGCCCTATTTCCACGGTGACGATCCGTTCGTTCATGCCGCCCGTGACGCTTGTGGGCTGCCGGTTCTGCGTAAAGATTTCATGTTGGATCCTTACCAGATTGCCGAATCCCGCGCATTGGGCGCCGACTGCGTGCTGTTGATCATGGCGGCTCTTGGGGACGCCCAAGCCGCAGAACTGGCAGCCGCCGCCCATGATTATGGCATGTCGGTGTTGGTGGAAGTCCATAACCGCCGGGAACTTGACCGGGCCGGCACCCTTCCTTCAGAGATGATCGGGATCAACAATCGCAATCTGAAGACCATGACGGTCGACCTTCAGACCTCGATCAACTTGGCGCCTCATATTCCCGAGGGCCGCTTGGCCATCGCCGAAAGCGGCATCATCGATGCTCACGACTTGGCCCGTCTGGCTGCCGTGGGGATCCGGGGTTTTCTGGTCGGCGAATCCCTGATGCGTCATGCCGACGTGGCGGCGGCGACTCGAGCTTTGCTGGCCCGTCCAGCCTCTCCGGTTGGGCCAGAGCACTAGCGCCGAAAGCCCCCTTTTGCCGCCCCTTTCAATGCCGACCGACCCGAGTCAAGAGGCCTCCCGCATGATTTCCGTAACCGATGCCCTCGCCCGTATCATCGCTGCCTTCGCCCCGCTGCCGGCTGAAACCGTAGGCGTCGCCGACTGCCTGGGCCGGGTTCTGGCCGAACCCCTGGTAGCCCGCACCACCCAACCGCCCAATAACGTCGCGGCCATGGATGGTTACGCCGTGCGTGCCGATGATTTCCAACGGCGCCTGCCGGTTCGGTTACGCGTCATTGGTGAAATCGCCGCCGGTCAAGGCTTCCGGGGTTCGGTCCATCCGGGAGAGGCGGTGCGCATTTCCACCGGAGCCACCATGCCCGGCGGAACCAATGCTGTGGCAATGGAAGAGATCGCCCAACTGGACGCCGACGGCTACGTCACTGTGGCCGAAGTGGTCCCGGCCGCCCGCCATGTCCGCCCGGCGGGTCTTGATTTCACGGCGGGACAAATTTGCGTTCCCGCCGGCAAAACCCTCACCGCTCGCGACATCGGCCTGATCGCCGCTATGAATGTTCCGTGGTTGCGGGTTCGGCGGCGGCCACGGGTAGCGATCCTGGCCACTGGCGACGAGGTGGTGCTCCCTGGCGAGCCGTTGGGCCCCCACCAGATTGTCAGCTCCAATACCCTGGCTTTGATGGCCCTCGTGACCGCTTCGGGGGGTGTGCCGATCCATCTGGGAGTGGCCCAGGACAATGCCGAGTCGTTGCTGGCCTGTGCTGCCGCCGCCGAAGGCGCTGATTTGCTGGTCACCACCGGCGGCGCGTCCATTGGCGATCACGATTTGGTTCGTCGAGTGCTTGGCCGTCAGGGATCAACAATCGATTTCTGGCGGGTAGCCATGCGCCCTGGTCGCCCCCTGTTGTTCGGGCGAGTGGGATCGGTCCCCCTGATCGGCCTGCCCGGAAACCCGGTCTCGAGTCTCATTACCGCGCTGCTGTTCGTTCGCCCCGCCTTGCGCGTGCTGCTGGCGCAACCCCCAGAAGACCCAATGGCTCCCACGGCTCGCCTGGGTCTGCCGCTGCCCGCCAATGACGAACGACAGGCCTATTTGCGAGCCAGTCTGGGGTGGGATGCCGAAGGTGAACTGACCGCTACGCCCTTCGCCCAACAGGACAGTGCCATTCTCAGCACTCTGGCTGCCGCAGACTGCTTGATCATCCGCCCCCCCGGCGCCACCCCGGCAGTAACCGGCGACCGGGTAGAGATTCTGCGGCTGGATGGTGGCTGCCTGAGCACCTGATTCCGCCAACCTTTAGGGAGAACGGCAAGGACTGCCGGTCCTCGGGCCGCGATTGCGGCTCCGCGCCCCTGCGCGCGAAGCCAAGGGCGCGGATGCGCCCGCCCGGCGTCTGAGGGCAGCCTTGATGAGTCACCATCAAGGCCCGATGATATTCCCCCCCTTTTCACAGCCGACTGGATCCAAACCGCTTGACGTCGGGCATGAACCAAACTAGAACGCCGGCACTGGTTTTGCTTTTGTTCGTTCTGATGTGCCGGGGATTCGCATTGATCAAAAGGGGTCCGAGATGCTGACACGGAAGCAGCAAGAGCTATTGGTTTTTATTCATGAGCGGCTCCAGCAAGGTGGCGTTTCGCCGTCCTTTGACGAGATGAAAGAGGCATTGGGCCTGAAATCAAAGTCGGGGATTCACCGTCTGATCACTGGACTGGAAGAACGGGGTTTCATTCGGCGCCTTCCCCATCGGGCACGGGCCTTGGACGTCGTGCGGATGCCGGATGGGATCGTTGGACTTGCGGATAGCACGACTGAAGCCCCCAAAGGCCCTTCAACCCCCTCCTCTCGTTTTCATCCCAACGTCATCAAGGGCGGCCTGACCGGCATTCAATCTGGACGCACTGCCACCAAAGCCGACACGAGAATCGAAACCGTCGCCTTGCCGCTTTATGGCCGGATCGCCGCCGGAACCCCGATCGAGGCGTTGCGCGACCACAGCATCACCACGGCCATCCCGGCCTCGCTACTGAGCGAAGGCGAACACTACGCCTTGGAGGTTGCCGGCGACTCGATGGTAGAGGCGGGTATTCTAGACGGCGACACGGTAATCATCCGGCGATGCGATAGTGCCGAAAACGGCAGCATCATTGTTGCGTTGATCGATGATGTCGAAGTAACGCTCAAGCGTTTGCGTCAGAAGGGACAGACCATCGCCCTGGAACCTGCCAATGCTGCCTGTGAAACCCGCATTTTCAGGGCTGATCGGATTCGCATTCAAGGAAAATTAGTCGGCCTTTTGCGCCGATATTAGACTATGCCTATTTTTATCGGGCTGTTTTGATCGGGCCCGCCCATGGACGCGAAGCCGAAGGCGTGGGCGGGCCCGCCCCAGCGCCTGAGGGGCAGCATTGATGTGTCGATATCAAGGTGTCGTTGACTTTCCAAATTGCTTCTTGATAGGATTGACAGTGTGGATAAGTCTTTGTCGTGACCGTATGGGGTAAGGATCAAATTTTATTAAAAGATTTAATGAGTCGGGACTGTCCGGCGCTTGCCAATGCGCTGAAGAGGAAATCTTCAAAAGATACACTTAATTAGAGCATTTTACTGGACGTATTCCGTCAGAAAATGTGCATTCCGGTGACTCGGGGTGCTGCCATGAATACAGACGAACGGCACAAGGTGCAGGATACCCTCCTTCGCTCTGCGGAAGCGGTGGTGCGGCAGATGCGGGTGCAAGCGGACGACGGTCAACTCGACGGCCTCAGTCGCTGCGCCGACAAGATCCAAGAGCTGGTTAAAATCAAAGAGTTTCCGAACCAGCGGGCTCAAGAAGTGCAGCGATCTGTCAAATTTATTTTGCGCGACGCTTATTCCCGTCGCGTTGGAGATTTATTGACAGAACTCATTCATCGATTACGCACTGGCGATCCCGAAGCCAAAAAAGATCTGATGGGAAAAGTCCGAGATAATATTTCTCTAGCCCTTCAGTTTGGCGCTGACGAGGAGTTTCGCAATAGCGTCGATCGGCATTTGCAAGTGATCGAGCTCACTTCGACCGAAGGAATTGATAAGCAAGCCAAAGCCGAAGCTCTACGCCGCACCGAATTGCACGAAACCACCAGTCGGGCGCCGGGCGGCAAAGAAAGACGCCGCGCTATCCGTTACATCGACCCGGCCTTGACCGTTGAGCTGGAAGGGCAAATTTATACAACTCTCAACTGGTCGACCCGTGGATTGTTATTAGAACAGTGCACCCTTCCATTACGACTTGGCACCGACGTCCGTTTGACATTATCCTGTGAAGATTTGCCGGGAGGTGGCCGAACTTGGGCTAAAGTGGTTCGACGCATTCGCGATCGCGGCGAGTTGGCTCTGGAGTTTCCAGATATTTCCACTGTGGTCTTGGGCTTAATGCACGAGATGAAGCTGGCGGGGATTCGCCCGGAGCCGAGTTAAACCCGACCGACATCACTTCCGCCGGCATCCAACGCCTAAATAAGCGGCCTGTGGCGCTGGTTTAGGCGTTGCTTTGGCCTATTTCGGCTGCGAGCAGCCGACATGCTCTTTGTGGCGCATTTATTGCGTACAATCGGGCGACGTCTAGGGTATTTTATGGGCAGGGCCAAAGACAGTCAGCCTGTGCCCAGGAAGCAGGAATAAGCCATGGTTCGAAGTGATGAGGGGTGACGACGTGCCGAAAACCCCACCCGACGCAACCGAAACTGAGGTCTTCCCCGTTTCGGATGATGACGGTCGTTACCGCAGCATCTTTGAAAATGCCGTCGAGGGTATTTACCAAACCACGGTGCATGGCGGTTATCTGCGCGTCAATCCGGCTTTGGCGCGTATGTATGGCTATGACAGTCCGGATCGCTTGATTGCCGGCCTTACCAACATCGCAACACAACTTTACGTCGATCCGCAACGACGAGACGATTTTGCCGACGCCATGGCCCGCGATGGCGTCGTGAAGGATTTTGAAGCTCAAATTTATCGGCGCGATGGCAGCACCATATGGATTGAAGAAAACGCCCGATGCGTGCAGGATAGCACTGGATGTATCCTATATTACGAAGGCATGGTAACCGATATCTCGGCCCGCAAGGCCTCTGAAGAACAAATTCGATTATTGGCAACAGTTTTCGAGAGTGTATCTGATGGTATTTTGGTCATTGATCGAGAACTCATAGTCTGTGCTGCCAATCCAGCCTTCACGAACATTACGGGTTTGCTGAGTAGCGACTTGATTGGCCAAGCCCCACGTCTTTCCGTTGCGGGATTTGAAGAGCGAGGCTTGATCGAGCGTATCTGCGGATTGGCGGATGAAACCGGCCATTGGCGCGGTGAGTTGGGTTGTGTCCGCCCTGATTATCAGCCCTTCGCGGCTTGGGTTTCGGTGACCACCGTGCGCGATCCCGACGGCAAAACCGAATTTTTTGTGCTAGCCTGCTCTGATATCACAGATCGCAAGCGGCAAGAAGACCGGATTCGTTATCAAGCTAATTTTGATGCCCTGACCAATCTTCCCAATCGCCGCTTTCTGCATGAGCAATTGGATCAGGCAATTCGTTTAGCGATACCCGAAAAAAAACGATTAGCCGTAGCCTTTCTTGACCTTGATCGTTTTAAGCAAATTAATGATTCTCTTGGTCACCGCGCTGGAGATGCTCTTTTAAAGCAAGTAGCACGACGTCTCCGCAGTGCCAGCAGAGCCACAGATATTGTTGGACGATATGGTGGTGACGAGTTTGTCATGATTTTTCCAAATATCAATAATAATTTTTCTGGTTCTTTCCTTGCAGAAAAATTGCTTTACTCATTTAGCGATCCCTTTCAACTCCCAGAACGTGAGCTTTTTTGCGCACCCAGTATTGGCATTGCCTTTTATCCCGATGATGCCGATACTGCCGACGGTTTGATTCGCTGTGCCGATCTGGCCATGTACCACACGAAACGCTCGGGTCCACGCCGCTACACATTATTCTCAGAAGAAATGATGCAACAGTCATCCCGGCGACTGGATATCGAACATGACTTGCGTCACGCTATCCAGCGTGATGAATTTGTAATGCATTACCAGTCAAAGTTTGATTTTGAAACCGGGCGTGTGGTCGGTGCTGAAGGGTTGGTACGATGGAACCATCCTTCTGGAGCCTTGATTTCGCCCGGTGAATTCATTCCGATTGCCGAAGAAACAGGTCTCATCGCCCAGATTGGAGAGTTGACCCTGCGCAAGGTCTGCGAGCAGGCCCAGGCATGGCGCAAAGCCGGGCTGCCCCTCGAAGGGATTGCGGTTAACTTGTCACCGCGCGAATTTCATGACTCACGCATTGTTCAATTGGTTCGAACCGTCCTGGATGAAACAGGATTGCCTCCTGATTTCCTGGAATTAGAGTTAACCGAAGGAGCGATGATTGTTGATATTGATCATGCTGTCGATACCTTACGAAGATTAAAATCAATAGGAGTCAGATTGGCCATCGATGACTTTGGCACGGGCTACTCATCTCTTGCCTACCTTAAGCGATTTCCGATAGATACATTGAAGATCGATCGATCCTTTGTTCATGAAGTCGCCAGCAATGCCACCGATACCGCAATTATTGATACCATCATTGGCTTGGCATCCAGTCTTGGCTTCTCTGTCGTGGCTGAAGGCGTCGAAACCATCGAACAGGCGTTGGTACTGAGAGAACACAATTGCCGTTATGCCCAAGGTTACCTCATCTGCCGTCCTCTGCCTGCGGCAACCTTCGCCGAAAGCATTCAAGACGCCGCCCGCCATCCCCGGCAGGTGTTACCAGAGCGATGATCGCAGATTAATGAAACAAAAAAGGCATTATTATGAATAAATCTATGAAATATGCTCAATTTGGCATGACTCTATTTTTTGATAGAAGCCCACTAAAATGCCGCCTATCGATTCAATATATTGGCTTCATTCTAGTTATGATATCAGCTACGAGCGGCTGTGTCGCCCCTGTTTCCAATCCACCCTCATCGGGATATTATAATAGTTATTATACGGGATATTATGGTGGAACAACTGTTATATCACAACCTATGATGGCAAATCCAACTTTAGCAAGCCCAGCCATAATCTCTTCTGTGATTGCCGTTCCCGTCATGGCCGCACCCATGACCGCCGTTCCCACCGTCATCAATCCCATTTCAACACCCTCTGTTCCCGTCCCCATGGCGCCGTCTCCTCGACCTCCGGCCCCCCCAACGACGACGCCGTGCTGCCGTCACTAATACATGCGCTTCTCTTTCTGACGATACGACACAGCCCGAGACTCAAGAATGATGAACCCTCTGATACCGGCGAGCCCTGATACTGACACATCGCCGGTCCTCAGGCCGCGACGGCGGCCCCGCGTCCTCGTGGACGCGAAGCCCCCGTGTGTGGACTCTCGGGGGCGCGGATGCGCCCGCCCGGCGTCTGAGGGCAGCCTTGATGAGTCACCATCAAGGCCCGATGGTATGACCTTCGTTCCTTTCTGGATCCTCATGGGCCTTGTCATCGTTTTCGGCTCTCGAATGGCCGACGCCCAGTCCTCGGCCTACCCTCAGGGCGTTACGGTCACAAGCCTTCAGCCTCCGTCTGTGATGATTACGCCCATTGCATCGGGATGGAGCCCGAGTTTTGCCACGGTCCCTCTGGCCCCCGTTCCTGGACTCGGAGCAAGCACGGCGAGGGCCCAGCCGGATCGCCTAACCGCTCTTGATCCCCTTCTTGGCCCCGTAGCCACCATCGAGCCGATTGCGCCCCTCTCGGCAAAGGGGCTCTATACACTCAAGACCAGGGCTCGCCTAGCAGCCGTCGCCCAACGAACCCGAACGTCCCTCAGTGATCTCGTGGCCCTGAATCCCAAAATAAGCCCAAATGATTTCCTGCCCGCCGGGACTCGGGTTCTACTGCCCAAAAGCGGCCCGTGATAGAGTGCAGCAAGAGGGTTTGATACCGGAGCCTCTTGATTGGCGTCGTCGCCCCTCTGTCATCGCCTGCGTCTTCGCCGAAAATTTCCCTACGGCATATTTTGCCGAGTGGCTGTCGCCCTAAGAGCCAGCCCGCCCCCATCTGCCGGGGCCAATAGACCTCAAAAAGACCCGGCCTCAAACCAGCCCACTGATTTTAATAGGTTTTTTCAAAAAGCCCTCAGTTGGCACGGCACCTGCAATAGCTTTCTTGTCCGCCGCACCACCGGGTGCTTCCTAAACGGTTGAGAGCGAACGAGGTCATACAATGGAAAACCCAGTCTACATCTCGCTCTCCCGCATGGTCGCCCTACAACGGCAAATGGATGTGGTGGCTAACAATGTTGCTAACGCTACATCGACTGGATTTAAACGCGAACACGTCATGTTTTCGGAATATCTCCAACGTCCGAGCATGGGAGAACGGGTTTCAATGGTTCGAGATCGTGCAACAACACGCGATATGAGCCCTGGACCCATGTCAGCAACAAGTAATCCTCTTGATCTTGCGATCCGTGGCAAAGGGTATTTTGTGGTTGATACGCTCAATGGTCCTCACTATACCCGCGCTGGTCGCTTTCAATTGGACCCCAAAGGCCAGATTGTTGACAACAATGGTTTGCCGGTCTTGGGAACCGACATGAAGCCAATCACCTTACAAAACGGAGCCAATGAGGTTCGCATTCAAGGTGATGGTTCCGTTTTCACCAATCTGGATCCCAAAACTCCGGTTGGCAAAATCAATGTCGTGACCTTTGATAAAGAACAACAGATGAGTGAAGTCGGCAGCGGCCTCTTTTTAACTGATGAAAAACCTCAGCCAGCGCCTAAAGATACCAGATTAGCCCAAGGCGTTATTGAAGAATCAAATGTTCAACCCGTCGTCGAAATGACTAATATGATGAATGTTCTTCGTCAATATCAGGGAATTGAAAAAATTATTGACTCAGAGCATAAAAGCCAACAGAATATGATCCAGAAACTCGGTCGGCAAGCTTAAGCCCTAAACAATAGGAGAACTATACTATGCGCAGTCTCGCCATTGGGGCCACCGGCATGCAGGCCCAACAGCTCAACGTCGAAGTCATCTCCAACAATATCGCCAACAGTGCCACCAACGGGTTCAAGGCGCAGCGCGCGGAGTTCCAGGATCTGCTTTATCAGAACATGCGGCGGATTGGTTCGACCTCTTCGGACGCGGGCACCATCGTACCGTCTGGGGTGCAGATCGGCGCCGGGGTGCGGACCGCATCGGTTTACCGGATCATGTCGCAGGGCAATCTGACCGTCACCGAGAACCAGCTTGATATCGCGGTCAACGGCAACGGCTTCTTTCAAATTCAGTTGCCGACCGGCGAAACCGCCTACACCCGCGATGGTTCGTTCTCGCTGAATCCCCAAGGCCAGATTGTCACCAGCAATGGCTACCTGTTGAACCCCGCCATCACTGTCCCGCCGAACTCTCAGAGCATCACGGTCAGCGCCACGGGTCAGGTCCAGGCAAAAATTGCCGGGACCGTTACGCCCGCGACCGTCGGTCAGGTCACGCTAGCGGCCTTCCCCAACGACGCCGGCCTTGAAGCAACCGGCGACAATTTGTTCCTAGAAACCCCGGCTTCGGGCACGGCGGTCACGGGCAACCCCGGCGTCCAGGGCTTTGGCTCAATCGTTCAGGGTTCACTGGAAACCTCTAACGTCAACGTGGTCCAGGAAATCACCAACCTGATCACGGCTCAACGGGCCTACGAAATGAACTCCAAAGTCATCAAGACCACCGATGAGATGATGCAGACCGTCGGCCAGATGCAGTAATCACTGCGCAATATGGGTAAGCAAGACCAAGGCTAGACGTACAGGAAAAGGTGAACGCCATGAAACCGATCATCACTTTAGGCTTTGGTGCCGCCCTGTCCTTTATGACGTTCACCGCCGATGCCGCCCAATTGCGCCCCGCCGTCACCGTAACCGACGATCAAATCCGGCTTGGAGATTTATTCGATGGTCTGACCGACCAAGCCGACCGTCAAGTCGCTCCGGCTCCGGCTCCTGGTCGTCAAATGGTCTATGATAGCGATTTCCTGCAACGCTTGGCCCAGTCCTATCATGTGGATTGGCAACCAGCCTCGACGGACGCCAAGGTTTCCGTTACTCGAGCCAGCCGCAGCGTCGGCATTGACGACTTGCGCGGCGCGGTGGTGGAAGCCCTCAGTCATCGGGCTGTCGGTGGGCGGCTTCAGGTTGAGTTTGAAAATCCCGCCCTGCGAGTGGTGGTGGCGACCAACCAACCGTCAACGGTCTCGGTCGAGAATTTATACTATAATCAGATTTTGAATCACTTCAGTGCTGAAGTGGTTTTGGGGGCTGGCGGCTCGGCTCCTCAACGGGTTACGGTCTCCGGGCGCGCAACTCTGATGGTTGATATGCCGGTGCTGACCCGCCGGGTCAATCCCGGTGAAGTGATTACCCATGCTGATATTGGCTGGGTCGAGATCAGCGCCAATCAATTGGTCGGAAATATTGCTTCGAGCGAGACCGATCTGGTCAACAGAACTCCGCGCCGCAGCCTTCAGGTCAATGCCCCGATTTTTCTTTATGATGTTATCCCCCTAAAGCTCGTTCTTAAGGGTGAAATGGTCACGATGGTCCTGCAAACCCAGAATATGTACTTGTCTACCCAAGGAAAAGCCGTTCAAGACGGTGCCAAAGGCGAGGTTATCCGGGTCCAGAACCTTGAAAGCAACCGCATCGTTGAAGCCACCGTTATCGGTACGAACCAAGTCGCCGTGCACGTCCCCGGCGCCGTGATGAATTGAGGAGCATCCTATGAGCACCACCACGTCCTCCCACCGGATCGCCAAACTCATCACCATCGGCGCCCTGGTTCTGGCCCTGCCCGCCTGCAACACCCTCGACCGGCTGTCCAGCATCGGCGACGGCCCCTCGCTTGCCGCAATCAAAGACCCCCAGGCACAGCCCGGTTACAAGCCGGTTAGCATGCCAATGCCAGCTCCGCAGCCCTCCCAGCGCAACCCGAACTCTTTGTGGCGGAATGGGGCGCGGGCCTTCTTCAAGGACCAACGCGCTTCCCAGGTGGGCGACCTGCTGACCGTCACCGTTGCGATCTCGGACAGCGCGTCGGTTAACAGCACCCTTGCCCAGAATCAGGGCACGTCATCCAGCCCGAATGGTGAAACCATCGGCCTCCCCAATCTGGCCAACTATATGGGCGCCGCCGGTTACGCTGCCGCCTTTGGCAGTGCCGCCGCCAGCACCTTGGCCAGCACCGCCAGCAGCAGCCAAGTCAACAATGGCGGCACGATTGCCCGGAAAGAGGCCATCAATTTAACCCTGGCTGCGGTGGTGATCCAAACTCTGCCTAACGGTAATCTGGTGATCGAGGGCAAACAACAGGTCAAGGTCAATGCCGAGATGCGTGAATTGACGATCACGGGTATCGTCCGGCCTGAAGATATCGACTCCTCCAACCAGATCAGCTACCAGAGAATCGCCGAAGCCCGCATCTCCTACGGCGGTCAGGGCACGGTCAGCGATGTGCAGGCTCCCCGGTATGGTCAACAGTTGATGGATATCCTGCTGCCCTTCTGATCCTGACCTCGATCTTTCCAGCGGCGCTGAACCTGATAAGGGATCAGCGCCGCATTTTTTATGGCAATGCGACCCGCTGGTTGGCCCGCTTCATGGCTCTTAGGAAGGGTTCGGATTGCCCGAGGGCGCGAGCGACCACGATGGCGCCTTGAATATCGACAACCGTTTGCTCGGCCATCAGCATGGCGGCATCGGCGGGCATCCCGGCTTTGATGAAGGCATCGGCCAGCGCCTTGATCCACCGCTGGAAAAAGCCCTCGATGGCGGTTCCAAACTGATCGCGGGTGGGGCCAAGTCCGATCAGAGCCGGCAGACAGACCTTGCGCCCCTGGGCAAAATAAACCTCCAGCGCATGACACATTGCCGCCACCCCGTCGACTGCGGTCGCGGCTTCTCGCAAAGGAGAAAACACCATCGCTTCAAAAAGCCGCTCGACATGCTCAAGCACAGCTTCGGCTATTTCGGTTTTTCCTCGAGGGAAGTGATGATACAGGCTGCCTTTTTGCAGCCCCACGGCCCGCATCAAATCGACAACACTGGCCCCTTCAACGCCATCCCGGCGGAAGACCTCCAATAGACAATCCATCATCTCTTCACGACAAAGGGTTGTTCGCATCATCCCCCCTTCGCTTGCACGGACAATGGGTACGCGATACGCGGAGGAAGAGAGTGCAACAACATGGCGCACGCCACCAAGACCACACTACAGGTCAGAACGGGGAAGAACAGAAAACTCCAATCAGGGCGCGTCAGTAAAATAATAACTGGATAGGCCGCGCCAGGTGGATGGGTCACGCGTAAAAACTGCATGACGACCAGAGCCACGCCCACGGCCAACCCCAGCGACCACCATTCGGTCGGTGCCACGGCAGCGATGGCCAAGCCAATCGCAGTGGATACCGCGTATCCCCCAATCACATTGGCCGGTTGAGAAAACGGAGCCTGCGGAGCCGAAAACAACAAAACGCACGTGGCCCCCATGGGCACCATGAGCCACGTCAATCCGCTCTGCCAGCCAATCAAAGCGACAACCGCAAACCCGATCAGACCGCACATCCCGGCCTTAAGCACCTCAAGCGTTGACCCAGCGGGTTGGTGACGATGGATAAACCTTTTCATATCGCCCTCTTAATGTACCGACCGTTCGGTACATTAAGAGACGGCCAACCCCCCGTCAAGAGGCAGAACACAGAGCCTCCTAAAAACCCCAACGCCTAGGGGCACGGACATCCCGCCCGCGCCCCGAGGACAGCCGACCCCCATCAATCCTTCAGGTCCGCCCACAGCTCCCGCACTTTAGCGAAAAAGCCTTCAGACTCAGGGTGAGTTCCCTCTTTGCTGCCGGCCTTGTCAAACTCACGCAACAATTCCTGTTGACGCTTGTTCAGATTGACCGGCGTCTCGACCACCGCTTGGATGAACATATCGCCCCGGGCCGGGCTTCGCAGAACCGACATGCCCCGCGACTTCAGGCGGAACTGATGCCCCGTCTGGGTGCCAGGCGGAACCGTGACTTTCGCCCGACCGCCGTCGATGGTCGGCACCTCGATGGTGCCGCCGAGGGCAGCGGTGGTCATGGGAATCGGAACCCGGCAGTGGATATTGGCGGCCTCGCGCTGAAAGAAACGATGGGGCGCGATGGCCAGGAAAATATAAAGGTCTCCGGCCGGTGCCCCCCGCAGACCGGCCTCCCCTTCTTGAGTCAGACGAATCCGAGTGCCGTCCTCGACGCCCGCCGGGATGCTCACCTGAAGGGTCTTTTCCCGGCGAACCCGTCCGGCCCCTCCGCACGCCTTACATGGATCCTTGATCACCCGCCCTGCGCCGTGACAACTCGGGCACGTCCGCTCGATCGTGAAGAACCCTTGTTGCGCCCGGATCTTGCCGTGACCGCTACAGGTGGTGCAAGAAACCGGCGCTTGCCCGCCCTCAGAGCCTCCGCCCTTGCAGCTTTCGCAAACAACAGAGGTCGGCACGCGCACCGTGGTCTGACAGCCCTTAAAGGCGTCTTCCAACGATACTTCCAAATTATAGCGCAAATCGGCGCCACGGCTACCGTTGCCTCGTCTATTCCCACCGACAAACTCGCCAAACATCTCGTCAAAGATGTCGGCGAAACCACCGCCAGCACCAAAATTGAAATCAAAGCCGCCAGCTCCAGCCCGACCGCCCGTTCCGCCGCCATTTTCAAACGCAGCATGGCCAAAGCGATCGTAAGCAGCCCGCTTCTGCTCGTCCCTCAGGACGTCATAAGCCTCGTTGATCTCCTTAAATTTGTGCTCTGCGTCTTTATCTCCAGGATTACGATCTGGATGAAACTGCATAGCCAAACGGCGATAAGCCTTCTTCAGCTCATCTGCACTGGCCGTCTTGGCGCAACCGAGCAACTCATAATAATCTTGTTTGGCCATGGGCCGACGCACGCCTCACCTGTGAGGGATTCCCGATAATGGGTCCACGGACGGGGTGCCACCCCCAGAAGGATCCAGGGGGCAAAGCCCCCTGGAGTCGGCCAACACTCACCCGTGCTTGCCCTTATTGTGCCCCGGATCGACTTCCGAGAACTCGGCATCAACCACGCCCGGCCCTTCCGCAGGCCCACCGGCGGGTTCGCCACCGGCACCATCGGCACTGCCGCCAGCCCCGGCCTTGTACATGGCCTCACCCAACTTCATAGAGACCTGCGCCAGCGCCTCGGTCTTGGACTTAATCGCCCCGATATCGCCACCATCCAGCACGCCGCGCAGATCGGCAATGGCCTTCTCCGCCGCCGCCTTGTCGGCTGCCGGTACCTTGTCTCCGGCCTCTCGAATCGTCCGCTCGGTGGTATGAACCAACGCGTCGGCCTGATTGCGGGCATCGACCAACTCACGGCGCTTACGATCCTCGGCGGCGTGGGCTTCCGCGTCCTTCACCATCTTTTGGATATCGGCATCGGTCAAACCACCCGAAGCCTGAATGCGGATCTGCTGCTCCTTGCTGGTAGCCTTATCCTTGGCCGTAACATTGACGATGCCGTTGGCGTCAATGTCGAAAGTGACTTCAACCTGGGGCACACCACGGGGCGCGGCCGGAATGCCAACCAAATCGAACTGGCCAAGCATCTTGTTATCGGCGGCCATTTCGCGTTCACCCTGGAACACCCGAATGGTGACGGCGTTCTGATTGTCTTCGGCGGTCGAGAAGGTCTGGCTTTTCTTGGTGGGAATGGTGGTGTTGCGATCGATGAGGCGCGTGAATACCCCGCCCAGGGTCTCGATGCCCAGGGACAGCGGCGTCACGTCCAGCAACAACACATCCTTGACATCGCCCTTCAGCACGCCGCCCTGAATCGCGGCACCAACCGCCACCACTTCATCAGGATTGACGCCCCGGTGCGGCTCCCGCCCGAAGAACTGCTTCACGGTCTCGATGATCTTCGGCATCCGGGTCATACCACCGACCAGGATCACTTCGTCGATTTCCGAAGCCTTCAGGCCGGCATCACGCAACGCGGCCCGGCAGGGCTCGACCGTGCGACGAACCAGATCGTCCACCAGGGCTTCCAGCTTGGCGCGGGTCAGCTTGATGTTGAGATGCTTGGGGCCGGTCTGATCGGCCGTGATGAACGGCAGATTGACTTCAGTCTGAGTGGCCGAGCTGAGTTCGATCTTGGCCTTTTCCGCCGCTTCCTTAAGGCGCTGCAAGGCCAGCCGGTCCTTGCGTAGATCAATGCCCTGCTCTTTGTGGAACTCATCGGCTAGGTAATCGATAATTTTGGCGTCGAAATCTTCACCGCCAAGGAAAGTGTCGCCGTTGGTCGACTTGACCTCGAATACGCCGTCGCCGATTTCCAGCACTGACACGTCGAAGGTACCGCCACCCAGGTCATAAACCGCAACCGTGCCGCTGCCCTTCTTTTCCATACCGTAGGCTAAAGCCGCAGCCGTCGGCTCGTTGATGATCCGCAGAACTTCAAGACCGGCGATCTTGCCGGCGTCCTTGGTCGCCTGGCGTTGGCTGTCGTTGAAATAGGCCGGAACCGTAATAACGGCCTGGGTCACTTTTTCCCCGAGATAATTCTCGGCAGTCTCCTTCATCTTTTGCAGGATAAAGGCGCTGACTTGGCTAGGGCTGTATCGCTTGCCGTGGGCTTCGACCCAGGCGTCGCCGTTATCGCCCGAGACGATCTTGTAAGGAACCAGCCCCTTGTCTTTTTGGGTCATCGGATCGTCATAGCGCCGACCAATCAGGCGCTTGATCGCGAACAAGGTGTTTTCGGGATTGGTTACGGCCTGACGCTTGGCAGGCTGCCCCACCAGCCGCTCCCCCCCCTGGGTGAAAGCGACCATCGACGGCGTGGTCCGCGCGCCTTCGGCGTTTTCAATGACCTTGGCCTGAGAGCCTTCCATGACAGCAACGCAGCTATTGGTCGTACCAAGATCAATACCAATGACTTTACTCATGTCCTACCTCTTCATGTTCGGCGAACCCTCGGCGGCCCGGTGGCCGGCACCGCCACGGATTCCCATGTCGATCCCTGGGAGCGGCGAGAGAGTCTGAATCCTGTTCGAGGGCACATATAAGCAGCTAATCCACCGGCTGCAACTCCACAGCACCGACAAATTGCCATAAAGCTATCAAATCGCCCATGAAGACCTGCACGGGGTCGAGGTAAGCCCATACCGGCCATGATCATTTCCGCCAGCTATCGCACCGATATTTCAGCCTGTTACCCAGATTGGTTCATCAATCGGCTGGCTGCCGGCTGGTGTTGCGTGGCCAATCCCTACGGTGGACCGCCGGGACGCGTTGACCTGATACCGGAGGCCGTGGATGCCTTCGTGTTTTGGACCCGCAATCTCGAGCCGTTCACTGCCGCTTTGGAAGCCGTGACGGCGCTCGGCCTTCCGTTCTCCCAGACTTGCTCAAACCTACGCATAGGCCGCTTTGAGGCTGGATTCCTGCTTCACCGAGGCTGGTTTCGTGACCGGCGCGAGCTGGTCGCCAGAGCTTGCCTCTCCACAGACTGACACCATCAGGCCTTGATGGTGACTCATCAAGGCTGCCCTCAGACGCCGGGCGGGCGCATCCGCGCCCCCGAGAGTCCACAACCCGGGGGCTTCGCGTCCACGAGGACGCGGGGCCGCCGTCGCGGCCCGAGGACCGGCGATGTGTCAGTATCAGGGACGGCCAATTTCACGAGGCTCTTCGCTGCGTTCACGTCTCGATCGTGAGTGCAGCCACAGGCCGGACACGTCCAGTACGACACCGGCCTTCACGGCTGCACCTACTGCTATGCCGTCTCTGGCCGTCTAGCCGTCGAGCATCGCCGGCTTCGCCACGACTCCAACAGCGGCTTTTTGCGAACCCCGAACCGAACCCCTTCAGCATAGCAAGCGAGAAGCCCGGAGGGCGTTATAAAGCATCAGCCCAAGCACGCTATCAATAGCAAACGTTAAATAACTCGATATCGCTAAAGTGCCTCCATGGATTACAAATTCCCAAAGAATAAATATCGTTACCCACAACGCCATGGCACAAACAAACAGGCATAAATACACAATGACCTTATTATTTGATAATTGATCCTGGTTGTTAGACAGGAATACCTCTACTTTTGTTTCGTTATTGCGATCAAGTGGCGGAGCGTTAAACCGACTGGGCATCCTTTCCTCCCTTGGTACCATCCGCGCTTTAGCAAAGGATTACTAAATCAGTGATCATATTGTCAAGGGTTCGAATCGGGCGACTCGAAAAAATCTGAGTCTCAACCTCTGCTGCTCAAGCCGGCGACGGACTGTCGCACGTTTTCTCCTTGCTCCCCCGGAAGAACTCGGCGATTTTGGGGCGAAGCTGGCGAACCTGGACTTCCGTAAGGCTTTGGTGACCGTGCTGATGCCTTTTGGAAGGCTCAGGGGCCTCCCTTCCGAATCTTTCTTAGGAGGACGAAGCCTCGTGTCCGATACTGACAAGACTGTTGCGGCGTTACTGGCTGCGGCCTTGATCGACAAGCATGTTGTCGACGACGGGGCGACTCTGACCGAAAAGGCCGATCGTGCCGTTGAAGTTTACTTGGCCTGCTTCCAGGCCATTCGGGCTGCCGGGGCCCCGTCGCCCCCGCCCGACTCCCGCTTAAACCCAAAGACGTCCTGAAGACCACGGCGCCCACGATGCCCAGCCTTTTTGCCATGGGCTTCGGGGGCTTGTGCCTCATTCTGGCGCTCACCCATCACGGTTCGGCGGCCCTGGTGGTGGGAGGGCTGCTGTTGGCCTTGCTGGTGCTTGCCCCCTTCATTGACACCCTGATCTCACCCGACCGCATCGCGCGACGACCACCGCCGAAAAGACCGCCGCCGAGAAGACCGCCACCGAAAAGACGGTCATAGGGGGGTGCGAAGCCAAGGGTACGACTCCGCCCGCCCGACATCCAGGCAACCTTGATCAATCACCATCAAAGCTTGATGATATCAATGGGCCGGCGTCGGAAGAATTTTGGACAAAGGTTCCGCCGGAATCGCATCAACAATTTTGCCAAACAGCTTTTCGCTGTTGCGGGCCAACCACGCCACCCCCGGCGTCATGGCACTGCCAGTCAAACATCCCGCCATGCTTGCCGCAGCCAGCACCGGCACCGCAACGGTGGTGGTGGTGGCGGCACCAGGACCGCCAGTGACGACAATCGCGGCACCGCTGAAAACAATAATCGCTGCCGTAATTGCGCCAGCCCCCACGAGGCACCCCAAACTCTGCAATTCCTGACTGCTGATTTGAAGATTTGTGGCCTTTGGCAAGCCGATGATTGACCAAAGCCATCCTGAATCCTGACTGCTGGACTCTTCGCCCGCGAACGCCGGACTCGAACAGGCCACCCCGAACAGGATCATCAGGACCACTAAACCCGAGCGACCGTTAAAACCTGTCGTCACCATTGCTCCCACTCCCAATATCTCGAGACTGATTCTTGACTAGGGGCAAAACGCCGCACCCAGGGGATTTACTCCGGCACGGGCTCTTCTGACAACCCGCCGAGGGTAGCGGCCTGGGCTGCGTTATACGCGACCCAAGAAACGTCCCTTACCGCCTGGGATCTCTTTCCCGAGCGGCCAGAATGCGGTCATAGTTCGTCAGGCAAGCCGCCACCCGCCCGTAAACACTCGCGGCAGGATAACGGTCTTGAGCATCGGGCGCCCCCACATCCAGGCCGGTAAATAACCCCACGGCGTCCTCAACCCGGCTCACCGTCCACAAGTGGAACACTCCATCCCTAACGGCGGCAGCGACATCATCCCGCAAAACGACATTGATGAGGTTTGCTGCGGGAAAAACCACCCCCTGGGTTCCCGATAAGCCGCCTTGCTCCAGACAGGCCCGGAAAAACCCTTCAATCTTGTGGCTCACACCACTCACCGACTGAACGTCTCCCTGCTGATTGATCGAGCCGGTGACCGCCAAATCTTGACGCAGTGGCACACCAGACAGGTCCGAGAGTAGAACCAACGACTCTGCTAATGATGCCGAGTCCCCCTCGATTCCACCATAATTCTGTTCAAAAGTGATCGATCCCGAAAAAGAAATCGGCGCAACACGCGCAAAACAGCCGGCCAGATAGCCCTGTAAACCAAGGGCTCCTTTGTGTTGGATGGGACCGCCCAAATTCACATCCCGCTCAATATTGATCACCCCCAGCGAACCAATCCAGGTTCGAGCGGTCACCCGGCATGGAGTGCCATATTGATGGTCGATTTTATTAAACACAATAAGGGCATTGACTTGACCCACAGCCATCCCTTGGGTGGATACCATCACCAAGCCGTCGGCGATTGTCCGGTGCGAACGATCCTCCACCTGGCTCACCCGTCGTCGTTGCTCCGCCAGCGCCGCCGCCACATCGACACGGCGAATCCGCCCGCCGCTGGCCGCACGACGCCCCGCCAACGCCGCCTCCCCGATCAGATCTTCCAACTGCTCTAAGCGCGAGGACAATTTCCGCCGATCTTCAGCCCAACGGGCCGCAGTCCCTAACAAAAGCTGAATGGCCTCCTGGTCACAAACCGCACCATGGCGTTCGGCAAAGCGTCGGATTAACCCTACATAAGCTGCCACATTTTCGGCGGTGGCGCCCAAGTCGTCGCAAATATCCGCCTTGACCTTAAAATACACCCGAGACTCGGGATCGTTGAGGAACCATCCATAGTACCAACGCGGCGCCCCAACGATCACCACCTTTGCGCTGAACGGAATGGAATAAGGCCGAGGCGCGCCGGCAATCGGCACAGCAGCCACCCGGTGCGGTTCTTCTATGCGAAGTTTTCCATCCCGTAGCGCGCCCTTCAAGGCTTCCCACACCACAGCATCCTTAGCCAAGGCTTCGGCCCGCAAAACCAAAATCCCGCCATTGGCCCGATGGAGAGCCCCCGCGCGAATCAGGGTAAAATCCGTCACTAAGCCATTGGCAGTGGGCATATATTCTATGCTTCCGAACAAATTTGAATAGCTTGGCGAAGGCTCAACCACCACTTTTGAGGCGGTTTCGTCGCCATGATCCACCAATAGATTGACCGCATAGCGCCGCTCGGGAGCGTTCAAGCCTTCGGCAGCGGCGACAAAGGTTCCGGCGTGACGATCCACATCCTGCCGCATTTCGGCAAACCAGGGCGCCAGACCATCAATATCGGCAAATTCAGCGATCACCGCGTCGACCTGCGCAAGCGCCGCTTTAGTGGTCGCCGAAGCCAACTTGACCGCCAGCGCCGCCATCCGGTCCCGCAACCGGGCCCCAACCCCAGCCGGCAAGCGGAAAGGCTGCGGCCTGTGGCTTTTTTTGAAGTTGTTGAGATAGACCCAATCGTCTTGGGCCGGCAGATGTTGGGCGAATCCTGCTAACAGCTCTCTGGAGGCCTTCATCCGACCGCTGCGGTCTTCGCCAATCACAAAGGCGTTAAACCCGTTTTCGGTCATTTCCAAGCCGAACCGTAACGCCTCCCGTGCCCGTTTGTGGCTGGAAAGGGCGAAGAATCCGCTATCGTCCGCGCGGTCGGCGGAGTAAAGCGGGTAGCCGATTTGGGCGGCATCAAGTTTGTGCAGAGCCATCCCCCAACATTCGGGGCCAACGCTCATCCGTCAAGGGCAAGGTTGACGCAGCGCGCTGATCCCTGATTTTTCTCTAGTTTTTCTGTTGACCGCCTGGAACCCAAAGGCATACTGCCCCCAACTCAAAGGGGCGGGCTGTGACATCGGCGGGCCGTGGCCGTCACATGCGGTCCCTACCCGCAGCGCCAAGGGCGCTGATGCGGCCCCACCCAGTGTCTGAGGCAGCCTTGATGGCAACGTCAAGGCTTGGAATGAAAGGCGGAGGGATGACCTATCTGCTGGTGGCGCTGGGCAGCGCGCTTGGTGGGACGCTCCGATATTGGCTGTCGGGCCTGATCGGGAACTGGTTCGGGCAAAGCTTCCCCTGGGGAACCCTGATCGTCAATGTCAGCGGCTCCTTTGTGATCGGCTTTTTTGCCACCTTGACCGCCGCAGATGGTCGACTGTTCGTTCCCAGCGAATGGCGGCAGTTCTTCATGGCCGGAATTTGTGGCGGCTACACCACCTTCTCCTCCTTCAGTTACCAAACCTTGACCCTGGCCCAGGATGGCGAGTGGCTGTTTGCGAGTATGAATGTTATGCTGTCGGTTGCGTTATGCTTGCTGGGCGTGTGGCTGGGTGCCATGGGGGCAATGCTTCTGAACAAGTGACGCCCGCACCACGGCCCTTTCAGCGCACCGCAAAAGGGAGACCCCACGATGCAATTGCCAAGAGAGGCCGTTCTGCTCCGCATCTTCATTGCCGAACAGGATAAATACCAACACCACCCTCTTTACGAAGCGATCGTCTTTAAGGCGCGCGAAATGCACATGGCTGGAGCCACCGTCCTACGGGGACCGCTGGGTTTTGGTCGTTCGAGCCGGGTCCATACCGCCAAGGTTCTCCGACTCTCCGAAGATTTGCCGATCGTTGTCGAGATTGTCGACAGCCAAGAGCAAATCGACATGTTTTTGCCGGTTCTTGATACAATGATCGGAGGAGGCTTGATAACACTAGAAAAAGTCCGGGTTCTGCAATACGGCACCGACCGGGTTTCGTGATCGAGTTTTGTGAGTGTGGCCACCGCGTGTTCAGGTGGTAGGCTCCGCCGTCGCGCGATCCTCCCCCGCCTCAGGGCCATCTCCCGACTCAAGCCAAGCCTCGATGGCATCCCAATCGAAGCGATTGACCAAGTGCCGGAGCGTTGCCGCCAATGCGTCCAGATCCTGAGGAAGCTGATCAATCAGCGAGGCCATTTCCACATCGTTCGAGCGAAACACTGCCTCACGCATCGCGTTCAAAAGATCGGGCCGAATATGGCCAAGCGCGCCGCGCTGCAACAGCACGGAGGCACCGCCTTCCCCTGCCCCATTCCTAGTCGTCTCTTCATAGTCGTATTTCAGACCCAAGTGATCGGCGATGACCTCCATCAGGTCTTCGACCAACGCTGGCTTTCGCACGAAATCATCGGCGCCGGTCGCCATCACGGCTTCCCGATCCTCGTCAAAGGCGCTGGCACTCAGGGCCACGATTTTGACCCGGTGCCCATCTGGCTGCTCGCGGATGCGACGAGTCGCCTCGTGACCATCCATGGCCGGCATCACAATATCCATCAGGATCAGATGCGGATCCCATTCTCGCCATTGGGCCAAGGCTTCCAGACCATTGACCGCCTGACGTAAGGAAAAGTGAAAAGGCTCCAACAGCCGGGACAGGAACAGGCGGTTCTCGGCTTGGTCGTCTACAATCAAAATGCGAATTTCGCCCTGCCCAGGCTGCAACCCAACGATCCGCCGACCGCCGGTCGATTGATGCAACGGCTCCGGGAGGCCCGTCACAAAGGGAACTTCTAGCCGGAACAAACTGCCCTTGCCCGGAACGCTTTTGACCGTGATATCGCCCCCCATCAGGCGAGCCAGGCGCCGGCTGATCGCCAATCCCAGGCCGGTACCACCTTTTTCAATCCCTTGCGTAGCCTGTTGAAAAGCATCAAACAAATGCCCGACTTCATGAACCGCGATCCCTGGCCCGGTATCTTCAACCTCAATCACCAAGCCATAACCATACCCATCAATATCATTATTAGACCGCGCCCGCAGCACAACTCCGCCCGCATCTGTGAACTTAACCGCGTTTCCCAGCAGATTAATAAGGATTTGCCGTATTTTACCTTCATCAAGGACGATATACTCAGGCAAATCAGCCGCCTTAGCCACCTCCCAATGCAATCCTTTGGCATCAGTTGGCACCCGGAACATCTGGTGCAAATCACTCAGCAAGCCATGCAAGCTGAAGACCTGTGGCATAATAGTGCTACGACCAGCCTCAATCTTTGACATTTCAAGAACGTCATTGATCAGATTCAGCAAATTACGCCCGCTGCGCAGGATAATTTCTAAATTTTCACGATCCCGAACTGCAAGACTCGCACTCCTCTGCATAATTTGGGCAAACCCCAAAATCGCATTCATCGGCGTGCGAATTTCATGAGACATATTGGCTAGGAAGGTGCTTTTAGCATGGCTTGCGGCCTCGGCTTTCTCCTTTGCCAGCGCAAGCTGTTGATTTGAGTCCGTCAGCGCCGCTGTACGCTCGGCCACCAATGCTTCTAGATGATCGCGATAACGGGATATTTCCTGTTCCGCACGCCGTCGCTCGGTTATATCGTAAAGAACTGAACGACTCATAACAAAAGCGCCGTTGTCGTCTCGAACCGCCGTCGCACTCAATAAAATTGGCAGTCGAGATCCATCTTTACGGATCATTTCATATTCAATTTCATGAACAGAACCATGAGCTTTCAGTTGAGCAAAGGTCTCATAAAATTTCTTATGTGATTCTTGGGGTAATAAGTCAATAAATTGAAGCTTACTGACCACATCCTCTCGCGCATACCCCAACCACAATAACTCTGTTTCATTAATTTGAGCATAAACACCATAAGAATCAAGCGAGTGATATCCGCAAGGCGCATGATCATAAAGGTCTTGAATTTCTGCCGCCGATTTCGCCAGCGCCTCCTGATTTTTCAGGCGCTCCAACAGGTTCCGTGTCTCGGCAAGCCTCTCTTTTTCGGCTTGTAAAGCATCGGCTTTGATCAATGCCTCTTTAAAAACTTGCATGGCCTGGGCCATGGCGCCAACTTCATCACGCCGGTCCAGTGCCGGAACATCAATAGCGCGATTTCCTTCGGCCAATCGCTGCATGGCCCCGGTCATTGCGGTCACGGGGCGAATAATCCAGCGGGCAAAAACCATTCCGCCCGTTCCCAACAGCAATACCACCAGAACACCCAGAACGATCATATCGTTCCGCATGGCCTGAACCGGGGCGAGAACTTCATCAACTGCCGCTTCAGCCAAGACCAACCACCGAAGGCCATGAAAATTAAGGGACTCATTGGCAATCAATACGCCACGACCCAAGCCGTTCACGGTCTCCAATAGCTCCCTTGGCGCCTCCACTTGGGAAGCCGCCGCCATAATCGCCGACGTATATCCCCAATAAGGCCGCAAAACCGCCGCTTCTGGAGAAAAACGCGGCGTGCTGCGTAATAACCCGTCGCTCCCGACCAGATAGGTGTCCTCGGTCGCTCCCATCCCTTCGCCTGACCGCATGATGGCTTCCAGCCCATCCGGTTTGAGCCGAAAGACCAAGATCGCCAACAACATCCGACTTCCATCTGGAAGCGGTTGAACCACCGGACTCGCAAAAAAGGCCGAAGGGGCTGTACTATCAGGGGCATAAGGTGCGAAATCGACAACCGCCACCGATTCCGGCGTATTTTCTTTCCGCATCTTGTCCAACGCTGCCACCAACGGGCCACTAGCCAGCGGCAAACCAAAATCAACGCCCTTGGCAACGGTATAAATTACCGTATTATCGGATGAAACCAATTGAACATCGGCCAAACCGCGACGCTTGACCAGATCCGACATCCACCCTTGCAATCGAGCATGAGCTGTATCATAAAGAGTACCAGTATTAAGGATAATATAATCTCTTCGATCAGACTCCGGCAAAGGATTATCGTCAATATAGCGCCGTCGAAGAGCCGCCCCAGCATTTCCTGAACGTTCTTTCTCAATCCGCCAACCGATCGTCAGAGCGACCACGGAATCCTTTACCGAGCGACTGTTCGCCGTCAGAACCACATCGCTAGCCAAACCCTCTAGATAAGTCCGTACCGTCGCTTTCCGAGCGTCCGCTAACGCCACTAATTTATTTTCGGCGGCATCCCTCAGGCGCTTGCTTGCCGCCACATAAACCGATGACCCCAACAACAGCGCCGTCAACACTGCCGAAGCCACCAACGCCAGTGGTATTTTGTGACGAAGCAGCACTCCCCGCAAACCCAATCCTCCCCCCTAGAAATACGCAACAAAAACCATACGAAATCGACTACCACGCGAAATACGAAGGAGAGGATATCATCAAATTTCCAGCACAGCAACGCTCGTCAAGACATTAGAAGTAGCAAAATCCTGACACTTTGCAGAGTCGCATAAATTTCGAACATCTGAACGGTTACTTGCTCTCGCTGTGACTAGAATCGAAGTGGACACCCCATGGCCCCATAGCCGTAACCTCTATGATCGCGCCGTCATCGCCGGTGGCTGAAAATTGCTTAACATTCGGAGGCAACATGTAAAAGCCCCCAACAGGAAGAGCCTGAAGCTTCGCCTCGTCAAAGACGTCTCCCGTTGCAGTCATCCAAACACCCGAAACAACAGTAACATACTCCCTTCCAGGGTGAGAATGAGGCGAAATCTTCAGATGTGGCGGCCATTTTGCCCGAAAAACAAACAATCCAGGCTGATTAGGATCTCCCCACACCACCGCCGTCTGAACTCCTGGCGGCAATTTTGGATTATCATTCCACACCAAATCGGACGGCAGAATCTGAACGGCGGAACTCATATCGGCATCAGCCCCGGCATGCGCCATCGTCGCTAACAATCCAACGACACAAACCGCGAATACCGCCACCACGCGATAGCAATAAGTTACCATCAATGCCTCCCCTTTTTAGACCGCCGCAGAATGATTCTGTGCATTGCATACAAAGTAAGGTAGCAAACCATCATGCATGCGTCAATATGCATTTCATCGATACGATGTAAAAAACACATCGATACTTATAATTAATATTGATTTTTAAAAAAATACAGCTAACAGATGTCAACTGAACACTTCATGCCAATCGTGATCTTCCAAACCACAATCGCTATACGTTAATGTTCACACAACCAAGACGGCATCCAGTGCCGAGTGAACAAATCCACACCCTTCCGGCTTCGCGACCAGGACAACAAGCCGCCAGCATTGCTGTTTAAATACCGGCAATCCGTCGCATCATGGCTCGCCGGTATCCTTCAAGACTATTTATCGGTATTTTGAGTAGCCTTGAAATTTACACCCCATGGCCCCATACCAATCACCTCGATGATCGTCTCCTCATCACCTGTCATCGAGTACTGGCTAACGTGAGCCGGCAAATGATAGAATCCACCCGTTGGCAAGGCTTGGAGCTTAGAGTCATCAAAAACCGTGCCCGATGCCGTCAACCACGTCCCTTTAATGATCGTGACATACTCATCGTTGGGATGAGTGCGGGGAGTTCCCCTTGTGTGAGCTGGCCATTTTGCACGGAAAACAAACAATTCAGCTTTAGTCGGATCTCCGTAAACCACTGCGGTTTCAACACCTGGAGGCAGATTGGGATTCGGCTTCCAAACCAGATCCTTCGGATCAATCTGGGTCGCTGCCTGATCTGTTCCATCCGCATAGGCAACGGACACCGACAACCCAAGGACACAGGCAACACCAGCCACCATCATCCGATAGAGACAATTTCTCATGAATATTGCCATCCTTCATGTTCTGGAGATATACAAACGACGCTGCCAACTTTAGGCAAGCCCCACTTACACCGTCAACAGCCTATTGACGTCAATCTCCAGTTTTCGAAGAAATTTACTCGACATATCCTTATATGCTATATTCTATTACGATTAATGAATCAGCCTTTCTCTTGTTTTAACGAAACCACAGCCATCCTATGTTTAAAAAATCAATATACCAAGAAAATCTCTGGGGCTGTGCCCATCCAAAACACAGCCCCAGAGGGTATTCACGCAACGTTTATTTTTTCACCAGTGGGCATTCGCTTGCTGACAATGGGCGGAAGGCTTCATCTCCGGGAACAACCTTGACAACTTTGTAAAAATCCCACGGAGCTGTGGATTCTGCTGGAGTTTTAACCTGGAACAAATACATGTCCCGAATGACGCGGCCATCCTCACGAAGCTTGCCATTTTTGGTCATAAAATCATCAACCGGAAGTTCGCGCATTTTGGCCATAACGGCTCCGGTTTCATCACTCCCCGCAGCTTTCACCGCCTTCAAATAATGGGTAACCGCGCCCGCAACCCCGGCTTGATACATATTGGGCATAAGATTCCGCTTGGCAAAAAAGCGGTGAGAAAATGCCCTGGTCTGGTCGTTCAAGTCCCAATAAAAGGCTTCAGTTAGCTGAATACCTTGGGTTACAGGCAACCCAAGGGTTTTAACGTCATTAATAACCATCAGCAAAATAGCTAACTTCTGGCCTGATTGTGTGATGCCGAAATCAGACGCTTGACTAATGGCATTGGTAGAATCAGAACCAGACGAAGCAACAGCAAGCACTTCTGCATTAGATTGCTGCGCTTGCATTAATACTGGTGAAAAATCAGGATTATTGGCAGGGAATCGAACGCTCCCGACAATTTCACCGCCATTTTCTTTAATAACTGAGGAAGTTTCTTTCTCTAATGTTGTTCCAAAGGCATAATCAGCGGTCATAAAAAACCACTTCTTACCGCCCCCATTGACAATCGCTTTCCCTGTTACATGGGCCAACGCATACGTGTCGTAAGTAAAATGAACACTAACTGGCGTGCAGGCTTTTCCGGTCAGATCAGAAGCCGCAGACGATGAGAACATCACTATTTTATTTTTCGCCTGTGCCACTTTTTGAACAGCCAAGGCGACTGCGGTATTGGGGACATCGACAATCATGTCAACACCCTCATCGTACCACTTAGAGGCGATAGCTGCGCCGACATCTGGCTTATTTTGATGATCGGCAGAAACAATTTCAATCGGGATGCCATTGATGGCACCGCCGAAATCTTCGGCTGCAAGTTCTGCTGCAACAATCGAGCCCTGTCCGGTATTTTCTGTATGCTCGCCTGCAAGATCCGTCAGAACACCAATTTTAATTGGTTTTCCGCTCATTTGGGCATATGCCCCTGGACTCGCTAGGCACAGAGATACCACAACTGCTAATCCGAACCGCTTCATCGGTGCCTCCGCTACAGCGCTGCCTATTCTTCGTTCGGCTTTCCGGATCGTGACGGTAAGGTTGTTTACTGCTTGTCTCCTGCCGAACTAATCGATCCGCAAAACCGCTGACATGATCACTTCGGTTTAGCATAGTTTTCCTTTATCTCGAACCAAAATTCACCAAACGCACAAAACTGCTATCTCCATTTTTTGAAAAATGGGAGCCAAGCGTTGTGAATCAAAGGCTAAGGTGAATGAGGTATGACTCGATAGACCGCTGGCTTTTAGCGCAACATCACCATAATTACTAAAAACCACTCAGAAATAGGTAGCCCCTGACTACCTATTTCTGAGCCTGGAGGTTTGACTTTACTTTTTCACGAGAGAACAGTCGCTATCGGCGAGAGGACGAAAAGCCTGCTCACCGGGTACTGTTTTTACCAATTGATAATAATCCCATGGCCCCTTGGACTCTGTGGGAGTCTTGACCTGAAATAGGTACATGTCACGAACAACTCGCCCATCTTCACGAAGCTTCCCATTCTTTGTCATGAAATCATTGATCGGAAGTTCGCGCATTTTGGCCATTACAGCTTCCGTTTGATCGGTTCCTGCGGCCTTAAGTGCCTTCAGATAATGTGTAACAGCGCCGGCGACACCGGCTTGGTACATATTTGGCATAACACCGCGCTTGGCAAAAAACCTTTTCGAGAAAGCGCGGGTTTCATCATTAAGATCCCAGTAAAAAGCATTTGTCAGCATAATGCCTTGCGTTACAGGAAGACCAAGGCCATTCACGTCATCAATTGCTAGCAGCAAAACGGCTAATTTTCGACCGGATTGTAAAATACCAAAATCAGCCGCTTGACTGATAGCATTCTTGGTATCGATCCCCGCCGAGGCAACGGCTAGGACATCAGCGTTGGATTGTTGAGCCTGCATCATCACCGAAGAAAAGTCGACGTTATTGGCTGGGAAGTGGACACTCCCTACAATATCGCCGCCATTGGCCTTGACTACGGCCTGGGTTTCTTGCTCCAGGGCCGCCCCAAAAGAGTAGTCAGCGGTCATAAAGTACCAGGATTTGCCACCGCCTTTAACGATTGCATTTCCGGTCACATGGGCCAAGGCATACGTATCATATGTGAAGTGAACACTGACCGGCGTGCAGGCTTTTCCGGTGAGAACGGAACCCGCTGGCGCGGAGAACATAACGATATGGTTCTTTTCCTGAGCGACTTTCTGAACCGCTAGCGCAACGGCCGTGTTGGGGACATCTACGATCATATCGACACCCTCGTCATACCAATGACGAGCAATGTCGGCGCCAACCTCCGGTTTGTTCTGGTGGTCCGCCGAAATGATCTCGATGGGAGATCCATTGACGGTTCCGCCGAAATCCTCAACAGCAAGCTGGGCGGCTATAATCGAGCCTTGCCCGGTATTTTCCGTAAGCATGCCGCCAAGATCTGTCAAAACACCAATTTTAATCGGCTTTCCGCTCGCTTGAGCATAGGCATTTGGAATTGCAAAACAACTCAATGCGAGAGTTATTGCTACTAAACCGATATGCTTCATTGCTATCTCCCCCAAGACTTGATCACAAATTCCTACCTTCCCGGATACACCGAAACAGTAGGTGATATCTAATTAGCATGCTTTTCATCTACTCAAAAACACATTTTAGAATTAGAACCCGCTTATAGCGGGTAATAATATGAAAAAAAATCGTATTTATGCATTAAAAATCATAATATGAGCTAACATTACGTTTTTTAATTGAAAAGAATTTAGGTCACCGCCGCTTAAAATTACCAAAATACCGCTTAATAATGAGCAATTTTGTATCAATTTTATCTATTTATAATTGCGATATAATTATAAAATTTTATAAATTTGCTTTCTATTAACTAAATATGCCGACATGATAAAATAATAGTTTGATATATAATAGTAATTATCGACCAAAATTACAATCCATTGATTACAATCAATATCATTAATGTTCATATTATTATTATTTTAGCCCCTAAAAAATAGTTAGATAGAAAATTATTGTGATAATTGCGGAAATTTTAATGAAAGTATTTATCAACATAAACCCATATTCACTTTTCTCAGTCTCTGTATTACGCTAAAAACGCCGCGACATAAGAGCCCACAGCCTCGAGAACAGCGAATTCATACACTAGTATGTAGATAAAACTTTATTCGAATTTGGGATAAAATGTTGTTGCGCTTCTTCGGGCTCCATGATAATTCACTCAGCAACGCAGTAATGATTGGTCTGAAGAAAGGCTACTCGACGGCACCGACATCACGATTGCCGTGCTCAGTGCGCACAGAATCCGGCTTATGCCCGGCTTATGGTGGTTACCTCGCGATAATGAGGTTTCTTGTTCTATGGCGTACTTGTAGTGCATGAGCATGATATCTTTTTGTTTCGGGCAGTACCTTAGCTCGGTGCCGGGAATCCATGCGAGATCGCGACGGTCAGCCACTCCTTGTGTATGGGACATGGTTGACATCGTTTCCATTATGCAACCCACATGTAAGGAGTAAGGAAGATGGCGGCAGCACATAAGGTTATCAATATCGATGTCACTTTACGGGATGGTGGCTATCGTAATGGCTTTAAGTTTGACGAACAGTATGCCAAAGCCCACGTTCGAAGCATGGAACAATGCGGCGTTGAATACGCTGAAATTGGCTATCGTAATGGGTCATTTAAGCCGATCAACGGTATTGGCTTAACTGGTATGACACCTGATTCTTATATTACTGAAATTCGTTCGGCTGTAACGTCAAACTGTATCTGCGTTATGGCTCATCCCAAGAACATTTTGGGTGAAGAAATTGTTCGTATGCACAAGCTTGGCGTAGATATGCTGCGCTTTTGCTGGGATGCCAACCGCGTTGAACTGACGGGTGATTATGTCCGTCTGGCCAAGTCCTTGGGCATGACGGTGTGCGTCAACCTGACTCGAGTCAGCCATCAGCCGACCAAACTGCTTTTGGCAAATGCCGAACGTGTTCGGGATTTTGGCGCCGACGTGCTATACCTCGCCGACTCCAACGGTAGCCTGACGCCGACCCGCGTGTGGGAAATGGTCAATTTGGTACGCGGTTATGCCGATATGCCGATTGGCTTCCATGCCCATGACAATCTTGGTCTGGCGATGGCAAACAGCATCGCCGCGATCAAAGCGGGGGCAACCTATATCGATGGCTCTTTACGTGGTATGGGCAAGGGAGCCGGCAACTTGAAGCTGGAGCTATGGCTGGCCTTCCTGCGCTGTGGTCACGGCGTCGCCGATTATGACCATGCCTCGATGCTGGATCAGGTTGAAGTGCTGGAAAAGGCTGATGGCTGCTCCCATCCGATCCAGCCTTTGGATGATCTGGTGCTGGGCTTATTCGACCTCACCGTCGAAGACAAAGACCGCATCATCGCCAACGCCGAATCGATTGGGCAAGTTTTCACCAACGCGGCGGCCTAATTTTTCCTCAACTCCGGTCGGGTGGTTGATCACCCGACCGGCTGAAGGCCAGTGACGATCATGAACAAAAAGATTCTGGTTCTTCCCGGTGATGGGATCGGGCAAGAAGTGTGCGCGGCGGCGATGCCGGTGTTCGATCAGTTGAACCTGCCGTTGACCTTTGAATATGGTGAGATCGGTTGGGAGTGCTGGCGGCGCGGTGGCGATCCGGTTCCTGAAGCAACGTGGCGCCAGATCGAAGCCAGTGACGCGGTTCTGCTCGGTGCGATCACCAGCAAGGGCAAGAACCAGGCCGAGGCCGAACTGGCTCCCGAACTTCAGGGCAAAGGGCGGATTTACGTCTCTCCGGTCATTCAGTTGCGCAAACGACTTGACGCTTACGTCAATGTTCGTCCCACCGAGCGAATGGTTGGCGGTGGCCGTCCCTTTAGAATGGTGGTGTTACGAGAAAACACTGAAGGATTGTATGTCGGTTTGGACCGACGCGGCATTCCCGAAAACCTGCGGGCCATGCTGAACAATCCGAACCTCGAGAAAAGCGGCCCCGATCAGGCGACATTCTCAGTTCGTCTTTTGACTCAATTTGGCATGAGCCGATTGTTCGCTTACGCCTTTGCCTACGCTCGGGCCCAGGGCCTTGACCGCGTGACCCTGGCCGACAAGCCCAACGTCTTGCGCGAAAGCGGGCAATTTTCCGCCGATTTGTTCCACGCCGCCGCTGCCGGCTATCCCGAGATCACCGCGAACATCGAGAATGTCGATGCTGTCGCCCTACGGATGGTGACACGACCGGAAACCTACGGCGTAATCGTAGCCGAAAATATGTTCGGCGATATTCTGTCCGATCTGGCTGCCGGTGTCATGGGCGGGCTTGGCATCGCACCCAGTGCTAACATTGGAAATGGCATCCCTTATTACGAGCCGGTTCATGGCAGCCACTTGCGCGTTGCCGGAATGGGGGTGGCCAATCCATCGGCAATGTTCCTGACCATCGCCTTGATGCTTGAAAATCTTGGATTTGCCAGCGCCGCTGGTGCCGTCCGGGATGCGGTACGGACCACCATCGTCCGGGGTCAAACCGTGACCTATGATCTGGGCGGCGATGCTTCGACCCAGGCAATGGCTGATGCCATTCTGGCGGAAATCAAGACTCCGGAGCCGTTCCGCCGGGCCAGCGTCTTAAGTGTCGGTGACGACCTGCTTGATGGACGATCAGGAGACGCCGTGACTCCGGCCATTGGGCGCGCTCTCACCGAAAAAGGGTACGCGGTCGGCCTGCATCTGACCTGCGGCGCCCAAAAAGCGGCCATCGGCAATGCCTTGGTGACGTGCCTTGGCCAGTCGGACCTGATCGCCCTTCATGGTGACAATAACAAGGCCCTGCTCCGCGCGGCTGTGGCTTCGGCTCTTGGGGTGTCCGCCGATTTCCCCGGTTCCCACCTGAGCTGGCGCGGAAAGACCATTTGCCTGTTACCCCGGATGGCCGAAGCGGCTGTCACCGCGTTGGAGGAAATCCTGTGAGCCTCTCCGAATCCGAAATCAACAGCCTGCGCGAACGCTTTGCTCGCCTCGACACTCCCGCCGTCAGCGATGCTCTGGACAGCCTCGGCATTCCCGGCGTTCTGGCTGGCATTCAAGCCCGTGTTCCGGGCGTGGTGACGGCTGGCCCGGCATTCACCGTTCAATACCGGCCTTTTGAACGGGTTGGCGGTGAATTTCACGGTGCTGGCAATTACATCGATCAAGTCCCGGCGGGCAGCGTCATTCTGATCGACAACGAAGGCAGCACCACCTGCACCAATTGGGGGGGGCTGCTGACCGTCATGGCCCAACTTAAGGGCATCGCGGGTACCGTGATTCACGGCTCGGCGCGAGATCTGGCCGAAGTCCGTCATCTCAATTACGCCTTGTTCACCCGCGCCATCACCATGGTTTCGGCCAAGAACCGTGCCAAGGTCACCGGCCTTCAGGTTCCGGTCACCATTGATGGCGTCCAGGTTCTACCGGGAGATTGGATCGTGGCCGACGACAACGGCGCGCTGGTGATTCCGGCAGACAAGGTTCCAGAGGTGTTGGAACGGGCAGAGGCCATTGACCGCACCGAGTCGCAGATTCGAGAGGCGATCCAGGGGGGCACGCCCCTGGTCGAGGCTCGTAAGCAGTTTGGTTATGCCGAGCCGTGGAAAACCAGGAGCGCCTGATGGCTGAGGATTTCGCCAACCACTGGCGCTCTCGCCTCACTTTTCTAGACGTCCACTACCACGTCCGGCCCGATACCTACCAACGCCGCTATGGCGTGATCGAGGCCGGCCAACGGTATCGTGATCTTGGCGGCGGCGTGGTCTTGAAAAACCACTTGGGCAACAGTGTTGCCGCCGCCGAGGCCGCTCGCGAGTTGGATCTGCCGGTCTTTGGCTCTGTGGTGTTGAACGCCATTGCTGGCGGGCCCATTCGGCGGGTGGCGGTACAGGCTTTAGCCCAAGTCCAGGCGCCCCACAGCGGGCGCTTGTTGGTCCATCTGCCAACCCACACCCACACCACCCACGTCAGCACGCTGAATCGGGCCCTGAGCAGCACTTACGCAGGGGCGGAAGGTCTGGAACCCAGTCGGTTATGTGATGAAGAAGGCCACTTGACCGCCGAAGTCCTGGACCTTATCCATTGGGCTAAAGATCATCCCGTGGTGTTGAGTACCGGCCATGCCGATCGGGATACGGTCCATCGGCTGATCGACGCCGCGAAGGGTTGCGGGTTGCCTCGCTTGATGCTCAACCAGCCGGCCAGCCCGATGACAGGTCTGAATGCGGCAGACCTCAAGGCGTTGGCTGGCGAGTCCTGGCTTTTCATCGAACAAACGGCCCTGACATACCTGCTCGGCTACCAGCCGTGGGCTGATTTGGTAACAGTCCTTAAAGAAGTCCCCAATGTTATCTACAGTTCAGACTTAGGGCAGACCAGTCAAATTGACCTTATGGAGTGGCGGAATGCCACTCAATCATGGTTCCGTGCATCCGAACTGAGTGAACAGCGGATTCGAGAGCTTGAACTGGAGACCCCCCTAGCCATGCTTTCCTTATAAAAAAGACTTATTTATGTCAAAATCACAAGGTGCCAACAAATAAATAGCATAGGAATGAATGGGAACATGAAATGAGCGGCTGTGACGACTGACAGAATATACGACCAATCCTCTCCATGACCATCGAATTGAAAGGTTTATTATAATAGTAAGCGACGATATCGATAGAAATATTTAGAGTTATTTTCTGAAAAAAGCGCATTCTCAAAGAATAAAGAATCATCTCCACGCGTCAAGATGCCGCGCATATGATAATATGCACAGTCCAGGCTCAAAAAAAATAGCCTATCGCATGTCATTTGTGGCAGCTTCCATCATCAAGTTGGCCACGTTCACCCGATGCCGTGCCATTTAGAGCCTCGTTTCTGTAGTAGCTGCTTCCAAAGGCCGATACTTGACAGTGAGCTCTATTGTCGTTAGGGGAACGGTCGGTTGCAGTTGTCAAGGCCGTTATGAGGGGTTTTGGAAGATGCGAGGCGTGTTCCTTCGACACACCATTCCCGGTGCGCTTGTTCTAACGGTGGTATCGACCGCATTACTGCTAGGGATTGCGGTGTACGCATCTTCTAGTGTGCGTCTGCGCGATGCCGCCGAGAGCAAGCTGGTTGCATTGGCCGACGCTCGCAGCGGCACGGTCCAAAATTACCTCCAAGGATTAGAGTCGGATGTCATTCTGACTGCGAACACTCGATCTCTAAAAGATTCCGTGGTCGCGATGACCAATGGATGGAGAATTGAGAAAGAACGATCTGGCAGCGCCGAAGCTGCACTTCGGGATCGTTATGTTGATAAAAATACTTTTCCACAAACTGAACTTTATAAATTTGTCATTAACCAGGGATCACTGTACGACACAGCGCACGCTCGTTTGCAGTCCTGGATGGTTGACCTGTCCACTCGCCGGGGACTTGCTGACGTTCTTCTGGTTGCTCCCGATGGCTCGGTCATTTATTCTATGGCGAAGGGCGCCGATTTTGCGGCTCCAGCGAATTCCGGTCCTCTGGCCGATGCCGTCGCGGCGTTCCGGGAATCCCCCAAGCCTGAAACTATTCGTTTTACAGATTACGCCCCTTACACCCCCGATCACTCGTTGCCTTCTGCATTTATCTCCACGCCCGTTGTCCAAATTTTGCCTGATGGCAAGCCTCAATTGCTGGCTGTTCTTGTCTTCCGCTTGCGCTCCGAGGCGATTGACCGGGTCATGCAGTCGTCCGAGGGAATGGGGACAACCGGCGACACGTATCTGGTCGGCACCGACGGCTTATTCCGCAGCACGTCCCGCTTCTCGGTCGAGCCGATGATTTTGCGCCCCTATCAGGGGTCGATCAACGCCGCCGCAAACGAAACCAGTGTCGGCGAGGCGAAGAACGGACGCGGAGAGCGGGTCATTACCGCGCGCCATCCGCTCCAATTTCACGATGCTCATTGGGTCGTTTTATGTGAGGCCAGCGTCGGCGAAATTTTGGCGCCCGTTGATGCCATGCGCGTAGAAATGATTGAAATTGGAACCGGCTTGGCGCTGGTTTTCAGCCTTGCCGGTCTGATTTTTGCGCGAGGCATCACCCGCCCCCTGTCTGCCATGAGCGACACCATGCAGCGCATGGCCGACGGCGAGCGACAAATCATGATCCCCGCACTAGAGCGCACCGACGAAATCGGGCTCATGGCCAGAGCCATGCAGGTCTTCAAAGATGCCCTGATTCGTGCCGACATCGCTCACGCCAAAGACGAAGAACGGCGGACGAAGAACGCGCAACGAACCGCCCGCCTAGATACTGTGCTGCACACCTTTGATTCCGGCGTTGGCACCATCATTTCGGCGGTGAATACGGCGGCTGCAAGTTTGGAAGACACCGCTCGCTCCATGTCCGAGCGTGCTGACGAAACGCTGTACCGCGCAACCGAGGTCGCTGCTGCCGCCGAAGAAACGGCCTCCAATGTGCGGACGGTGGCTAATTCTACCGAACAGTTACGGACCTCGATCCGGGAAATCGGTCATCGCGTGGTCGAATCTGAAAAAGTCACCGAAGCCGCCATGAGTGCTGCCGCCCGCGCTGATGGAACCGTCAAGCAATTGACCGAAACCCGCCAGCGAATCGGCGACGTGATCAGCCTGATCCACGGGATTGCCGCCCAGACCAACCTGTTGGCGCTCAACGCAACCATCGAGGCCGCACGGGCTGGCGAGGCCGGCAAAGGCTTTGCCGTGGTTGCCGGTGAAGTGAAGCGTCTGGCCACCCAGACCGCCAGAGCAACCGACGAAATCTCAGCCCAAATTACCAATATGCAGTCGGTCACAACCGGGGCTGCTTCAGCGATTGGTGACGTGGTTCGAGTGATGGCGGATATGAAGGCCATCTCTGGCGTCATCAATCAGGCCATTGATGAACAACAAATGACCGCTGCCGAAATCGCGGATAATGCCCAACAGGCATCACAAGCCACCAGTGCGGTAACGATTATTATTAATGATGTTGCAAAGTCCGCAGATGTCAATAAAACAGCGGCCAATGCGGTCCTTTCATCGTTCAGAGATCTGACAAAAGAGTCTAATCGATTGGGAGGAGTGGTCGAACAACTGCTGAAAGATGTCAGAACTGCTTAATTCCTCTGCGAAGAACGATGGCGAATCGGCTCATGATATGCCGATTCGCCAGAAGATCGCCATCTTTCTGACTGGCTTTGCCGCCTTCCTGCCGCTTTACGCCCCTCAATCGGTGCTGCCGGATATGGCTGCCACCCTCGGCGCGTCGCCAACGGCAGCCGGTTCGGTGATCGGAGTCACCACCCTGGCGGTGGCGTTGGCGGCCCCAGCGGCAGGGCCGTTGGCCGACCGTTTCGGGCGCAAATCGGCCATGGTCTGGGCCATCCTGCTGCTGGCCCCCTTAACCCTCATGCTTAGTTTTTGCTCCGACCTGTCCGAAGTGCTGGTTGTCCGGTTCCTTCAGGGCATCGCCCTGCCCGCTCTGTTTTCCGGGGTTGTTGCCTATATCACCGAGCGTTGGCAGGGTCATATCGCCGCCGTGGGAATGGGGGTTTACGTCTCTGGCGGCGTGATGGGTGGCTTTGCCGGTCGATTCCTAGCAGGATCGTCCGCTGCGGTTCTGGGTTGGCAGGGGAGTTTTGCGGTTCTGGCCGTGGTCTCGGCCTGCTGCGCGCCAATGGTCTGGCGGTGGCTGCCCACCGACGCGGGGCGTGAAGGGGGCGGATTTCGGACCCACATATCGACCATGATCGGTCATCTTCGGGATGTCCGCATCCGTGCGGCTTGCCTGCTTGGGGCCGCCGTGCTGTTCGCCCTCAATGGAACCTTGTCTTATATCGGATTTCGTCTGGCGGGACCGCCCTTTGCCCTGAGCGCCGCTGGCATTGGCCTGATCTTCTGCGTGTATCCGATTGGCAGCACCATCGTTCCACTCAACGCCCGATTGCTGCGCTCCTTAGGCTTCCGGGGCGCGGCACTGACCGCACTGGCCATTTGTGCTGTAGGACAAATGGCCCTGCTCACCCCCCAATTGGCTGTGACCGTTCTGGGGCTGTGTATCTTCGTCACCGGCATCTTTTTATGCCAGTCCTTGGCGTTGGGCTATGTCGGACGCTCGGCGGCAACCGGCAAGGGCGCGGCAGCCGGGCTTTATGTCTGCTGCTTTTACGGCGGCGGCAGCCTTGGCGCAGTACTTCCCGGCTTGACCTGGAGTGACGCCGGATGGACCGGCTGTGTCCTGCTGGTCTGTACCGCCTTGGCAGTCGGGGCCATCGCCTCCCGCTTCATGTGGGACGACGATCGTCGGCCATGACCCTACCGCCTTGAAAGGTGTGGATGACCGATGTCGTTGCCCCCACTCGCGCGTCATTGGCGCACGCTGGACGCGTCAACGCGGCGTATTCACTAATGGAGAAAATGACCCGCAGGAGGGGCTAGGAAGCCGTCATCGACCTCTTCCCCCTCGAACAGGGCTGTCTCCCGATCATACGGCAACCGGGAATTAAGCCGCTCCATGCTGGATACGATGGCCCGCAGCAAATGCCGGATCTCAGCCGTATCCGCCTCTAATTCCTGTAGTCTTCGATCCAAAGTTGAAAACCGGCTTGTCACTAGCTCGGTTAGTTGATCGATCGTTGCTACAAGCTGCGTGTTAGCATCGCCGTCTAAAGCATTGTTGTCCATGGAAACCGCCCGCGTGCCGAACCGTTGACCTGGGGTCAGCATACTCCACACCGGGCCGGATCAAACCAGGATTCGCGGAAAATCGCCGGGAGTTGGTGGCTGGGAGACGATTTGGCGGCTACCTGGGTTGTTATCGCCACACTGGTTGAACTAGATCCGGTAGCAAAAAGCCCCATCTTTGGCTATCATCCTGTGCCATCAGTGCGTTACCGAAACAAGCTCCAGCGATACCTCACAATCATCAGTGGCTAACGCCATTCCACAGCCAGCGACTCACAACGTCCGACGCCTGCCCTTCCGGCGCCTCTGGATGGTGCCAAAGATAGACTGTGAGGGCGGCTTCGAAGGCGAATCGCTCTGGTTGGCCGCGATCACACAACTCTCGATAAGCACGCTGCACCGCTGGCCGGCAACAATCACTCCCCGGCGTCTCTTCGCGACAGCGACCAAAGGCAAATCGTCCTCGCTCTGGAACGCTCACGGCTCCTCCGACTCCGGCTCTGCCGCCTTGGGTAGCCCCTTAGACTGGCCTCGCCGAATGCCGTACAACTCCAAGCGATGGCCGATCAGCTCATACCCTAGTGTCCGGGCGATCTTTTCTTTCAGCACCTCCAATTCCGGGCTTTGGAATTCGATGACCTGCCCGGTGTGCAGATCGATGAGATGATGGTGATGCGTGTCGCGATTCTCTTCAAAGCGCGCCCGACCGTCACCGAAATCGAGGCGTTCAATAACATTGGCCTCTTCCAGCAGACGGATGGTCCGATAGACGGTGGCGATGCTAATGTGAGGATCGATCTCGACCGCCCGGTGATACACCTGCTCCACATCGGGATGATCGGTGGCATCCGACAGCACCCGCGAAATCACGCGGCGCTGCTCGGTCATTCTGAGCCCTTTCTCGACACACAACTGCTCCAGCCGGGACGAGGTCTCGCTCGCTGAATCGGGGGCGCTCCCCTGGGTTACCATGCTCATGCTTATGGATTATCTCCTTTGCGTTTGAGGCCCCCGCCAACCGATGGACACCCCCAGTGTATGCGAGAAGCCAGACTTGCAGATAAGGAAAAGCCCGTGACCCGGCCCCGCCAACCGGGCATGGTTTCAATCAGAATCCCAAGACCCCAATCCCGAGACAGAGAAAGGAAAGCACCATGGCACGGACGGGGGCGATCCTGTTGGTTGCGACTCTTTTGGTCGCAGCCTCGTTTGAAAAAGCACCTTCGGCAGAAGCCGCCTCACCGGGATTGGTCCAGGCGGCCAAGGCTGCAACCTTGCCGCTTTTGATCATCAACACCGGAACCACCGACCCGGCCAAGCTTTACGGTGTGCTGTCCGGGGTCACTCCCGTCAACGCCACCGCCTCCGATCGCTTCACCTGGGACGTTGGACATGGCAAGGTGACAGACGCCCAGGGCCATGGAATCGCAACGGTCCTGGGCGGAGACCTGGAAGCCCAGCTTGCCCGTGTCCAAGGAGTCATCGATACCTGGACGACGGTGCGTGTCCTAGAGCATTCTGGCCATCCTCTTGACCTCGAAACCCACATCGACCCAGCCTCTCCAGTTTATCATGACGGAGACCGGATCACCGTGGTGGTCAGCGGCTATCGCCACCCCTATCTTACCATGATGAATTTGGCTTCCGACGGCACCATTAACTTCGTCTACCCGACCGAAACCGGCACCCGGCATGACAGCCTGACCATTCCTTCCGGTGGGGTCTACCGTTTGCCGCTTCAAGTCACCCCTCCTTTCGGAGCCGACCACTTCATCGCCATCACCAGCGCCACCGCCCTGGCCGGGCTGCATCAGGCCCTCAAGGCCATTGATGGCCAGCCAGAGGCCGTATCGATCCTGGACCTGCTGGACCATGCCCTTGACGGCCAGGACTATCAATTGGGCATCCAAGCGGTGTTCAGCGCCGAGTCACCCTAAACCCCTAGGTGAAAGCGGGTCATGGACAGAAACGATAAGAACTCTGGACTCCTTTTGGTCGGGATGCTGGCCGTGGTGACATTGGCATCGGCCGTTGGCGTGACCCAAGGGATGCGAACACTCGAAGCTTGGCGTACCGGCTTGGCTTCAATGCCCATCGAGGCCCCCTCGATTCCAGCGCCCCCGGCCATCGACATGGATGACGCCGCTGCGGCCCCCCCGGCTCCGGCGGACTCTTCCCACGCTGCAACGCCCGCCCATAATCGAGTCCGCATTTGCGCTCTTGGCGGCGTGGCTGGGACCGGCGTGGCCATGCTGGCCGGCCCAACCGAAATGGCAGCGCTGATTGCTGGCGCCCTGTCGGCCCCGGTTTCCCTGCCCTTGGTCGCCGCCGTGCTGGGGGGCGGCTTCGTCACGGGCTGCGCGGTGGGCGCAACGGTGGCGCCGATCATACGGTAGATATCGCCCTGATTAAAATATCTCGGGCTCGGCTCGATTGCCAAGCGATCGGGATGTTGCAATATCGCTTGCAAGTATCAACCTTTTATGACCTGATCAACGGACCGTCGGCAGGCGCCTTCCTGGTGGGCCGCACGGAGTTATCGGAAATATCGGAGACTGGGATGCCGAGTGGCATTGTGAAGTGGTTCAACAGCAGCAAGGGTTACGGTTTCATTCAGCCGGATGGGGGTGGAGCCGATGTGTTCGTCCATATCTCTGCGGTTGAACGTGCCGGGCTCGGCAACCTGAGCGAAGGGCAAAGGCTCTCGTTCGATGCTCAGCGTGACCCGAAGAAGGGCAAGTCGTCGGCGGAAAATCTAAAAGCGATTTAACCGACACATCGACCCGCGATGGATGGGGCGCCCACAAGGCGCCCCTTTTCATGTCTGCCGGCTTTTCTTATAGTGCCGGGCCGTTGCGGAACGACGGAGGATCGTGATGTCTTTGGACCCGTCGTTGAACGCTGGGAACGAGCAAAAGCAAGGGCATCCCCCCGATGCGGCCCGCTCGGCGGCGGCGCTCCGCTTGACCTTCCCCGACCTGAACGAACGTTGGCCCGCTGATGATCTGAAGCGTCATCTGGTGGTTGCTGCCGACGGATTCCCGGTGGATATCGATCTGGGAACCGCCCGCCTCTATCGCGGCGACGCCCGCACCGTCACAGCCGGACAGATCGCGGCCTATCGACAGGCCCCATTCCGGGTGTTCCGCACGCTTCCCGGCGGCGACAACCTCTGTCACGGAATCGGCCTAGGGTTCATGGAGTTTGTACGCACCCGCTGTCAGGCTCTGGTGGAACACGGGGGCGAATTGACGACGGCCCCCAAGGGAGATGGCGGTATCCTGGTGGTGTTTGGCGTCGGTCTTGGCTACCACCTAGATGCACTGATCGCCCAGGCCAATCCCCGGTCTGTGGTTCTGATTGAACCCGTTCCGGAATTCTTGGCGCTTTCATGCCACGCCATCGACTGGCAGGATTTCCTGGACCGCCACCGCGCCAACGGCAGACGTTTTAAAATCATCGTCACGCCCCATGAATCCGACCTGATCGAACAGATCACTCTTGAATTGGCCCAGGATGGCGCGATTCATCTGGATGGAGCTTGGATATTCATTCATTATCCCTCTGATTTATTTATAAAAATACGCGACAAACTGCCTGAACATTATGAGCGTATTTTTGCTATAACCGGATTTTTTGAAGACGAGCAAATTATGTTCGTCAACACTCTGAACAATTATCGTCGCAACCGCTTTTCTCTGATTCCCGGCCTGCCGCCGTCTCGGCGCAAGGAGCCGATCTTGCTGATTGGCGCGGGCGGCTCTTTGGACCGTGACATTGAGGAGATCCGGCGTCTGCGGCCCGGAGCGATGGTCATGTCGTGCGGCACCGCGCTGCAAAGCTGTTTGGCCCACGGCTTGACGCCCGATTTTCATTTGGAATGCGAGAACGCCGCCCACAGTGTCGACATCCTTGAGCATGCCGCTAGCCGTCACGGGCTGGCCGGCATCGTCCTGGTGGCGGCGCTCACCGTCGACCCTCGATTACCGCCGATGTTCGAGCAAAGCTTGATGTATGTCCGGCCCTATGTGTCGGCGACAACGATGCTGGGACCAGCCGAGCATGCCCTCTTGTTGGCCTTTCCCACGGCGGTCAATGCTGGGGCACGAGCGGCGGTCAGTCTGGGGTTTCGTGAACTGTATCTGTTCGGCGCCGATTTCGGGGCCCGCGTTGCTGAACAATGGCACGCCCAAAAAACCGCTTACCAAGATCTTGGCTTTCTGATTGCCGAAGAGAAAAATCCGATCCTGCCGGTTATTGTTCCGGGCAATTTCGGCGGGCTGGTCCAATCCAACGTGGTCTATAGCATCGGACGGGAGAATCTTCGGTTACTGATTCATCATAGCGGCGTGCGCGTGGTGAATTGCAGTGACGGCGCCCGTATCGACGGCACTGAAACCCAACAGGCCGCTTCCTTGCGCCTACCGCCGCTCCGACGCGGCGCGCAGGCGGTTCGGGATGACGTGATCAGGGCGCTGCCCCTCCTGGAGCCCGGCGCGTTCCTGGATGCGGGCCTCGGTGTCGACCTAGGGGCGGGACGGCTGGAGCGGTTAGCCGCCGAGCACCAACGCTTCTTTACGGCTCTGATGGAGCAGATTGACCAAGCCATCGCCGATCTGCCGGATATTATAACCTTTTGGAGCCACTTGTTGCCGCTCCTGGAACCAGACGGATATCACGGCGTCCCTACTCTGGTTGCCGGAACCTTAAAAGGCATGGCCCGTTACAGCGCCTTTTTCTTGACCCGCATCACCGACCCCCAAAGCCGAAAGGATCTGTTCCTGGCTCTTTTACCGGAGCTGCGCCGTTTGGTGGTCCACATGCGGGACGAATCCAAGGGATGGCTGATACCGGCGAGCATCATCCAACCACAGCCATAACCTGGAGTATCTCCGCAACCCGATCCCGTTTCGCGCCTTTGAACTGCCTTGCGATGGCATCGACCGAACGCTGGGAGCCGAGACGGACGAGTGCGGCGCGCACGGCTTGAACCTGCTCGGGTAGCGTCTTCGGCCACGGCGTCTTACCGATCAACAGTTCTGCGGCGCCTTGGTCAACATCGACATCGAGAGTGGGTTGCGCGGGCGCGGCGGCGCCACCAGCCTGGAACTCGGGCCGCAGCCAGCGAACCTTGCCCCCCACCTCTTCTTGATGGCGCTCCTTGTTGAGAGCAACGACGCGGGCGAGAATTTCCTCGTCGGTCATAATTGCCGGCCAGCCGTAAGCGTCCGCGACGGCGGCGTCGATCTGGTCGTGAAGGTGGCGCAGCGTGCTCACCAGCGCCTTCTCATTCACCTGCCGGTCGTGGTCATCGAGCGGCTGGCCGGTTTGAAGTTTGACCAACACGTTATACATCCCGGTCAGCGTCAGATCGGGATGGGCGACCTGCTGGCGTTTGCGCAGCCCATCCAACTCTTCGGCCAGCGTGCGGATGCGGGCCTGTTGTTCGGCCGTTGCGTCCGGAAACGGAAACTTGTCGAAGCAAATCGACTTGCTGTAGCGAGGACGGTCTTCAAGAGTTCCTCCAGCCGCCAATGCCCAAACAACGTGGACACGACTGGATAAAATACCCAAAAAATACGCATCACTTAACGCAATTGAGATCAGCATGTTGTCGGGGCGAACTGATACGTCCAGAAACTGAAATATCCGATGCTTGGCGGTTTCAACGGTCGCGATGTATCGGGAAAAGCCCACGAGTGCCGTCCGGAAATCTCGTCTCGGCTCGCCAAACACCCACCACGCATCACGATATGATCTGCGGTTATTGTGCTCTCGCTCGGGCTTGACTCGCTCAAGCACCCATTGATAAACTTGGGGAAATCGCTGCCGAACCTCGTGCTCGGTCAGCCCGAACAGGTCGATCACCATCACGCCGCGCGGCTTTCCGGTCAGATCGCGGCCGTTTCGGTAAAGCAGGATATGCTCTTCCAGACCTGCGACCCGACCGAGGCCTAGCGTCTTCGCTTCGTCGGGCGTAATGATGAAACCGGCTCCGTGGAGTTTCACGCCGGGGGAAGAAAGCCCCTTGTTTGCCGTCAGTTCGTGCACCTTCGTCACGTCGGAGCCGATGGTCAGATCAGCGTTGATCGTCCCGCGCCGCTCCCGCAACACCACGTCGGCGGCGTCTTCATGCCCACGTTGTTCCGATACGACCGTCAGCAAACGACCATCAACGGCACCCCGAACGCCAGCGGTCATTGCGACGCGCACCTGGGCAGCGTCGCGAACCGCCTCCTGCTCATTCTCATTCAGCGGCTTGACCCACGGGTGGTCCGGGATCGCGAACAGCAGGCTGATCGGGCGCTTCCCGCTCGTATGATGCTCGACCACCCGGCGGCTGAAGGTCTGGGGCAGGCTGTTCGTGGTGATGAAGGCGAAGCGGCGGCTTTTGCCTGCGCGCACCCGTTCAGCGGCCTTGTGCCACCAATACATCACGAAATCAGCCGAGTTCGGCACCGACTTTTCGTAAACGCTCCACAACGCTTCGGTGTAGCCGTCTCCCAACTCCTGCCGTAAATCCTTGCCGCCGATGAATGGTGGATTGCCGATGATGAAATCCGATACCGGCCAGTCGGCTGCCTTGGGGCCGATATATTTCTCCATCGGGACACGTTGGGTTTCGTCCGGCACGTCTTTGCCCGTGAGCGGATCGCGCTTCTTCGAAACGCCGTCCCATCGCGTCAACGGCTTGCCGCTCTCGTCCTTCACCATTTGAACGCTGCGCCAGGTCAGCAGAGCGTCGCCGGCGCGGATGTTGCCGTATTGTTTCAGTACCGGCTTCGGCCACGCCGCAAAGTTCGGCCGCGAGCGCGCATACCATTGGAGGTGCCCGATCCACAGCACCATTTCCGCGATGGGAACCGCCCGCTCGTTCTTCTCGATACCGAGAAACTGATGCGGATCGACGGTGTGGCCGGCGAGTTCCAGCGCGTCCTGCGTTTCGCCCAATTCGGTGACCAGCAGGTCCAGCACTTCGCCTTCAAGCCGTTTCAGGTGCTCCAGCGAAACATACAGGAAGTTGCCGCTGCCGCAGGCCGGGTCAAGGATGGTGACGGCGCACAGGCGGCGGTGAAACTCCTTCACGGCATCGGTTGCGGCGGGGAGGTCACCCGCGTAAGCCTGGGTCAGCGCCGCGACTTTCACGTCTTCCCACTCCGTGCGCAGCGGTTCGATGATGGTCGGCAGCACGAGACGTTCGACATAGGCGCGCGGCGTGTAATGGGCGCCCAAGCGGTGCCGCTCGTTTTCATCCAGCGCACGTTCCAGCAGAGTGCCGAAGATGGCCGGTTCGACCTCGCGCCAGTCCGCTTTCGCGGCCAATATCAACAGGTCGATCTGTTCGGCGGTCAGGAGCAGGGCCTCGGCGTTCGCATAGAGGGTGCCGTTGAACTGCGGGATCGCGTCTTCGATGACCGTCGAAAACGCCGTGCCGTGGTTCATATCCCGCCAAAGAGCCGTCAACATCTGCCGCAGAACCGGCGGGCGATCCTTGTAGCGCAACAGCACATCCGTGAACGACCGCTCCCGCAGGATACCGACATCCTCCGCAAACATCGTAAACAGGCCGCGCATCAGGAAATCGGCGACGGCCTTCGGCGCGTGTTCTTTTTCCAGCGATTTTGCCAGCCGGGCCAACTTATCCGCAATGTCGCGCGTGACCTTCGCCGAAATGCGCGACGGATCGAGGTCGTGCGGGCTTTCCCAGACTTTGCGCAACCGCTCGCGGATTTTCGGGTCGGTCAGTGTCTCGATGTTGAAGCGAAACGACCGGGTGTCGGGAAACTGGGTATAATGGCGGCCGGTGCCGCTGAAATCCGACCATAACTCGAACGAAAAGCCGACATCCACGATGACCATAAACGGCGGAACACCGTCGGCGTCCGGCAGGCTGTCGATATAACGCTTGGCCTGTGCCCGCGCGCGGAGCATCGCATCGTCCCATTGCTTCGACCCGCGCACACCGTGGCCCTTGCCGCTGGCCTTGCGTGTCGGCAGCAAAGGCAGTCCGGGCAGTGTCGGATGTTCGGGCCGCTCGGGCGCCGGTTTGAACGAGCCTTGCTTGGCTTCGAGAACGAAACACCCGCGCTTGTAAAGGTCGATACGCCCCAGCGAAGTCGTGCCGTCCCAGTTCGGCATACTGACGGTGCGCTCGAAAACATACGTCTCGCCGACCGTCTCGGGGCTCCCGACGCCCAAGATGCCGCACAACTCAGTTAGGAACATTTGATAGGTGCGGCGTTCGCCGCCTTCGGACGGGCGCCAGCGTTCGACGAAAGCGCGGATTGCCGCGTCGTCGCTGCTACTGGCCGCTTCGTCGAGATGCCCCAAGGTCGCCCCCGCAATGCTTGTGTGAAGGCACACTACCGAAGGATCATCGGCACAGCAACAATCGAACCCGCCAGCCGGTTCAAGACCAACTGGCGCCACCGATCTGTTCATCGTGGACCTGCCTTGCCCGTCCATCGCGCTTCTCGGGAATTATACCGGCGAGCTATAACAATGACACACTGCCGGTATCGGGCCGCGACGACGGCCCCGCGCGCCCATGCGCGCGAAGCCAAGGGCGCGGATGCGCCCGCCCGGCGTCTGAGGGCAGCCTTGATAAGTCA
>CAIXKV010000179.1 GCA_903920145.1 uncultured Rhodospirillales bacterium
CGCCCTTGGCTTCGCGTCCACGAGGACGCGGGGCCGCCGTCGCGGCCCGATACCGGCGATGTGTCAGGATCAGGGCTCGCCGGTATTAACCGGACGACTCCGGCATGGCGAGGCGGCAGGATGACGGGCTTGGCATTTTGGGGCCTGTTGCGGGACGCTTGGGCCGGGTTCGCGCGAGGGTTTGCGGCGCGCTCGGTTTCTTTTGCGGGAACGAACTGATCAATATAAGTTGATTTACAAATTCATTGTACTTTAACTTAACCTTTAAGATTGATCAATAAATTCTATTTACCGAGAGAATTTCGGCATAAATTCATCATTTTATCTTTCTATCAAGCTTATTTCAGGACATAATGGGTAAATTGAAAGGGTGTATTTGGTTCTATGATTGATAGTTTCTGAAATTTATACAGTTTTGTGCTTTTTCATTAACCTTGCAAGGCGATTCTCTGGATCGCCCGAGCAATCCGGGGCGCTGGTGTAACCGGATGATGGTCGTTGCCGGTGTTCGATCCAACCGACCCCGCGCTTTTCACCTATTACTTGACAGGCGACGGAGCGCACCGAGTATACTGCCCCCGGTCTCCCGGCCAGCCGGGTGATCGGGCGGGGGGCGGCCCTTTCGAGGATCGGCTCGGACGTGGTATATGCAGCGGCGCGGCGCGCGGGCACGTGCCACAGGTTGAAGTTAGGGGGCAGCATGTCTATTAGGAATAGCCTTGTCGCGCTGAGCATAATTCTGGCCTCTTCATTTGCGGCCAACCCTGGGGGAGCGGCTCCTGCCGCGTCGGAACCCCAGGCGACGATAACTCTGGCCGATGCCGCTGGGTCGGTCGATCAACGTCCGCCGCCGGTCCGGCCCATGACCACTCTTGAAAAAGAGGGTGTGGGCTGTCTGGTCAGCGGTGGTGGCGCTTTGGCTACCGCTTATGCGATTGGCCCCTCGGAAATCATCATGCTGTTGATGGGCGGCTTGGTTGTGCCGTCTTCGTCATCGGTTCTTTTGGTCAGCTTGATCGGAACCCTGACCAGCGTGGCCTGCGGCGCCGGCGTCTATGCCGAGCCTCTGGTTGAGTGGGCTTTGGATACCGTCACCAGTGCGGAAGCCTCGACGACGCCCACGCGGGGCGGAGTCGGCGTTGCGCTGCTTGGGTCTGGCGTGAGCCCGGCGGCGGTTGGTGGGGCGATGTGGGCCCAGTTGCCTGGACAGGCGCAGTGAACGCCGGGGTCTGAGCCCGGATCAACGGGCGAATCAATCAGATCATCGGATGGCGACGCGAGTGGGGAATGCCAATAATGACAAACTTCGGCATCAAGGCTTTGACCGTGGCAACGGCGGTGTTGGCGCTGGCGGTGCCCACCGGGAGTTGGGCACAGGCCCAGCAGGCGGCGGACCAAGGGCCGGCGACCGTGCAATTGGCTCAGGCAGCAGACGAGGCGGCCCCGACGGGGTTTTTCGCCCTGCCGGACGTGACCAAGCAGGGGATCGGCTGTCTGGCGACGGCTGGAGCCGCGATAAGCTACGCGACGTTCGTGGCGGGCGCGGCTGAGACCTTGATGGTGGCAGCCGGTGGCTTGACCGTGGCCTCGACTTCACCTCGTCTGTGGCTGGGCTTGACTTCGACCCTGGTCGCCGGGAGCTGCGGTTTGGGGGCTGCCGCCGAGCCGCCGATTGAGTGGGCCATCGAGCAGAAAGACGCCATTGCCGCCAACATTGCTTACCAGATTGAGGTCGCCAAGACCGAGGTGGCGGCACTGTTCTCGAAGAGTTACGCTGCGGACGATCATCTCCAGGTGACCGAGAGAGTCGGCGCCCTGCGCTAACCCGTATTCGCGTGGATCATTTCCGGCACGGTCGAGATTTGAGGGGCGATAATGTTTAAGATGAGTTCATGGAAATGGCTGGTGGTTGCGGCGGTTCTGGTCGGCTTGGCGGCATCGCAGCCGGCACGGGCGGCAACCGCTCCATCTGATCCGGTCCTGACGATCGCCGGCAAGCCGGCGTCCGATGATCCCGACGCTCTTCCGCCTATGCCCGGATCGGCTCAACAGGGCCTATGGTGTCTTGGCGGTGCCGTGTCGTCTGTGGCGGCGGCCTATGCCGTTGGGCCGTCAGAGGTCATCATGATGGTGACCGGCGCCATGCACGTTCCATCCAGCGGCCCGCTGGTGTTCCTGCCGCTGTACGCGCTTCTGGCGAGCGGGAGTTGCGCACTTGCGTCAGCGGCTCAACCGGCAATCAGTTGGGCGAGTGAGCAGTCAAGCAACATCGCGCGGGTTGTGAGCGATCGTCTGCTTGGTTTGATGCCGACCAGCTACGCCGATGCTGCGGTCGACGACGCCAACAAGTCCGACGTGCCCGCGATCCGGCCCATGGAAACCGGCGAGATGATGAGCGCCGGCTGTGTGGTTGGGGCTGGCGGTGGCCTCTTGGGCTCCTTGGCCGCCGGGCCGATGGAAGTGGTCATGCTCGCGGCGGGTGGTATCACCGTGGCGTCGAGCACGCCGGTGTTGGCGATGGGCTTGCTGGGGACGATCGTGGCCTCGGGCTGCGCCGTCGGCAACTACGCCCTGCTGCCGGTCGTAACCTTGTTCCAAAGCTTGACCGGAAATGGTGGCAGCAGCGGCCAAGCTCAGAACCCTGTCGTGAGCCCGGTTGGTTTCGCGAGCGAGCCGCAGCCGGCGGATATTGCTTTGGCGCTGGGCAACAGCCTGGGAGATCCGTCCTTGGCCGGGTTGGCCCAGAACGGGGCTGGCACGCTCGAATGGATCGACAGCGGTGTCGTGACGCACTGAGTTCGGGTGTCGCGTCCAGACCAATCGTGGAGATGATTGCGGGGGCACCCGTCGAGGTGCCCGCCGCCTAGGGATCGGGGAGTTCGAGCATGACCAAAGGCAAATGGGCCTTGGTAGTCCTGGTGGCGGTGGGGCTGGCGTTGGCCCTGCCTCGGTCGGTGACAGCGCAAACCATGAGCAGCGATCCCAGCACAACGGCCGTGATCGCCGATGCCGGTGCCGCGCCGGAGAAGCACCATGCGGTGCCCTTCAGTGAGGCTTGGCTGGCCCAGTTCGGGGCAGCCTGTGTCGGTACTGCTGGGGTTGCCCTGGCCGCGACCTATATGGCCGGTCCCACCGAAGCGATGATGCTGTTCGGCGGTGGTCTCTTGACCGCTTCCACCAGTGCGCGTTTGGCGTTGGCGCTGTTGGGGCAGATCGGGGCACCGAGTTGCGTCATGGGAGCCGCGATCGCACCGACCGCCTTGTGGGCCTACGGTGCGTCGGATCAGATCTGGAAGAAGGTGGTGGAGAGTGTCGATGCCGCAGGCCAAGGCGTGCAATCGACTTTTTCTTCCTGGAGCGGGCGTAGCCAAGACGTGGCCGCTTTAGCCCAATAGGGGTACACGAACTCCGCGCGATTTTGCCCGATCGGAGTTCTGCGTGTTGAACGCGACATGACGGCTTCCATACGGAAGCCGTCATTGTTTGGGCCCTGACTATCATCGAATCACATGAGCCGGCATCGGGCATAAACGGATCAGGGCCGAGCCATGAAGAGCGTCCTTTAGGGACTGTCGCACGATGCTGTTTAATTCCTTTGCCTTTATCTTCGTTTTTCTTCCAGTCACATTCTTCGGGTTTTTGATTATCGGACGTCGTAACCCTCGTTTAGCGGCAGCCTGGTTGGCCGCCGCATCTTTATTCTTTTATGGATGTTGGTATCCCCCGTATTTGCTGATTCTTTCAGTTTCAATCCTTTTTAATTATGGTGCAGGCATCTTGCTGACGCAGGCGGGTGAGTCTCGTCGATGGCTGCTGACCGTGGTCGCGATCTCTGTTGATCTGGCGGCGCTGGCTTATTTCAAATATGCCAATTTCTTCATCGAGACTGTTGTTGCGGTCACTGGCTTTGACCTTTCAGTGGCCAAGATTGCACTGCCCTTGGGTATTTCGTTTTTCACCTTCACGCAGATTGCTTTTCTGGTCGATTGCAGCCGGCGAGAGGTGCGCGAGGTTGATTTCGGGCGCTATGTCCTGTTCGTTACCTATTTTCCTCATCTTATTGCCGGCCCCATCATTCACCATAAGGATATTATGCCCCAATTTGCCCAAGACGGGGCCTGCCGGTTCAATCAAACAAATTTTACAATCGGCACCATTATTTTTTTAATTGGCCTTTTTAAGAAGGTCTGTCTGGCTGATACCGTTGCTCCAGTTGCAACATCACTCTTTGATGGAGCAGACCTTGGCAGCGCGCCGACTGCTTTGGATGCTTGGATTGGGGCTTTATCTTATACATTTGAAATTTATTTCGATTTTTCTGGATACTCTGACATGGCCATTGGCTTATCTCTATTGTTTAACGTAAAATTGCCAATAAATTTTAATTCTCCTTACAAATCAACATCAATTATTGAATTCTGGAAGCGTTGGCATATCTCGCTATCGACTTTCTTGCGGGACTATCTCTACTTTACTTTGGGTGGTAACCGCCGAGGACGGGTTCGGCGTTTCTTGAATCTCATGCTCACCATGCTGATCGGCGGTCTATGGCATGGCGCGAGTTGGACTTTTGTTGTTTGGGGAGGACTGCACGGCTTCTATCTGGTCGTCAATCATGCTTGGCGGGGTCTGGGGATCACGGCTTTTCCGGGGGCACGCCTTGTCGGGTGGGCGGTGACGTTCCTGGCCGTGGTGGTCGCCTGGGTCTTCTTTCGGGCGAAGACCTTTGCCGGCGCCCTCGCTGTTTTGTCGGGCATGGTCGGACTGAATGGTTGGACGCCTCCGATACTGGGGGAAAGCTATTTGACCAATGGAGTCTGGTGCCTCGCTCTGCTTATGATGGCCGTTATTCTGCCAAATACGCAACAATGGGTGGCTCGATGGTTGGCTTGTCCCTCGTATTTCACGATGCGGTCTCTGACGACCGAGGAAGCCGTTTGGCGATCTCCCCATCCAATCTGGGCAGTTGGATTGGGGTTGCTGGCTATGTTGGCGCTCATGAATCTGTCGCAACCAAGTGTATTTCTGTACTTTAATTTCTAACGGGTTGTCAGGATGCGTTTATCAATGCTTTTTTTGTCGAGGCCCTTGGTTTTGCTTTTGACGACTCTGGGTATTGCTGTCTTTGGTATGCTGGCCTGTTGTTTCTTGCCGCATGATCGCTACATCCGATTCCAAACGGTTGCCACCGAGAGCGATTACTATGTTCCCCTTAAGTGGATCTATGAGCGTATCCATTTCGATACAACACCGATTGATATTGCGTTTGTCGGAACCTCGCATACCCAAAGCGGTGTGAAAAGTGAGGTTGTCGATGCGGCCCTGAGGGAGCATCACGCCGATCTTCATAGCGTCAATTTGGCGTTGCCGGTTCCGGGGCGGGATATTGAATATCTCTTGGCGAAAGAGCTGATCGAAAGCCGTCCGATCCGCACCCTGGTGATTGAACTTCAGGAAGATGAACCAATTGATCCCCATCCCTGTTTTCAGCGGTTGGCCGATGGTTGGGACTTACTTTCGGCTCCTGTTTTATGGAATTCCGGACTTGTTGATAATTTTGTCAGACTACCCGAGCGGAATTTGGCCTTATTTATCCGCAGTTGGTTTCCCACCCTCTTTGGATTGCATCGTCGTTTTGATTCGGCGGACTATGTGGGGCCGTATTGGGATGATACCTACGCCATGCATACCCGCGAAGGCCTCGGAGATCCGCGCACGGTGATTCATCCTCCGGCATTTTTTGATCCTTATATTGCCAATCTCAAAAAAGTTGCCGAGCAGAACTCCGCGTTGGCGCGACGGTTATCGATTCTGCCTCTGCGGGATAATCTCCTTTACCGCTACCATATCATTTATTTGAGGGCGATGATCGCCCTGGCGCGGGAGCATGGCGTCAAGGTGGTTTTCCTGTATCTGCCGTCCTTGCATGGGCAGGAGGAGCCGCATGACGCGGCTGAATTTCGTCAATCGGGGCCAATTCTGGTGCCACATGCGGCCCTCGAGGATATTGGACTTTGGCAGAATGTTGGGCATTTCAACGCCTTTGGGGCGGTGCAGGTATCCCGTTGGCTGGGTGGCGTGTTAGCGGAACTCGCGTCTTCTTCGGGCCCGTGATGCTTCTTTTTGGTTGTGGCGCTTGGCTAATTTTGCCGCAAGGAAAGGGTGGCAGGATGCCCAGCCTCCCAGGATCGGCTATCCTGGCGCCTAGGGGGCGAAGCCAAGGGCGCGGATGCGCCCGCCCGGCGTCTGAGGGCAGCCTTGATGAGTCAACATCAAGGCTCGAGGGTATTAAGAGCCAAATGTTCGCCCAATCCAGGTGACATGTCCGAGCTTGCGTCCGGGGCGAATCTCCCGCTTGCCGTAAAGATGCAGCCGGGCTTCCGGTGCCGCCATCAGCTCAGGCCAACGTTCCACCTGATCGCCGATCAGGTTTTCCATAACGGCATTGCAGGGGCGATCGGTCGGCCCCAGCGGCAGGCCGCAGACGGCCCGTACCAACTGTTCAAACTGGCTGGTGGCGCAGGCATCCAAGGTCCAGTGGCCGGAGTTGTGCGGACGCGGCGCCAGCTCATTGACTAAGACTTGGCCATCGCGGGTCACGAACATTTCCACCGCCAGCAGTCCGATCACGCCCAGGGCTTCGGCGATCCGGGTTGCGATGTCTTCGGCTTGGGCCGCGATGGCCGGAGCGATTCGGGCCGGAACGATGGTTCGAGCCAGAATATGGTGTTCATGTTGATTTTCGACGGTGGGATAGGCGCATCGGCTGCCGTCGGGGCTGCGGGCGACGATCACCGAAACCTCGCAAGCGTAATCGACGAAGCCCTCAACCACGGCATCCAGAGCATGCCCTTCGGACAAATGATGCCACGCGGCGGCGAGGTCGCTGTCGGCCCTTAACAGCGATTGGCCTTTGCCATCATACCCAAGACGGGCGGCCTTCAGGACGGCCGGTCGTCCGAGGTCTTGGACGGCGCTCGCCACGTCGGCGACCGAGTGAGCCGGGCGCCATGGTGCGGTTTTAATCCCCAGGCGGTTGATGAAGGCTTTTTCGTGGATGCGGTCGCGCGTCACCGCCAACACACCGGCACCGGGGCGAGTCGGGACATGTTCAGCCAGCAAAACCAGGGCCTCGGGGGGAACATTCTCCCACTCTAACGTCACGACATCCACCGACGCCGCGAATTGAATCAGGGCCGCATGATCGGTGAACTCTGCAACGGTGGCCTCAGCGCAGACCTGGGCGCACGGGCTATCGGGTTCGGGGGTGAAGACGTGCGTCCTGTACCCAAGACGGGCTGCCGCCAGCGCGGTCATGCGGCCAAGTTGGCCACCACCGAGCATCCCCACGGTCGAACCTGGAGGAATCAAGGTTGCTTCGGTCATGGGTTCAGACGGTGCCTTCGGGAATGACGGCGACGGCGCCGGTTTGCCGCGCTCGCCAAGCATCCAGAGCCGCTGCCACGCTCGAATCGGACAGGGCGATCACCGCCGCCGCTAATAAAGCGGCGTTGATGGCGCCGGCTTTACCGATGGCAAGGGTTCCCACCGGGATTCCCGCAGGCATCTGTACGATAGAAAGCAGACTATCCATTCCCTTGAGGGCATGGCTCTCGACCGGAACGCCGAACACCGGCAGGGGAGTCATCGCGGCAGTCATGCCCGGCAGGTGAGCCGCGCCACCGGCTCCAGCGATAATCACCTGGAGCCCGCGCAGGCGGGCCCCATCGGCATATTCGTAAAGCCGCTGGGGGGTTCTGTGGGCGGAGATGATTCGGGTTTCAAAGGGGATGCCGAGGGCCTGGAGCGTTTCGGCGGCGTGGCTCATGGTTGTCCAGTCGGACTGACTGCCCATGATGATGCCGATCCGGGGCAGGGCGTTGGTCGGCGTGTCGGAGGAAGCCAAAGGGGTCTCGCGTCTAAGCAATGATGTCGGGGAGCAGTTGGTTTTCCAGGCACGAAATCTCATCTTTCAGCAGCAACTTGCGCTTTTTAAGGCGCTGAAGCTGAAGCTGATCGAACGGCGACTCCTCGGCCAGGCGAGAGATCACATCGTCAAGATCGCGGTGTTCCTGTCGCAAGCCCGCCAGCTTTTGTTTGACCATCCGCTGTTCGTTCATCGCACCAGAATCCCGATTTGCCATCCCTTGACGAGCTTACCAGAATGCCATTTCACCGTCAGCGGTCAAGCGTGATGGCAGAGGGGCGGCGTTAAAGTTGGCGGGCCGGGGGGAGGGGCTCGGTTCCGCGCAGGGTGGCGAGCAGAGTTGCCAGATAGGGCACGGCCAGAACCACCTGGAGAACCGCCCACACGTCGGCCTCGCGGTTTACCGAACCTTCGGACAGAACAATCCCCACCGCACACAGTGGCAACAGCGTTGCCAAAGCGGTCGCGGTCGGCACGGTGCGGGCTGCTGCTCCCAGTGATCGCCGGGAATCGGGGCCAATCGTCGTTTGGGCAAAAACTCCCAACAGATGGGACGCCGACAGAGCCGCCGCAAGATCGCAACCGATAGGTCGACGTCCGGCGCGGCACAACACCAAACCGAACAGACCAACGGCGGAAATCAGATAGGGGGCCACTGGAAAATCGCGGTAACGACCATCAAAGATCAGCAGCAAAGACCACAACACCGCCAGGGTGGCCAAAAGAGTCATGGCCTTTCCGCCCCAGAAGGCCAAGCTGGCACCTTCGGCTGGTTCCGGTGCGGCGGCGTCGTACAGGGGCATAGGAGCCCGCCATAACCGAACCGTCTCCATCAGAATGGCATAGGCCAACATGGCTTCCAGCCCCAGAACTCCGGCCGCCAGCAGTCGGTCATGAAGATAATAGTGCCAAGCATATCCGATGTCGACGGCATGAATGAAGGTCGCCGCCAAACCATGGGCCAGCAGTGCAACCACGGTAAATCCAGCGATTGACACCGTCGGACGGTACCGCAGGGCCGCCGCCAGCAGGCCAAGTGCCAGAATAACCGAAAGTCCGGCTTTGATCGGCCAAGCCGCGTCTTCGACCACCGGCCCGGCCACAGCATATTTGGGTTGGCGATCCGTAGTATACAGGCCCCATTTGCCGCCCACGGTGCCTTCCAGTTTGATCTTCCAACTTTGGTCGAAGGCTTCGATCAGGTTGTAATCAAAGCCATGATCGGTCGCGACTCGCATGAAGCTGTTGTCGAACAGGGCCTTATTGACCACGCCAGGCACCGCCGGGCCACGGGTGCGACCGGCGGTTGGCCAACCAGCTTCGCCCACCAGGATTGGTTTGCCGGGAAAGCGCACCGAGACTTCATGATAGGCCGAGAGAATGCGATCCGCAGCGGTATCGACGCCAGCGGGATCATTCTCCCAGTAAGGCAGCAAGTGGATGGTGATGTAGTCCACCGATGCCGCCAATTCCGGATGTTGCAGCCACAATTCCCAGACGTCGGCAGTGCTGACCGGCTGCTTAATCGCTCGGCGGACACGGTTGAGATAGGAGGACAACTGTCCGGGCGTCAGGTCGTTTCGCAACATCACTTCGTTGCCGACCACCACCCGCTTGATCACGTCGGGGTAGGTGTTGGCGAGGCGGATCAGGGAGGCAATTTCAAGTTCGTTGGTGCTGAGTTTGCTACCCAGCCACGCGCCCATAATCACCGTCAGCCCGTATTTGCGGGCCAGCGCCGGCACGTCCTCCATCCCTTCGAGGCTGGTATAGGTGCGGATTCCGGCGACCTGATCGCGGATGGTCGCCAAATCCTGGTCGATCTGGTCCAAAGTCGGGTAGGTTTTGGTGAGGGGGCTTTGGCCGTCATGGTACGGCGCAAAGGATACGCTCATCAGCTTGCCGCCGGGCGGCGGTGCAAGCGTGACCGGGCGGTTGGGCAGCGCCCAAACCGCAACGGTGGCGACGGCGATCCCAATCAGGATCAGGAGGTGGGCAAGGTGGCGCATGGTCCGCATCTTTTACACCAAACCACCGCCAGCCCCAAATACCAAGTGGGGGGGGGATTGCGCCGGTCTTCGGCCTCTATGTGGACTTGGAGTGGCCATCTCCCGCCGGATCGCGAAACTCGGCTTGGATGGCCAGGATTTCGGGGAGGATTTCCTGGAATTTGACCACCAGTTCGGGGTCAAAATGGCTGCCGGCATTCTCGATCATAAAGGCGACGGCTTGATCGAGCGGCCAGCCTTTCTTGTAAGGCCGTTCCGACATCAGGGCGTCGAAGACGTCGCAGATGGCCGAAATGCGGCCCTCGATGGGAATATCGGTGCCCTTCAGGCCCCTAGGGTAGCCGCTGCCGTCCCATTTTTCATGGTGAGTTAGGGCGATGCTGCGGGCCATCAGCAACAGATCGTCGTCGGTATCGTCGAAGACCGAAGCGCCGATGGTGGAATGGGTGCGCATGATCGCCATTTCGTCGGGATCAAGGCGGCCCGGCTTAAGCAAAATACCATCGGGAATCCCGATTTTGCCCAAGTCATGCATCTGGCTGGCATGAAGGATCTGTTCGGCGGTGGCGGCATCAATTCCGGCGGCTAGTGCCAGACGATGGCAGCTTCGGCTCATGCGCAGAACATGGAAGCCCGTTTCATTGTCGCGATATTCCCCGACTCGCGCCAATCGTCGAATGACCTCGATCCGTGCATGACTGAGCTGGCGGTTGCGTTCTTCCAAAGCCAGCGTCCGTTCCAGAACTTTGGCTTCCAGGATTTCATTCTGGGATCGGCGCTCGTTATAAAGCTTGCGGACCTCCAGCATATTGCGGACCCGCAACAGGACGTCAGCGGCCTCGAACGGTTTGGTCACGAAGTCCTTGGCGCCGCATTCCAGAGCGCGCCGCTGGGTCACTGCGTCGGTCTGAGCGGTCAGAACCAGAATCGGCAGGTAGTCGTCGCGATCAATCTTCGCCAGATGCGCCATGACCTGGAAACCGTCGAGAAACGGCATTCGAATATCCAGCAGGATCAGGTCAAACCGGCGGCTTCGGTGCAGGGTCTCGACGGTGCGGGGGTCGGATGTGGTGGACAGGTTGGTATAGCCGGCGGCACCCAAGACGGCTTCCAGCAGGTCTAGGTTGGCCTGATGGTCGTCGACGATCAAAATACGCGCGTCGGCAAAGGCAGGAGCCTTCATGGCCGGTCTCCGGCGGAACGGGCGGGAGCGGCCCGGACCAGGGTGGGATCGGCGGGGATGCCGATGGCAGGGAGCATCATATCTCGATTGCGGCTGGATGCGGTAGATGGGGACGCGGATTCATCCTGCGGGAATTCTATCCAAAAAGCGCAGCCCTCGCCAAGCCGGCTGATGACGCCAATGCGTCCGCCCATCAGCTCCATCAAACGTTGGGTGATGACCAGGCCGATGCCGTTGCCCTCGATGCCACGACTTTCGGCTCCCAATCGATCAAAGGGCTGGAACAGTCGTTTCATTTGTTCCGGTGACAGGCCGGAACCCGTATCGGAAATTGTGAGCCTCGGCCAATTTTCGGCGGAGAGACTTTCGGTAATAGTCACTTGACCGGATTGATGATTGTATTTAATGGCATTCGATAGCAGATTAATTAAAACCTGGGTCAGTCGGACGGTATCGGCCCGCACGGCAGGGAGGGGGGTTGGCCACTCCTGAACCTTGATGGCAATAGCACGGGCTTCGGCCATGGGGCGCACCAACACCAGGGACTCTTGCAGTGAATGGCGGATATCCACGGATTCTAGCGTCAGGTCAACCCGCCCCGATTCGATTTTCGCCAAATCCAGAATCTCGTTCACTAAGTTCAACAAGTGTTGGCCTGCCCGATGGATATGGCCGACGCAGGTTCTCTGGGTGGGGGTCAGGGGCTCTCGAGTCCCCAACTCCAACATCTGGCTGAAACCAAGGACGGCGTTGAGCGGGGTTCGCAGTTCGTGGCTCATGGCCGAGAGAAATTCTGATTTGGCTTGGTTGGCCCGACACGCCTCTTCCTTGGCTTCTCTGAGGGCCAGCTCGTCTTGCTTGCGGGCCGTGATGTCCCGAGCAATGCCCAAGACGCCGGTTAGGGTGCCTCGGGTGTCAAGCAGGGGCGACTTGGTGGACAAATAGATTTTAAAACCGCCGGATGCAGGGATTGGCTCTTCAAGAGTCAGGCTTTGTCCGAGTGCGGCCACTTTCATATCCGTCGCGCGGAGGGCTGTGGCGATGTCAAGTGGCAGGATTTCAAAATCGGTTCGTCCGATAATCGATTTCGCGGGCCGTCCCAGGGCACGGGCGGCGGCAGAATTCACCAATAAATATCGACCGTCGATGTCTTTGACGAAAATGGGGTCTTCAAACTCCTCCATCATGGCGTGAATGAAGGTCGAGATGTTCAGGAGTTCAGCCTGGGCGCGGGCCTCGCTAGCCGCCAGGAGCCGTCGCGTGGTTCGGGATTCCAAAGTCTCGACCACCATGGCGGCCAGATCAGTCAAGCGGGTTCGTACCGCCGGACTCAAGCGGCGAGCTTGCCGGTCGATCACCCACAGCGCCCCTAGACGATGCCCCGAGGGCGCATAAAGTGGTGCTCCAGCAAAAAAGCGGAGATTGTAGGGAGGCGAAGCCAGCCGGTGGCCGGCAAAAAGTGGATGGTCGTGGGCGTCTCCAACTTCCAGCTCGGCTTCAATGGTTAGGAGATCGTCGTCAAAGCCCGTCTGGGAGTCGAGGGGAGCATCCTGGTATATCTCCCGAATCGCAAGACCAATAACAGATTTAAACCAGTGTCGATTGTGATCTGCGAATGAAACAATCGCAATGGGTGTTCCTGTGAGGGCAGTCGCTAGGCGCACGATTCGATCGAACGCCGCCTCTGGAGGCGTGTCGAGGATCTCATAACTCCTCAGAACAGCAAGGCGTTCGGCCTCATCAGCCGAGATCGCGGCAACACTCATCCGACACCCGTCACGCGACCCCGACCTTTTACAAGAGCCGTCCGGCTCCAATTCCTTTGCTCTGGCCGCTGCTCAAGTTATCCTGGTCGGGTTGGGAACAGCCAGGAGGGAACGAATCGTGGCGACTATTATCTTTTATGGCAAACCAGGATGCAAAGGCAATGCCCGCCAGCGGGCCATTCTGGAAGCCGCCGGACACGAGGTCGACGCGCGTAGCCTTCTGGCAGAAATTTGGACCGGCGAGCGTTTGCAATCCTTTCTCGGCGACTTGCCGGTGACAGACTGGTTCAACCCCTCGGCGCCGCGAGTGGCCAAGGGTGAGATTCGGCCCGAGACTTTGGATGCCGAAGCGGCGTTGACTTTGTTAGCTGCCGACCCCCTCTTGATTCGCCGCCCTTTGCTGGAGGCCGACGGTCAGCGCATGGCCGGCTGGAACCCCGAGCGCATAACCGCCTGGGTCGGTCTGAACCCAGACATTGACCCGACCGTAACTTGCGGTCATCACGCCCACCTTCATCATGATCATGATCATGGCCATGACCACCACAGCCATGACCATGACGGTTCGTGCCGGTCCCGGTAATCCCGGCGAGCCCTGATACTGACACATCGCCGGTATCGGGCCGCGACGGCGGCCCCGCGCGCCCATGCGCGCGAAGCCAAGGGCGCGGATGCGCCCGCCCGGCGTCTGAGGGCAGCCTTGACGAGTCACCATCAAGGCTCGATGGTGTCACAGTGTCACAGCTCGCCGATATCACGGCCATAACCGAACCCCGGCAGCGGTCAACCCCACCAGTACGGCCACGCCAGCCATCACCCCACAGGGAATACTGCTACGGGTCAATCGCAGCGTAATGATGGCAGCGATGGTTGCCACCAGACGACAGCCCAAGTCTGTGGCCTGGAGCGGCCCGATGGGCAACACGATCATCCGCACCGTCAACCCGGCTAACAGGGCATAGGCCACACAACCGATCCACTCCAAAAGCAAGCCATTGGGATCCAACCGGCCCGCAACAATCACGCCCAGCGCCCGCCAAAAATACGTGACCAGCGCCGCCGCCAGCAGTGCCGGCCAGATCGACGAGGGTTCAATCATGGCGAGCCTCCCACCGACACCAACCGCGATCGGCCAGAAAGGCTATGGTGCCGCCGACGATCCCCGTCACCAACAGCCCCCAATCCGGATCAACCAGATGGAGCAACGGGCCAAGCATTCCGCCCGCCACCAACGCCAATATCCGCGCTCGCGGTCCCAGATCGGCCACAAACAGCAGCATGAAATAGCACGGATTGAGAAAGACCAATCCCAAAGTCACCGAGACCGGCAGACTGCCGGCCAGCGCAAATCCAACCGCCGTGGCCACACAACTGATTCCCCACAACGTGAAGGCCAGCCCCATGAAATAGGGAAAGCGTTCGCTTTCCTCCAAGGCCGGGCATCGGCGCATAGCCACGGCCCAACTGGTGATCGCCACGAAATAGGCTGCCGCGTAATGGCGCCAGCCAATCCGGCCCCCAAGACCCAGATGAGGCATCAAGACAATAGCCATGGGCATAAGGCGAGTATTGGTCAACCAAACCGCCATGGCATTGACCAATAATGAAGCCCCGATTCCATGCAATTCAACCATGGCGATTTGGCCAGGAAGCGCCCAACATGTGAGACTCGAAGCCAATCCCGCCAGCAAGCTAATCCCGCCGCCATGGGCCAAAGAACCAAACCCCATGAAACTCCCGAAAATCACCCAACCTGGCGCACCGAAGCCTTCGCGCACCCCCCGCCGCCAGCCCGTTGGAGACCGCCAACCTTCCCGAATCTGCCCTCTCCATCGCGTCATCATCGCGTGAAGCCTCCCTAAGCCGCGCCGTTGCCTTCCGCCGCTATACGCGGCGAGGTGCTGCCGGAGGCTACGATGTTACGGCAGGGTGCCCATGCGCCAAACCGGAACCTGACCTCTGGAGTCCCGCCCGTAACCGCCTTAAGCTGCCCCTCCGTTGGGTTATGGTGCCGCCGGGTGTGGCGCTGCCGCCTATGGTCGCCACCGAAAGCACGCGCATCGCACCGCAAACTCTTGACGCCAGTTTGCCAGGGTCACATTGTCCGGCTGTTATGATGACGATGCATGGAACCAGTGTCCTTATCTTGGGGGCGGGCGTGTTGCTGCGGGGCACGTCGGGAGCGGGCAAGTCGGACTTGGCTTTGCGCCTGATTGACCGTGGAGCCGTTTTGATCGCCGACGACCGGGTGGAGATGCGCATGGAGCGCGGAGCGGTGGTAATGAGCGCACCGGCGATCCTGGCCGGTCTGCTGGAGGTCCGGGGCGTAGGCATTCTGCGCTTCCCTTTCGCTCCCGTGGCTGAATTGCATCTCGTGGTGGATTTGGTAAAGCCGGAGGTGGTGGATCGCTTGCCTGAACCTGAATGGATCACCATACTTGATCAACGGCTGCCCCGACTGGCCTTGGCACCGTTCGAGGCTTCGGCCCCGGTCAAGCTCGGCCTCGCGGCCCACGCCGCCCGCGAAGGCCGGCTTGGATTGGTCCCAGGACACGCATGACCGACCGCCTCGCCGCCCCCCCTCCTGCCTCTCTTGCGCCCGCCTCGGCCCCGGCCCGTCGGCGCGTGTTGTTGGTGACAGGCATGTCGGGAGCCGGCATGTCGGTAGCCCTGAAGGCGCTTGAGGATTTGGGCTACGAGGCGGTGGACAATCTACGCCTATCGCTGGTTCCGGCCTTGATCCGCGAAGACGAAGAACGGCCCCGGCCCATCGCCATCGTCATCGATAGCCGCACCCGCGATTTCAGCGCCGAAGCCTTCCTCGGGCAATTGGCAACCCTGACGGCCCGACCAGACTTGGATGTCCGCCTGCTGTTCATGGAATGCGACGACGAAGTGCTGCGCCGCCGCTTCACTGAAACTCGCCGTCGGCATCCGTTGGCCCTCGACCGGCAAGTGCCCGATGGCATCCGCCGCGAACGCGCACTGCTGGCCCCCTTGGCCGACTGTGCCCATGTCACCTTGGATACCACCGACCTTTCGATTCACGACCTGCGCCGCTTGCTGGCTGGACACTTCCCGCTTGCTGGCGAGGCGCCGCTTCAGGTGTTCGTGACGTCGTTTTCATTCCGCCGAGGTTTGCCGCGCGAGGCTGATTTGGTGTTTGACGTGCGTTTTTTGGTGAATCCCCATTATGAGCCCGCATTGCGCGCCTTAAGCGGGCGCGACCAGCCGGTTGCGGAGATGGTGGCCGCTGACCCGGATTTTCCAACTTTTTTTAGCCATTTGACTAACCTTTTGGATATTTTGCTCCCTCGTTACAGGTTCGAGGGAAAAAGCTACCTGACCATCGCCGTGGGCTGCACTGGCGGGCGCCATCGCTCCGTGTTCGTGGCCGAGCGGATGGCGGACTGGCTGACGGGCCGCGGTCTGCGGGTCGGCCTACAACACCGGGACCTGGAGTGCGCCACCCCGCGTCCGGGCTGATCCCAGATCGGGAGCCGGAGCGGTTGGGCCGCCCTGGAGTAAAGGGAACGTTGATGATCGGAATGGTTTTGGTCACGCATGGTCATCTGGCCGAAGAGTTCATCGCCGCACTGGAACATGTTGTGGGTCACCAGGAGCAGGTGAGTGCCGTCTGCATCGGTCCCGACGACGACATGGAACAGCGGCGCCGCGATATCCTGGACAGCGTCGGCGCCGTCGATGACGGCAGCGGGGTTGTTGTACTCACCGACATGTTCGGCGGAACTCCCAGTAATCTTGCGATTTCGATCATGGATAAAGCCAAGGTCGAAGTCATCGCAGGCGTTAACCTGCCCATGCTGATCAAGCTATCCAGTGTGCGGCGACAGGAACCTTTGGCCATGTCAGTTGCAGCCGCCCGCGATGCCGGTCGGAAATACATCAATATTGCCTCCGCCCTTCTCGCCGATGGATAAAATAATGGAAAGCTTATCACACGTCCTTAAGGATCCCGCCGCGATCAAAGGCCCGATGCCTTCCAGCGCCGAAGTGTGCGGAATCGTCACCATCTGCAATATGCGCGGTCTGCATGCTCGGGCCGCCGCCAAATTCGCCAAGCTCGCAGCAGCCTATGATTGCGATATCGAGGTTCGTCGCCACGATCAGGCGGTTGCTGCCCAATCGATCATGGGCTTGATGATGTTGGCGGCAGGCCCTGGCACGACCATCGAGATTTGCGCTTACGGTTCCGAAGCTGAAAGCGCGCTTGCAGCCCTATCCGATCTGGTCAAAAGAAAGTTCGATGAAGATTGAGTCCGTGACACCCTCTGAGCAGAGTCTTTCCGGTCTTGGGGTTTCCGGTGGCGTTGCCATCGGCCCGGCTTATGTGATCGAATCCGGGACCGCTCAGGTTCCGGACTATGTTGTTGCGCCCGAAGGCCTTGAAGACGAGCGTCGTCGCTTTGCCGATGCTGCGGCCAAAGCCCGCCGCCAGATCAAATCGCTCAAGGCCAAAGCACTGGTGCTGCCCGAGGCGGCTGCCGAAGAGATTGGTTTTTTGCTGGATGCCCACCTAGCGATGCTCACCAGTTCGCGCCTGACCCGAGGCGTGGAGCGGCGCATCCGCGAGGACCGTCAAAACGCCGAAGCCGCGATTCAGGCCGAAATCGCAGTGATCGCCCATGGCTTCCAGGAAATGGACGACGCCTACTTGGCGGCGCGCATCGCGGATGTGCGAGAGGTCGGCGCACGGTTGATCCGCAACCTGATGGACCGGGAGTACCAAGCCTTTTCGATGCTCCCTCCGGGCGTGGTGATCATTGCCGAAGAACTGAGCCCGGCGGAAACTGCTCTCCTTGACCCCAGCGTGGTCGCGGGCATTGCCACGGTGATGGGCGGCGCCCAAGGCCATACCGCCATCATGGCGCGGGCGCTGGGAATTCCGGCGGTGCTTGGCGTTCATGGCTTGATGCCGGGAACCCACAACGGCGATCCGGTGATCGTTGACGGTCGCAATGGCAAGGTTATCCTCAACCCGACCGAAGCCACCCGAGTCGCAACCTATGTCGTCCAACACCATCTGACCCAAGAGCGTGAGCAGCTCAAGAGCTTACGCAGCCTGCCAGCGGTGACGCTGGACGGCACGCCCATGACGCTGTTGGCTAATCTGGAACTCCCGCGCGAGATCGAGACCGCCCGCGAGTCCGGCGCCAACGGCGTTGGCCTGTTCCGAACCGAGTTCATGTTCATGAACCGGGAGGATCTGCCTGACGAGGACGAGCAATACGCCCTGTTACGCACCGTCGTCGAAGGCATGCCGGACAAGGTTGTCACCATCCGAACTCTGGATATTGGCGGAGACAAACTGGCCGGGGCCCTTGACGAGCGTTTTCTGGCGACCGCCAACCCGGCTTTAGGGTTACGGGCGGTGCGCCTCAGCCAACGCGAACCCAAATTGCTCGAAACGCAACTGGCTGCGATGTTGCGAGCCGGTGTTCACGGTTCGACTCGCATCCTGCTGCCGCTCATCACCACCGTCGCCGAAGTGCGGTGGGTTCGCGACATGCTCACCGAGGTCGCCGGGCGGCTGAAGCGCAACGGCGTGCCCATCGCCGATCCTCTCCCGCCATTGGGGATCATGATCGAGGTTCCAGGTGCGGCTTTGACCGCCGATGCCTTGGCCGCATGCTCGGACTTTCTGGCCATCGGCACCAACGATCTGACGCAATACACGCTGGCGATCGACCGTGGCGACGAGCAGGTTGCTCATCTTTACGATCCCTTGCATCCAGCGGTCCTTCGGTTGATTCAGTTTACAACCCAGGCGGCCTTGCGCGCCAGGATCCCGGTCAGCGTGTGCGGCGAAATCGCCGGGGATCCACGCTTCACCGCGCTGTTGCTGGGTTTGGGAGTCCGCGAATTGTCCATGACTCCCAACAAACTGGCCTTGGTCAAACGCCGCATCCGGGCCTTAGACCTCCGCAGCGCCACCCGCCGCGCCCAATCCATCATGGACCAATCCGACAGCGCCCGAATCGCCGAACTGCTCGATGAGTTCAACGAGTCTGAAACTTAAACGGAAAAGCGCCCTGCCCGTACTCCCAAGAAGAAGGCTCTACGCCATTAAGCCCTGATGTTACCCCATCAAGGCTCGATCAAGGCTTAATGGTGTCCATCGGAGATATCGATCCCATCTTGAGAGTCCGGGGGTTGGTTAGTGTTCTGGAACCACGATCCGTCCAGACATCCACTCACCAACCACTCCAAATTATGATCAACCCCGGCAGGCTCTGCGGCTCCTGGTGATAACAGCCCCAGCCGATTAAACCAGGAAATGACAGCCTTGAACTCCTGGGGTGACAGTCGCCGTTGCCGCCCTTCCGCGCGCCACGAGGCCAAGGGTTCGCTTTGGCTCAGATCTTTGGCACTGACCCAGCGATAGGCCACAAGCGCCCCTCCTGCCGGGTCGCCAACCATTTCGATCGCCCGAAACCGATCTTTTCCGCCGGCATGGGTAATCACCCGCAAGCGGTCGGGCACGCCAATGTCGCAGGCGGCCTGGAGATCATCCCCTCGAAGATACCCCAGCCAAGCCTCGGCAACACCCCCCGACCCGGTGCCCTGGCCTCCGCTGACCAACGCACAGCCCGTAACGCAAATCCCGACGAGCCAAGCCCCGATAACGCCTCGCACCCACCCCGCCCCATTCGCCCACGCCAACCGTGCCACTCCTGTTCGTGACCCCATCAGGCTCCCCACTATCCGGTGGATACGGACCTTCAGTACGGACCAGATATGGCACGACATCACCGACTTGACGAGAACAACACCCATGCTGCCAAGCCCTATCATACCCTCGAGCCTTGATGTTGACTCATCAAGGCTGCCCTCAGACGCCGGGCGGGCGCATCCGCGCCCTTGGCTTCGCGTCCATGAGGACGCGGGGCCGCCGTCGCGGCCCGATACCGGCGATGTGTCATTGTTTAGGGCTCGCCGGCATCACCCCCTATCCCCAAGAAGGTTGGGATTTAGAACATTACGGCAAAACTCTGGTTGATGTCACTCCGCTCTGGACAGCGTTTGGCTATCTGTCTAGCATTCCGCTGGCCAGTCGGTGGGCCGCAGGGGAGTTTCGTCGCCGTGTATCCGTCGATGTCCGTTTTCAGTTTGTGGTTTGGTCGCCCAGCGGCCCTCCCTCGCGCCCATGCCGGCGCGCTTGCGGTCGTCACGGCTTCGCTGACGGCCCTTCTTTTGTCCAGCCCGGCCCAGGCCGGCTACACCTCCATCGTGGTCGATGTCCAAACCGGCATGGTGCTGGAAGCCGACAATCCCGATGCTCGCAATTACCCGGCGTCACTCACCAAAATGATGACGCTCTACCTGACATTCGAGGCCCTGGACAGCAAGCGCCTGTCCCTCGACCAAGAGCTTCCGGTCTCCCAGCATGCCGCCAACCAAGCCCCGTCCAAGCTGGGGCTCCGACCTGGCGACAGCATCCGAGTCGAAGACGCCATTTTAGCCGTTGTGACCAAATCGGCTAACGATATTGCGGTGGTTCTGGCGGAAGCGTTGGGCGGCAGCGAATCGGCTTTTGCCGTCGAGATGACCAAGAAGGCCCATGAGTTGGGCATGGCCCACACCAATTTTCACAATGCCTCGGGTCTCCCCGACGATCTCCAAATCTCAACTCCGCGTGATATGGCCACATTGGGTCAGGCTCTGATTGAAGACTGGCCCCAATATTACCGTTACTTTAGCCGAACGTCTTTTACCTATAATGGCGAAGTCATCGCCAATCACAATCATCTCATGTCCCATTATCCCGGCATGGATGGGATCAAGACAGGCTTCATCAATAAATCCGGGTTTAATCTGGTGGCCTCGGCAGTGCGGAACAATCATCGCTTAGTGGCGGCGGTGTTCGGCGGCCCGTCTCATCAGGCGCGTGATGCCCACATGGCGGCGCTTTTGGATGCCGCCTTCCAGCGGCTGGCCGATGGCAAGGGCGCGGTGATGGCGGCTGCCCATGCGGCCCCTCCGAGTTCCGAGGTGGCCGACGCCACCCCCCCGGAGACCGCCAAGGCCGATGATGACGGCGCGGTGGGGGATCAGGACGATCAGCCGGAGCCCCCCAAGGCCCTCCATCACAATAAGCCGCCCCAGGCAGCGGCCCATAACGGGTTTTGGTCGGTTCAGTTGGGCCTATTCCCGAGTCAGGATGCCGGTCGTCACGCCCTTGACCAAGCGTCCCGCCATCTGCCAACAGGGGTTGGCCGCCCGACCATCGCGCTGCATGCCGCCCGAACCCACGGACGTAAAGCCTTCCGGGGCCTGCTGGTGGGGTTCAACAGCGAACAGGGCGCTCAACTGGCCTGCGGCAAGATCAAGAAGATCCATGCCTGCTCTGTGGTTAAGGGTGGGTAAGCCGACGCGCCCAACATGATGGGTCGGTCCCAAACAACCCGGTCTTGGGGCCTGGGCTTGCTCGCGGGGCTGGCGCTCGGGCCGGTCTCGGCGGCTTTGGCTCCAGCGGCTTTGGCTGTTGAACGGCAAGAGCTGGCCTATGTCGTTTCTTTCGGCCCGCTGGCCGCCCTGAACGTCACCACAACCATCGAGCTGACCCCGGAGCGGTACCGAGTCGAGGCAACCGTTGCCCCCCGCGCCTGGATCGCCTGGGCGCTCCCCTGGCAGGCGCACTCCGAAGTCAACGGCCAGCGGCAGGCCGACGGCCCCCTTCAACCCGACGACTATCTGGCTACGGCCCAATGGGGCGTCCGACTCCGCAAGACCGCCTTGACCTATGTCGCCGGCAGCATCCATGTCGCCTTCGACCCACCGGGCGACAATGACGGGCGCGAAGCCGTCCCGCCCGAGCTGATCACCGACAGCCTGGACCCGGTCAGTGCGGTGCTGTCGCTGATGACGGCGGTTGCCGACGGCCACCGCTGCCCATTGAATCTGCCGGTGTTCGATGGGCACCGCCGCTTTGATCTGGCAACCGAAACCTTATCCGGTCCAGTGGCAACGTCCGATCGCGCCGCCCTGCCAGCCGACCTGTCTCAAATCGGTCCGATCACAGTCTGCCGCCTGCACTTTCGCTCGCTGGCTGGCGGCTGGCGGAATGGCGAACGGGCGCAGTTCTGGCGAACGGACCATCCCGGCGCCGAACGGCCCCCCATTGACCTGTGGTTGGCGCCCCTGCCCGAAAGCGCCCTCCCTGTGCCGATTCAGGTCATGGGCGGCAGTGCCTTCGGTTGGGTCACCGTCGCCCTGTCATCCCATAGCCTCAGAACTCTGCCCTAACAAAAAAAGCGCCCCAACCCTATGGCAAACGCTCCAACGCCTCGCGCAATTGGCTGAAGTGGCTAATCACCACATCGGCGCCAAGCTCCACCGCCGGGACTCGAGAATAGCCATAGCTGACCGCGATCACCGGCACGCCAGCGGCTCGCGCCGACAGCACATCGTTACGACCATCGCCAACCATGGCCGCCCGTCCTGGCGCTTCCACCGAAGGCAGGCCCAGCCGGTCCAGCACCCACAACAGCGGTGCGCCGTCGGGCTTTCGCGCCGACAGGGTATCGCCGCCGCACACCACGCCAAAATAAGACGCCAATCCCAAGGCTGGCAGCACCCCGGCCACCACCCGCGAGGGCTTGTTGGTACACAGGCCCAAACGAACCCCGGCGGCGGCCAAAGCCCGTAGGGTCTCGTGGACACCGGGATAGACACAGCCGGACGACACCGGATGGGCGGCGTAGAGATCGACGTAGCGCCTGACGGCCTCGGAAAGCTGATCGTCCGACAACCCGGCTCCGGTGGCGGCAAAGGCCCGGCGAACCAGTTCGGTGGAGCCATCGCCGATCATGGTGCGAATCGTCATCAGGGCCAGTGGGGCTCGCCCTCGCTCGGCCAGCAGACTGTTGAGCGCACTCCCAATATCGGGCGCGCTGTCGATCAGGGTTCCATCCAAATCGAAGACGATGGCCACCACCGAGGGGCGGCGGGTGGCGGACGAAGAGCGATCAGGCATGATCAACGATCTCTTGCGGCAATTCGTGATTGGGCCAAAGCCAGCACCTGTGGCATAAGGCTGCGCACCCTTTTTATAGACCAGAGTCGACGAATGACCGAGTCTTCCGTTGCCTGTGTAATCCTTGCCGCCGGTAAGGGCACCCGCATGAAGTCGGACCTGCCCAAGGTCCTACACCCCCTGGCTGGCCGACCGATGATCGGTCACGTGCTCGACGCGGTGGCAAAGCTGGCACCCGAGCGGGTGGTGGTGGTGGTCGGGCCCGGAATGGAAGCCGTCACGACGGCGGTCGCCCCCGTGTCCACCGTGATCCAGGCCCAACCCTTGGGCACCGCCGATGCCGTGCGCGCGGCGGCTCCGGCATTAGCCGGCTTTACCGGCGACGTGCTGGTGCTGTATGGTGACACGCCATTGGTAACGACGGAAACGCTGAACCGGATGATCGCAGCCCGGCGAGCGGCTCCGAACCCGGCGGTGGTGGTCTTGGGCATGCGTCTGGTGGATGCGGGCGCCTATGGCCGATTAATCTGCGCCGCCGATGGCAGCCTGGAACGAATCGTCGAATATCTGGACGCCAACGCCGACGAACGCGCGGAAACCCTGTGCAATGCCGGCCTGATGGCTTTCGACGGGCGACGGCTGTTCGAGTTGCTCGATCGCATCGATAACGCCAACAAAAAGGGGGAATACTACCTTACCGATGTCATTAGTATCGCCCGCAATCGCGGCTATGCCTGCTCGGTGGTTCCGGCCCCAGAAGACGAGGTTCTCGGAGTCAACGCCCGCAGCGAGTTGGCGGTGGCCGAACGCCTGATGCAAAAGCGGCTGCGCCAGACAGCCATGGCTAACGGTGCCACACTGATCGATCCCGACAGTGTTTTCCTATCGGTCGACACCCGGCTGGGTCGGGATGTCACCATCGGTCCCAGCGTGGTGTTTGGCCTTGGTGTCACCATCGGCGATCGGGTGGAGATTCGAGCGTTCAGCCACCTAGAACAGGCTCAGGTTGCCGATGGCGCCGTGATCGGCCCATTCGCCCGGCTGCGACCGGGAACCCGCGTGGCTCCGAACGCCCATATCGGAAATTTCGTCGAGGTCAAGAACGCCGACATCGGCGCCGGGGCCAAGGTCAATCATCTGACCTATATCGGTGACGCCGTGATTGGCGCCAAAGCCAATATCGGAGCCGGCACCATCACCTGTAACTATGACGGGTTCGCCAAACACCAAACCGAAATCGGGGCCGGAGCCTTCATCGGTTCCAACGCCTCACTGGTCGCGCCGGTCAAGATCGGCGACGGTGCGATTGTCGGTGCCGGCAGCGTCGTGACTGTCGATGTGGACCCCGACGCGTTGGCGGTGGCCCGTGGCCGTCAGAAAAGCTATCCCGGCTGGGCTGCCCGCTTCCGCAGCCACAAGCGTTAGACACGCGAACGAGCAGACGAGCCCGCCCGCCTACGGGCAAACGGCCTTCGTCTGGCTCGTCTTTGCTTTTTCTCCTCGTTATCTCCGCCCTCTTTCCGGCAGTCAGGGTTTCCCCATGTGCGGCATCATCGGTATCATCGGCAAAAACGACGCGGCGCCCCGGTTGGTCGAGGGGCTGCGTCGCCTCGAATATCGCGGCTATGACAGCGCGGGCGTGGCCACTTTGGTTGACGGTCGAATCGAACGATGCCGGGCCGAAGGAAAACTGATCAATCTTGACCATAAACTACGGGACAGACCGCAACCGGGAACGGTCGGCATTGGCCATACCCGTTGGGCCACCCACGGCGGCCCCACCGAGAACAATGCTCACCCGCACGCCACCAGCCGATGCGCGGTGGTCCACAACGGCATCATCGAGAATTACCAGCAGCTCAAGAAAGAGCTGGAGGCCGAAGGCCGGGTATTCGCCACCGAAACCGATACCGAAATCATCGTTCATCTGGTCACTCATTATCTCGATAATGGATTAGCCCCGGTGGCCGCGTCGGCCTTGACGTTGAAACGGCTGGAAGGGGCGTTTGCTCTGGCCCTGATCTTCACCGACGACCCCGATTTGATGATCGGCGCCCGTCGCGGCACACCGCTAGCCCTGGGCTATGGGGACGGCGAGATGTATCTGGCCTCGGACGCCTTCGCCCTGGCGCCGCTGACCACCCAATTGTGCTATCTGGAGGATGGGGATTGGGTCGAGGTCCGCCGCACCAGCGCCGTGGTCCATGATGCCAGCGACGCGGTGGTGACGCGCATGGTTCGGCAAACCGCCGTGTCAGGAGCCTTGATCGGCAAGGATGGCTATCGCCATTTTATGTTGAAAGAGATTTACGAACAACCCCAGGCCATCGGCGACACCCTGTCGGCCTTCATTCACCCGTCCACCGGCCATATCTCGTTGCCTGACCTGCCCTTTGATCTGGCGGGAGCCTCCCGGATCACCATCGTTGCTTGCGGCACCGCCTATTACGCCGGTCTGGTGGGCAAATACTGGCTGGAACAGATCGCCCGGATTCCGGTGGAAATCGATATTGCTTCGGAGTTCCGGTACCGGGAGGCGCCGTTGCCGGCGGGTGGAGTCGCCCTGTTCATCTCCCAGTCGGGCGAAACCCTGGATACCCTGGAGGCGCTGCGTTACTGCAAACGCCAGGGTCAACACATCCTGGCCATCGTCAACGCCCCCGAAAGCACCATCGCCCGCGAGGCCGACGCGGTGCTGTACACCTTGGCCGGTCCCGAAATCGGCGTGGCCTCCACCAAAGCCTTCACCACCCAGTTAACCACGCTGGCCTGTCTGGCGGTGGCATTGGGCCGATCCCGGACCGTCATTTCCCAGGAACGCGAGGCCGCTTTGGCGGCGGCTCTGCGCGAGGTGCCCGCGCGGGCGGTCGAGGTGCTGAACCACGACCAACGCCTGCGCGATCTGGCCCACGAGGTGGCTGAGGCGCGGGATGTGCTCTATCTGGGGCGCGGCGCCTGCTATCCGCTGGCCCTTGAAGGAGCCTTAAAACTCAAGGAAATCAGCTATATCCATGCCGAGGGCTACGCCGCTGGCGAACTCAAGCACGGCCCCATTGCTCTGGTCGACGAATCAGTTCCGGTGATCGTGCTGGTCCCCAGTGACAGCCTGTTTGAAAAGACCGTTTCCAACGTCCAAGAGGTTTGCGCCCGCAGCGGCAAGGTTCTGCTGATTGCCGATGCCAAAGGCGTCGAGCGGCTGAAGGACCGGGTGCGCTGGTCGGTGGAACTCCCCGCCGTGGATCCGTTTGTCGCCCCAATCCTGTACGCCATTCCGGTTCAGTTGTTGGCCTATCACACCGCCGTCCTCAAAGGGACCGACGTTGACCAGCCCCGGAATCTGGCCAAAAGCGTCACTGTGGAGTGATACCGGCGAGCCCTGATATGGACGCGAAGCCAAGGGCGCGGATGCGCCCGCCCGGCGTCCGAGGGCAGCCTTGATGAGTCACCATCAAGGCCCGATGGTATTACACAGACTCTGCGTATTGCGATCAAGCGCGCCGGATGGAACAGCGGGCGCCTCACCGCCGTCCTCGCCCCAATGCGATGGCCCTGGGAGCGAACGGGGGGTGGCTTGACTCTCCGGCCCGATCGTGACAATAAGGCAATGTGAAATATATTTATTTCACACTTATTTTTATGTTTTTTTGGTGAAAGGACGCGGTTCCGATGGCTGGACCCTGGAAAAACCCCGAGACGATCGTCTTGCATGCCGGTCACCGGCGCGACTCTGCCACCAATTCCGTGGCGGTTCCGATTTATCAGACCACCTCATATCAGTTTGACGATACCGAGCATGCAAGCCGCTTATTTGCGCTGCAAGAGCTGGGGAACATCTACACCCGGATTATGAACCCGACCACGGCGGTCCTGGAAACGCGGGTGGCGGCGCTTGAAGGCGGGGTCGCGGCGCTCGCGGTGTCGTCGGGACAAGCCGCCGAATTTGTGGCGGTTCAGAACATCACCCATGCCGGCGATAACATCGTCAGCTCCACCGACCTTTACGGCGGCACCTGGAATCTCTTTGCCAACACCTTCAAGACCATGGGCATTGAGGTTCGTTTCGTCGATCCTGCCGATCCCGAAGCCTTCGTGCGCGCCTCTGACGCCCGCACCCGCGCCTGGTTCGCCGAAACGCTGCCCAATCCCAGACTCCAAGTGTTCCCGATCGCCGAAGTGGCGGCGCTGGGGCGCAAGCTGGGCATTCCGTTGATTGTCGATAACACGGCGGCGCCGATTCTGGCTCGGCCCTTTGACCACGGCGCGGCGGTGGTGGTGCATTCGACCACCAAATTCATCGGCGGCCACGGCACCTCCGTCGGCGGGATCATCGTCGATGGCGGCAATTTCGATTGGGCAGCTTATCCCGACCGCTTCCCGACCCTGAACCAACCCGATCCCAGCTATCACGGCGCCGTGTGGACCGAGGCGGTGAAGCCGCTGGGGCCAATCGCCTACATCCTCAAGGCACGGGTTACGCTGCTGCGCGATGTCGGCTCGGCTCTCAGCCCGTTCAACGCCTTCCAGTTCATCCAAGGCTTGGAAACCCTTCCGCTGCGAATCCGCGCCCACAGCGCGAACACCCAGGCGGTGGTCGACTATCTGGCCAAGCACCCCAAAGTCATCCGGGTCATCCATCCGTCGCAGCAAGACGGCGAATATCGCCGCCGGGCCGATGCCGTTCTCAAGGGAGGCTATGGCGGTTTAGCGGGCTTCGAACTGGCTGGCGGTTCGGAAGCCGGGCGACGCTTCATCAATGCCCTGGAGCTGTTCTATCACGTTGCCAACATCGGCGACGCTCGGAGCCTCGCCATTCATCCGGCCTCGACCACGCACTCTCAATTGTCGCCGGAAGACCAGCTCCGCACCGGCGTTACGGCCGGATATGTCCGTCTTTCAGTGGGCATCGAGCATATTGACGATATCCTGGCGGATTTGGATCAAGCTTTGGCGAAGGTCTAATACCATCGGGCCTTGATGGTGACTCATCAAGGCTGCCCTCAGACGCCGGGCGGGCGCATCCGCGCCCTTGGCTTCGCGCGCATGGGCGCGCGGGGCCGCCGTCGCGGCCCGAGGACCGGCGATGTGTCAGTATCAGGGCATTCGAGGGCTCCGCCCACAC
>CAIXKV010000180.1 GCA_903920145.1 uncultured Rhodospirillales bacterium
AACACTATCCGACGATAACCTGAACCTCGGTGGTCTGCGGTTCATCCCCGCGTGTGCGGGGAACACGTGGACAATCAGGATAGCGACTAAGTCCAGAACGGTTCATCCCCGCGTGTGCGGGGAACACTCTTCTCAGAAGCCCTTGAACTAGCAGGTTCTTTTCTGCTTGGCAAGAGCTACCGATGTTCTCTTTTTGTCCCAGCCTATTTTCTGGCAACCGGATGCTCCCTTTTGCTACATCATGGGCCCATGACTCTCAGCTATTGCTTGGCCGCCCCCGGTCACCCGTGGCACGGCCCCTACCACGAGCAAGACTACGGTTTTCCGGTCGAATGCGACCGAATTCTGTTCGAGCGACTGGTGTTGGAGATCAACCAAGCGGGCCTGTCATGGTTGACCGTGCTGAAGAAGCGCGCCGCCTTTCGGCAGGCCTTCGAGGATTTTGATATCGACAGGGTGGCGGGCTACGGCGAGGTCGAGCGTTTGCGGCTGTTGGGTGATGCTGGCATCATCCGCAATCGCCGCAAGGTCGATGCCGTCATCGAGAATGCTCGGCGGCTGGTGGCGTTGCGTGCCGAATTTGGCTCGTTTGCGGCCTGGATCGCCCATCACCATCCGCGTGACAAGAGGGCTTGGGTCACGCTGTTTCGTCAGCATTTGACCTTTATGGGCGGCGAAGTGGTGGGCGAGTTTTTGATGAGCATTGGCTATTTGCCCGGCGCCCATCATCGGGAGTGCCCCGTGTTTGCCCGGCTTGAGGCCCTGCAACCGCCATGGATGACGGCGGTGGCGGCAGGCTTTACCCGTTACGAAGAAGCCTAAGGCTTATTAAGGTTGCCCTCAAACGCCGGGCGGGCGCATCCGCGCCCTTGGCTTCGCGCGCACGAGCGCGCGGGGCCGCAGTCGCGGCCCAATAACTCATTCCCTCACACGCCGGGCGGGCGCATCCGCGCCCTTACCGGCATGCAAGGCAGAGCCCCACAAAACACCAAGCTCAGGGCCCTCAGCAGGCCCCAAAACGAGAACAATCAATTTGACCCTTTTGAAGCTAGAACTACTTTTACAATCAGTCGATTAACCAATCACCGGATGTGACCTGTGATCCCGGCGAGCTCTGATACTGACACATCGCCGGTCCTCGGGCCGCGACGGCGGCCCGGCGTCTGAGGGCAGCCTTGATGAGTCACCATCAAGGCCCGATGGTATGATTATTAAAAGGCAACCCTCAAGTATCGCTTAAGGTTTAGTGGCCATGAACCAGACTCCATCATTTCCACATTATGGAACCGAAGAAATAATAAACAGCACAATACAAATTGCTGCATTTATACTCGGAATCACTGGATTTACAACAATAATTATAATTTCATGGCGAACTTATGATCACGTTTTAATTATTAGTGTATTAATATATGGTTTAAGCCTCCTCATGATGCTTGGATTTTCCATGGTTTATCACTTAAAAGATCGATCTCAAAATAGTTACTTCTACAAGTGCCTCGATCATATTTCTATATTTATAATGATTGCGGGCACATATTCGCCAATTACATTAATATCTATTGGTGGTTCGTTAGGCATATGTTTATTCTTTGGTGTTTGGGCGATAGCTCTATACGGCATCCTGATAAGACTCTTTTTTCCGCGCCGTTTCATGAGCCAGTATCTCGGCCTTTATCTCGGGTTCGGCTGGCTGTTGGTCCCTGCCCTGCCCTGGCTGATCGGCGCCATGCCCACCGAAGGGATTATCCTGATCGCCTTGGGCGGCATGACCTACACCCTTGGCGTTCCGTTCCACAATCTCGTCCGGCTCCGCTACCACACTGTGATTTGGCACAGCTTTGTTATCATAGGAGCCGCCATCCAATACGCCGCCATCCTCCGGGATGTCGTGCTGGTCCGAGGTTAAACTGGCACGGCGGCAACCTCGACGCTCCGATAAAGGCCGCCGATCAGAAATTCCCGGTTGCCATCCTGCCCCGTGATCGGACTGTCCGTCAGCCCCAACAGCGCCCACCCCGGTTGAGCCGCTAACCACTCGGCAATCCGAGTACAAACCTCCTGGTGGAGGGCGGCATCCCGGACGATTCCCCCTTTACCCACTTGGCCACGCCCAACTTCGAACTGGGGCTTGACCAGCGCCACCAGTCGCGCCCCCGGAGCCGCCAACGCCAACGCCGCTGGCAAAACCACCGACAACCCGATAAAGCTGGCATCGCAAACGATCAAATCGACGGGCTCGGGAATCTCGGCTCGGCCCAAAGCCCGCGCATTGGTCCGCTCCAGAACCACGACTCGAGGATCCTGACGGAGTTTCCAGGCCAACTGGCCATGCCCAACATCCACCGCATAAACCCGCGCGGCCCCCCGACTTAACAGAACGTCGGTAAACCCTCCGGTGGAGGCCCCCACATCCAGCGCGACCAGCCCCGCCGGATCCAGCGCGAAATGGTCAAGGCCAGCGACCAATTTCAGGCCCCCGCGCGAAACCCAGGGATGATCCCGCCCGCGCACTTCCAGCGGGGCTCCAACAGCAATGACCTCTCCCGCCTTGACCACCCGGCGTTCGGCGGAAAAGACCAAACCGGCCATGATCAGCGCCCGCGCCCGTTCCCGGCTTTCGGCCAAACCACGCTCGACCAATTCCAGATCAACCCGCTTGCCGGCGCTCATGACCCAGACCGAGCCATCGACCCGAACCCCAGGGGCAACGCCCCTGGAAATCGGCTTTGCCCCCCCACTGCCTGGGCAAAACCATCCGTCATCGCATTGACCCGCGAGCCGTAACGATGACACAGCGCCGCCCCCTGACCATGACTGCGGCTCCGCGCGACCACGCGCGCGAAGCCCCCATGTGACTCTCGGGGGACGCGGATGCGCCCGCCCGGCGTCCGAGAGCAGCCTTGATGAGTCAGCACCAACATCAAGGCTCGATGACCTTTAGTCGTCGTCATGGGTCTCCGGCTCGACGTCGTGCTCCACAACCGGAACAGGATGGCGGCGCACCTGGGCCAAGGCTTCATCCAATTCCCGCTGAGTACACAGACCCGACAGAACCGGGTTGCGCGGCTTGATATTTTGCGCGTTCCAATGAGTCCGATCTCGAACAGCGGCAATAGTCGGCTTGGTGGTACCGATCAAGCGACTGAGTTGGGCATCGGACAACTCGGGGTGTGTTTTCAGTAGCCAAGCAATCGCGTCAGGTTTATCCCCGCGTTTTGTGACCGGCGTGTAGCGCGGCCCTTTGGAGCGCTGCACCGGCTGTGGAAGATCCTGAACTTGCAGGCATAACCGCGCCGTCGGCGTCCGCTCGCCCCGTTCGATTTCGGCCTTGGTCAACTGGCCCGAAGCGATCGGGTCGAAACCGACCATACCAACCGCCACCTCGCCGTCGGCAATTGCCTTGATCTCCAACGCATGCAAGCCGCAGAAGGCGGCAATCTGCTCGAAGGTCAAGGCCGTATTCTCAACCAACCACACGGCGGTTGCTTTCGGCATCAACGGCTGTGCCATCGTTCCTCCTGACAATTCCCGAACGAGCCCCCGGATAAAACGGCTCGCCCATAACCACGGGCTCAACGCCCGTCCCTGGCCATGCTTGCCATACGGGAGCGACAACATAAACCCTTAAAGCGAAAATCTCGGACGGCGGGCCCGCTTTGCCGCGCCTTTCGGGGACCGCGGGACGAACCACCCCTTCCCCGCTCCAGCGAAGAAGATCAGCCCCGACCGCCACACACCCAAACACCCCACCGAGACAACCCTGCCTCTGGGATCAGGCACAGCACCGCCGCTCGAAAGCTGCGACCCTGGAACAAAGCCCCCGCGTGCCGCGTCTTAAGCGTAAAAGTCTACGATATTACCCCGGCCCTGGTTTTGTTGAGCCGACAGGACACTTTCCGCATTCTTGAGGTGACCAGACGTCGCCTGCTTGACGATGGTGTCCGCCGACTGGTTCTGGTTACTGATCTGAGTGTCTCGACTTTGACCATTAACCTGTTGGCTTTGCTGAATATACTGAAAGTACGTCCCCGAAGCCGTCCCTTGAATCGCCGACATGGTCCCCTCCTCGCCGCCTCAGGCCCGCCGGATCTGTCCCGTGAGAACAGGCGAACCCACCACGCTGCTCTTTATATATCGCCAATGAAGAAAAGCGTCAAGACCAGCGCCACAGGAATTATCCACCTGATCCCACTGAAACGGAGTCTCCAACGCAACCGACTCTCTTAGGGTGAAAAAAATCAAACAAAAATCAATGATCATCACAATCACAGGGCAGGAATGCCCCACAACCCTCCGATTAGGACAGAATACGCCCCAAACGCACCATCGTCTGTCCACGCCGGACCTTGCGCGCCGGCATAATCAGGATGCAGTCGTCATAAGGAGTCCGCACCGGCAGGCCCTGGTCATGACCAATGATGGTCCCCGCATGGGGCACACGATCGAGACCCGCATAGTCTGCCGCCAAAACGCACTCATCGCTTTGGGCCGTGACAACATCAGTAACAATCACAACCTTCTGTGGCGTCAACGCGATTGCGGGCATGGCTTCGGCAATCACCGATGAAGGGATCAGTCTAAAATGGTCAAGAAAGCGCAAGCAGAGGGCAAAAGCCACCTCGGCGGCAGCGGCAAGCCCGTGTTGGCCACATTCCGCCAGCAACGCAATGGGAGCCGCCGCCCCCTTCGCCGCTTCGGCGTCTGGAACACTGAACGCACCATAGTCGATCAGCCGACGTCCGGCGGCATGCCCCGAATCGGCCACCACCCAACGCGGAAACTGTAGACTGAGGGCTAAGTTCCGAGCCCGCTCGGTACGGCCACACAGCATCAGAGGATCGCAAAACTGCGTCATAGAATGCAGGTCCAATAAAGCATCGGCCTGCTGATAAAAGGGCCGCAACATCCTAGCGCGCTGCAACTCGACACTAACCCCATCACCATCAAGCAGCGATTCGGACCAGAGCCGGTTAAAATCCTGCTCAACATAGCGCGAAGCCAAGGGCCGAAGCGGATCGAACCGCTGGTAGGCGGCAACGTTAGCCAGAATCAAGGTCAAACGCCCTCGGGATGGCTGCACCCCCAGGCGCATCAAACGCTTCAGGGCGATGGCGCCGCAGATTTCATTGCCGTGACACAGGGCATTGATCACAAGGTTTGGCCCCGGAACGCCGCTGTCCAGGCCTGTAACAAAGTCAACCCCAACCGTGCCCTGGCGCAACGGCATGATATCGGGCGGAACAAGGTCGCTCACCGATCAATCCGATCCTGACAGAAACGCGGCCACCGATCGACATCTCCCCTTCATGATACCATCGGACTTTAATGTTAGGACATTAAGGCTACCCTCAGGCGCCGGGCAGGCGCATCCCCGCCTGGCCTCACGGTGTGTCATACCGGCGAGCTATAACGATGACACACTGCCGGTATCGGGCCGCGACGGCGGCCCCGCGTCCTCGTGGACGCGAAGCCAAGGGCGCGGATGCGCCCGCCCGGCGTCTGAGGG